>NZ_JAVDQG010000004.1:0-300000 GCF_031454155.1 Desmospora profundinema
ATCCACCCGTTCCCATCCCGAACACGGCAGTTAAGCCCTCCAGCGCCGATGGTACTTGGGGCGCAGGCCCCTGGGAGAGTAGGACGTCGCCAGGCAACTGAAACCACCCTTTAATGGGTGGTTTTTTGATTTGTCCGCTTTGGAAGGATCGTTCCTAAGCGGTTTTTTGTTTTATTTTCCAAAGATGGATGTAAGTCTGTTGCCTCTTTTCCGAATATAAGATAAAATATTCATATAATGAAACTAAGTTTCACTATATGGAACATAGTCGTGCGACTTTCAAGTGGGAGGCGATTCCTTGTGTCCAGAGAGAAGGAAAGGGTCAAAGTGCAGTTTGGTTCGACGGCCTCCGGATATGTGGAGAGTGAGATCCATGCCAAAGGTCAGGATCTGAAATGGTTGGTTCAAGCGGTAAAAGCACATCAACCCCAGCCATTACTGGCATTGGATGTGGCGACAGGCACCGGACATACGGCATTTGCTCTTCGTCAGTGTGTCTCTCGTGTCGTCGGATTGGACTTGACAGAAGGGATGCTGGAACAAGCGAAACGAGCGGCAAAAGAACGAAACTTGGACAATCTGGTTTGGATGATGGGGGATGCTGAAGACATTCCCATGCCGGATGGTTTGTTTGATGTGGTCACCTGTCGGATTGCCGCTCACCATTTTCCCGAGCCGTTGCGGGCTTTTCAGCAATGTCATCGGTTGTTGAGAGATGGGGGGTTGTTTATTCTGGTGGATAATGTGTCTCCGGCTGATCCAACGACAGAAGTGTTGTACAACCAAGTGGAAAAATGGCGGGACCCCTCGCACGGATGGGTTTTTACGGAGAGCCGATGGAGCGATCTGCTCCGCAGGGTGGGATTTTCACAGGTGGAGGTACTGCATCGCTGGGAAAACCAAATGCAGATAGAGCCTTGGCTTGATCGGGCACACACCCCGCAGGAAGTTAGAGAACGAATCCGAACGGTATTGAAGGGGGCCAGTGTGGAACAGCAACAAATGCTGGGCTTTCGTCACGGCGATTCCCTTGAGTGGATCATGCGAAAAGCGATGTGGTTAGCGACCAAGTAAACAGAATGAAAAAACAGGATAAGAAGGACGAGGGGAGTATCAAATTTCTCGTTGTGGTATGAAAACCGGCTTCTTTCCAAAGCCGGTTTTGTTTTGGAAAAAGATGTTGCAACTGTTTATAAGTTCGATTATAATCGAACAGAAATTCGTTCTACATAAATCGAACATTGAGGTGAAAAGGATGCCCTTTCAGTTAAAGGTGGAGTATTCACCGATTTATGAATTGACAACCAGTCTTCACTTGTATTTGGAAAAAAAAGCGCATCGAGTGACCGATCTGGGGAAATCTTGGGTAAAGGAAGCGGATACGAAGCTACAGCCCGGATTGAAAAAAAAGCTGACACAGATGATGGAGCAATCGGAAGAGGCGTTTTGGGATAAGAAACTCTTTCAGTATTTTCTGGCAAAAACCACATTGGATTCTCCTGCAAAAGAAGAGGTGGATGGGTTTTTGGATTGGCTCAGCGGCCAATCATCGGAGGATTTATATATGAATGTGGACTGGAGAGAGCAATGGGGCCTCTCTATGGATGAATGGAAGTCGATGCATCAACTGGTGGTGGAAGTGGTGGATCAGTGGAACCAACAGTATTTTCGGCATATCGATCCCGCCATTCTTCATGTGCTGAAGGAAGATGCGGATCGGAAGCAACGTTTGAGTGAGCGTCTAGATGCGGTTGAAGTGGTGGAGCAGGCGACAAAAGGGATTCGGCTTCAGCCGATTAACGAAGTGCGGACTCTCATTTTGATTCCGCAATATCATTATGCGCCGATCAATTTATTTGAGTATGGGAACCCTTTAACCTGGAAATATGCTGTTGACTTTCCGCCGCAGTCTTCCGATGATCCTCCCCGCTCACTCGTTCGGTTTAGCAGCAGCCTGGGGGACCCCAATCGTTTGCGAATTCTTCGCTTCATCGCAGAAGAGGCGCGCTCGTTCATGGAAATCGTTCACTACGTAGGCTTGGCCAAAAGTACCGTCAACCACCATCTGGTCCACCTTCGGGCGGCGGGGCTGGTGCAACTCGACTATCATCCGGATAAAGGAACGGGCTTATATCGGCTGCGGGAGAAAGCCTTGGATCAAGTGGGGAGTGAGCTGAAGGCTTATTTAAAATCGGAATAGATTTGATCCGTCTTTTTATGGGAGAGGAGAGGCGTGAATGAAAGAGCTGCTGCGTATTCGGGCCTTTGTATTGGTGTGGGCGGGTCAATTTGCATCCGGGTTGGGAGGGATGTTCGCCACGTTTTTAGAAGGGTGGCTGGTATACGAGCTGACGGGTTCCAAGCTGGCGATGGGTGCTCTTCATACCGCTTATTTGGTGCCGCTTTTGACGGTGCAGCTTTTGGTGGGCCCCTTTCTGGATCGATGGGATCTGCGCAAAGTGAT
Source organism: Desmospora profundinema (assembly GCF_031454155.1). Classification (GTDB taxonomy): domain Bacteria; phylum Bacillota; class Bacilli; order Thermoactinomycetales; family DSM-45169; genus Desmospora; species Desmospora profundinema. The sequence goes on from NZ_JAVDQG010000004.1 coordinate 2,465, forward strand.
GATCGCATCCGAGTGGATCCGAGCCGTTGCTTATTTGTTTCCGGCTGTGATGTTAACGTGGGGGTGGTTGGAACCGTGGCACCTGTTTGTTTCCGCTGTCTTCACCGGAATTACCGAGCCTTTGTTTCGCCCTGCCACCATGGCTTATGTACCTGCGATCGTTCCGAAAGAAAAACTGATCAAAGCCAATTCGCTCCTGGAAGGGACGATGAGTTTCGCACTTTTGATCGGTCCTCCTGCAGCAGGATTGCTGCTTGTATGGTGGGATCCGCAGTACATCTTATATTTATTGGTCTCGCTGATGGGCACCGCGGGTTTGGTGTTATGGTTTCTCCCATGTAGGGAAGGGGAGAGAGCCACTGTCCAACCCGTTTCCTGGTTTCGTCAATTTCGGGAAGGAGCTGCTTTTTTTAAGACGGCGCCGGTATTGTTGGGGACCGGGTTGTTAATCCTATTGGGCAATATGAGTTTCAGCGCAACCAATCCCATGTTTCTCCCTTATGTAACGGATGTATTAAATGGATCTTCCTTTCAGGTGGGATTGCTGTTTTCCACGTACTCCTTGGGAATTTTGGCGGGCTCTATGTTTATGGGCTGGATACCGGAACCGAAGCGGAAGAAAAACTATATATTGGGGGCTAATCTCATCATGGGGAGTTGCCTGGGTTTGTTATCCGTCGCTTATTGGTACCCCTTGGCTCTTTTACTGGCAGTGGTCAGCGGTTTTTTCGGCATTTGGTTCAACATCTTAAACTCGACGCTGTATCAACGCATGGTTCCGGAACAGTTAAGAGGAAGAGTGTTCGCTTTACGCCTGTTAATGGCTCAGGGTGGTATGCCGATCGGTGCGATGTTCGGAGGAGTGATCGCTGAATCCTGGGGTGTGATGCCCTTATTTGCCATTGCAGGGAGCATGGTGGTGACAGTAACCATCATTGCGTGGTTTCTTCCGGTTTTCGCTAAGCTAAATCAGGAGTGGGAAGCACCCAACGAGCAAGCAGTCAGTTGATTATGTTTTTAACAGATAGTGTACCTGAGGAGGATCCGTTGAATGATAGTGACCCTTCTACCGATATCGATCATGTTTACGTGGAGGGAGGCTTGGAAAGCCTGCAGAATCGACTCTGCTATGCATAGCGAGACCTGGGAACGAAAGTGACCAAGGCGAGACTTGTGCTTCTATGAGTGCATAGCGAGACCTGGGAACGAAAGTGACCAAGGCGAGACTTGTGCTTCTATGAGTGCATAGCGAGAGTGCATGGAGCGAAGACGGAATACCAAGACGGCCTCCCCATGAAGGTTTAGAAAAGCAGATCGAAGTTCCCTGATGGGGCACTAGGAATGGGACAAGCGAACACCGTCATACGTTAATCTCAGGAGGCTGTCTTCCTGTGATGGAGAGGGTGGCGAAGAAAACTTCAGAAATTTTGGTAATTGGAAGGAGGGAAAGAGATCGCTCGTGTAGTATTGACAAGGGGGGACAATTTTCTACATCTCATGGAGTATGGAGGGGTGTCCATGAAACTTGTTAAGTATACCCATTCTATGTAGGATGAATACGTTTGCATGATGTGTTATAATGCTTTTGGCGGTTACAAAGAGTGGGTTCGTCTGGATCCAACGATATTATTTGTCGGTTTTTTTGCAGATATCTTTTTGATTTTTGTAAAGGTAGGTGGATCGAATGAGCTTGACCAAAAAGATTCTCATCGGAATATTCCTCGGTCTCGTGACGGGGCTGGTTCTTCATCTGTTTTTCCCAAACACATTTGAATCGGTAAACACCTACTTGTTTGCGCCGGTAGCCGATTTGTTCCTGCGGGCGATCAAGATGATCGTAGTGCCGTTGGTCTTCTTTTCCATCGCCATCGGTGCGGCGGGAATGGCCGATCCTAAGAAACTGGGCCGGGTGGGCGGCAAAACGATCTTCTTTTACTTGATCACGACGGCGATCGCCATCAGCTTGGCTTTGGTATTTGCCAACGTGATCGGGCCCGGTAACGGGGCTAACGTGTCGCTTCCGGAGAGCCAACCCGAAATTAATGAAGCTCCCCCTGTAATGGACACCCTGCTTAACATCGTTCCGGATAACCCGGTCACAGCTTTGGCTGAAGGGCAGATGCTGCAAATCATCTTCTTCGCTTTGGTGTTCGGGTTGGGGATGGCCTTCCTGGGCAGCAAAGTGGAGCGGGTTCGGGAAGTGGTGGAGCAGGCCAATGAAATTATGATGTGGCTGGTCCATCAGCTGATGAAAGTGGTTCCCTACGCCGCTTTCGCTCTGATGGCAAAGGCGATCGGCGAAGCGGGCATCGATCTGATCGGTTCCATGGCCCTGTATATGATTACCCTTGTGTTGGTCCTGCTGGTTCACATGTTGGTTACCTACGGATCGTTCCTGAAATTTGTGGCCAAGATCAGCCCGTTCCGGTTCTATAAAAACATGTTCCCGGCGATGGAGGTGGCCTTCACCACCAGCAGCAGCGCCGCCACCTTGCCGGTCACCATGGACCGAGTGGAGAACGGCCTAAAAGTGCCGAAGAGCATCAGCAGTTTTGTTCTGCCTCTGGGTGCCACCATCAACATGGATGGGACCGCGATTATGCAAGGGGTTGCGGCGATCTTTATCGCTCAGGTGTATGGGATTGATCTGACCCTTACTCAGCAGCTTCTGATCATTCTGACGGCCACGCTGGCTTCAATCGGCACCGCCGCCGTTCCCTCCGCCGGGATCGTGATGTTGACGGTCGTCTTCCCGACGGTGGGCTTGCCACTGGAAGGATTGGCAATCGTATTGGGGGTTGACCGACTCCTCGACATGGCACGTACTGCCACCAACATCACCGGTGACGCCATGGTCGCCACCTGTGTCGCCAAGACGGAGGGCGCTGACGTAGAAGTAAACGAAGAAGCGGTGAAGACCGCTTAGGTGAATACGACTTCCAATCATCCGGCTTCCTGTAGGGGAGCCGGATGATTTTTGTTTGTGTAAAAAACGAACGCTGATGAGCTGGAAAGTAATATTGTTCGTCTTTTCATTGACTTGGATGGGGAGGGCTGTTACACTGAATGAGGAGTGATGAAGATGAAAATCATGCACGTGCTTTCTCATATATGCTCGGGAATAAGGCCTGGGCGTTTCTACCCGGAGACCGTAAATTTCCGGACTATGGGAAATGCCTCACCACAGGTGTGTCTGTTACACCCGAACGGTAGGTTTTCCCTAGGGATCCGCTGTTTGGGTTTTTGTTTTTTATCATGGATTTTTAGATGAATGGATAGGAGTGGAGTCAATGGCGTTGCCACAGGTGGGGGTCATTATGGGAAGCACTTCCGATTGGCCCACCATGGAGCAGTGTTGTGACGTGCTTCAGGAGCTGACGATTCCGTTTGAGAAAAGGGTGGTTTCGGCCCATCGCACTCCGGATGAAATGTTTCGTTATGCAGAAGAAGCGGAACAGCGTGGGCTGAAAGTGATCATCGCTGGGGCCGGCGGGGCTGCCCATCTGCCGGGAATGGTGGCGGCCAAAACCGTATTGCCGGTCATCGGTGTTCCGATCAAAACGTCTACCTTAAACGGATTGGATTCTCTGTATTCCATTGTTCAGATGCCGGGTGGCGTACCGGTGGCAACCGTTTCTATCGGTCAGGCAGGGGCGGTCAATGCCGGATTGCTGGCGGCTGAAATCCTAGGTGCTCATGACGAAACCGTTCGTGAGCAGCTCCGTCAACGGAGAGAAGCGATCCGTCGTCGGGTATTGGAGACAGCAAATTTGGATGGGTGAGAGCCATGACAACAACGAACAAAGCAAACCAACCGAAAATTCTCCTGCCGGGCAGCACCATCGGTATTCTGGGTGGCGGGCAGTTGGGACGGATGATCGCCCTGGAAGGGCGTCGTATGGGATACCGTTTTATCACCTTAGATCCTGCTGCGGATTGCCCGGCGGCTCCGGTTTCGGATGGTCATATCCAAGCCTCCTTTGATGACCTGGAAGCGGCGGGAATGCTGGCGGAACAAAGTGATGTCATCACGTATGAATTTGAAAATGTGGATGACGATGTGGTCCGCCTGTTGGAGGATCGCACCTTTGTCCCGCAGGGAAGCCGATTATTGCAAACGACTCGCCATCGGTTACGGGAAAAAGAAGCCCTGGTGACCGCAGGACTGCCGGTTGCCCCCTACCTTCCTCTCCATGACCCCGCCGACCTTCTACGTACAGCGATAGAAGTCGGTTTTCCTTGTGTATTGAAGACAGCCACCGGCGGTTATGATGGGAAAGGGCAGTGGCTGCTCCGGGATCAAAACGACGCTGTGCAAACGATGGAAACGATCGCTGGGGGTCCGTGGGTGGTGGAAGCGTTTGTTCCGTTTGAGCGGGAACTTTCCGTGATTGCGGCCCGTTCCATCCATGGAGAGGTGGGAACCTTTTCAGCGGTTGAAAACATTCACCGCAATCATATTCTTCATCTGACCCGGGCGCCTGCACCGGTAGCCGATTCCATCCTGCGGGAAGCGGAGCAATTGGCCGTAAGAGTGGCCAGCGCCTTAAACGTGGTGGGGCTGGTGGCGGTGGAGTTGTTCCAGCTTGCCGACGGCCGGTTGTGGATCAACGAGCTGGCTCCCCGTCCCCACAATTCCGGCCACTGGACTTACGATGCCTGCACCACTTCACAATTTGAACAGCATATCCGTGCCATATGCGGGCTGCCTTTGGGGTCGTTCCGCCCCCTTTCCCCTGCGGTGATGGTAAACATCTTGGGAGAACATCTGGAAGCCGTGGAAAAGGCGGCACCCCGGTTGCCGGCATCTGTTAAGCTGCACCTGTACGGAAAACGGGAAAGCCGTCCTGGGCGTAAGATGGGCCACTTAACAGTAGTGGAAGAATCGCTGGAACAGGCAGAGAGGCTCATAGACGGATTGGGAATTTGGCCTTCGGCAAGCGATGAAATAAAACCGATGAAATCAACCGGGAGTTGAAAAGTGGAATGATTGAACGATATACACGAGAAGAGATGGGATCCATCTGGACGGATGAAAACCGGTACCGGGCGTGGCTGGAAGTGGAGATCCTGGCTTGCGAAGCGTGGGCGGAGCTGGGAGTGATCCCCCGGGAGGATGTGGACCGGATTCGGAAGAACGCCCGGATCGACGTGGATCGGATTTTGGAGATCGAACAGGAGACGCGCCATGATGTGGTGGCATTCACCCGTGCCGTTGCGGAGACTTTAGGGGATGAATCCAAGTGGGTCCATTACGGTTTGACCTCCACGGATGTGGTGGACACTGCATTATCGTTCCTGTTACGCCAAGCCAACGAAATTTTGCTTCGCGATGTGGATCGGATGCTGGATGTGTTGGATCGGAAGGCGCGGGAGCACAAATATACGGTGATGATGGGGCGCACCCACGGGGTGCATGCTGAACCCACCACGTTTGGGCTGAAGATGGCTCTGTGGCGGGAGGAGATGAAACGGAACAAAGAGCGGTTGGAGAAGGCAGTCCGTACCGTGGCTGTCGGCAAGATTTCCGGGGCGGTGGGAACCTACGCCAACATCGATCCGTTTGTGGAGAAGTATGTATGCGAAAAGCTGGGTCTGATACCGGCTCCGATCTCCACGCAAACCCTGCAACGGGACCGCCATGCTGAATACCTGTCCACGTTGGCCTTGATCGCCACCAGCTTGGAGAAGTTCGCAGTGGAGATCCGGGGGTTGCAGAAGAGTGAGACACGGGAAGTGGAAGAGGCATTCGGCAAAGGACAAAAAGGATCTTCTGCCATGCCTCATAAACGAAACCCCATCGGATCCGAAAATATCACGGGGCTGGCACGGGTGGTTCGCGGTCATATGGTGACGGCTTATGAAAATGTTCCCTTATGGCATGAACGGGATATCTCTCACTCGTCAGCGGAACGGGTGATCTTGCCCGACACCACGATTCTGTTGAATTACATGTTGAATCGGCTGGCCGGCATCATCGAAAACCTGACCGTTTTCCCGGAAAACATGAAGCGGAACATGGAACGCACGTACGGTTTGATCTATTCACAGCGGGTGCTCCTCACGTTGATCGATAAGGGATTAAAACGGGAAGCCGCTTATGACCGGGTGCAGCGCTTGGCGATGCAGGCCTGGGAGGAAGCCGTTCCATTCCGGGGCTTGGTGGAGGGCGACGAAACCATCACGGGTATTCTCACCCCGGAGGAGATTGCGGATTGCTTTGACTATCGCCATCACCTGAAACGGGTGGATGAGATCTTTGCGCGGCTGGGGCTGGATTGACACAGATGGAGGGAGCGATGGGGATGAAACGGGGCGACCTGTTGTACGAGGGCAAGGCCAAAAAGATCTATCGCACGGAAGACCCCGATGTGGTGTGGGTGGAATACAAGGATGACGCCACCGCGTTCAACGGGGAGAAAAAAGGTTCCATCACCGGTAAGGGCGAGTGGAACAATCGAATCAGCATTCATTTCTTCGAGTATCTAGGACGTCACGGTGTGGCCCATCACCTGGTGAAGTCACTCTCCGCCACCGAACAATTGGCACGGAAAGTGACGATTTTGCCGGTGGAGGTGGTGGTCCGCAACCGGGCTGCCGGTTCCCTGGCGAAGCGCTTGGGATTGGAAGAGGGGCTGGTGCTCACGCAGCCGGTGGTGGAGTTTTATTACAAAAATGACGACCTGGGCGATCCTCTGATCAATGAGGATCACATCCGGTTGTTGCAATTGGCGGAGGATCAGCAATTGGCACAGATCCGGGAAGAAGCCCTGCGGATCAACGAACTGCTGATCAAACGGATGGACGCCTGTGGAATTATCCTGGTCGATTTTAAACTGGAGTTTGGCGTCGATACCGCCGGAAAACTGTTGTTAGCCGATGAAATTTCACCGGATACGTGCCGGTTTTGGGACCGGGAGACGAAAAAGCCGTTGGATAAGGATCGGTTTCGGCGGGATCTGGGAGAAGTGGAAGATGCTTATCGCGAAATTTGGACCCGATTGGGAGGGACTGCCCATGTATAAGGCCACGATCAACGTTCAACTCAAAAGCAGTGTATTGGATCCGCAGGGAAGCGCGGTCAAAGGTTCGCTTCATTCTCTGGGTTTTGAAGAAGTGGAAAATGTCCGGATCGGGAAGACGATTCAAGTGTGGCTGGATACGGGCGATGCGGCAGCCGCCCGCAAACAGGTGGAAGAAATGTGCCAGAAGCTGCTGGCCAACCCGGTGATCGAGAATTACGACTACCAGTTGGAGGAGGGTGCCTGATGCGCTTTGCCGTTCCTGTGTTCCCGGGGTCCAACTGTGACACCGACTGCGTGAAAGCGGTAAGAGATGTGCTGGACCAGCCAGTGGATCTGGTATGGCACCAGGAAAAGCGGCTGGATTCCTATGATGCGATCATTCTGCCTGGTGGTTTCTCCTATGGCGACTATTTGCGGACCGGGGCGTTGGCGCGTTTTTCTCCGGTGATGGAATCCGTTCAGGAAGCGGCGGAAAAGGGAAAACTGGTCCTGGGCATCTGCAACGGCTTTCAAGTACTTCTGGAGGCGGGGCTTTTGCCCGGTGCGATGCGGGTCAACGACCATCTGAAATTCCGTTGCGACATCCAACCGCTTCAGGTAGTGAACAACCGTCTCCCGTTTACCTTGGATTATACGGAAGGGGAGACGATCCGTCTTCCGATCGCTCATGGAGAAGGCAATTATTACTGTGATCCGGATACGTTGCAACAACTGCGGGAACGGGGTCAGATTGCGTTCCGTTATGAAGGGGAAAATCCGAACGGCTCTGTTGGTGCCATTGCCGGCATCGTCAATGAACGGGGCAATGTATTGGGGTTGATGCCCCACCCGGAGCGGGCCGTCCACCAATGGATGGGTTCTGCCGACGGGGCTAAGATGTTGACTTCAATGCTTCGTTACTGGGGGGAGAGCCATGGTGCGGCCTAATGTGGAGGAAGTGACGACCGTTGCCAACGAACCGACGCCGGAGGATATTCGTGACCGGCAATTGTTCACTGAAGTGGGGATGACCCAGGAAGAATACCGGCTCGTGAAGGATCACCTGGGCCGCTTGCCCAATTGGACGGAATTGGGCATCTATAGTGTGATGTGGTCGGAACACTGCAGTTACAAAAACTCCAAACCGCTGCTGCGCCGGTTTCCGGTAGATGGGCCGCGGGTGTTGCAAGGGCCCGGCGAAGGAGCGGGAGCGATCGATATCGGGGATGGCCAGGCGGTTGTGTTTAAAATCGAAAGCCACAATCACCCCACCGCTGTCGAGCCGTTCCAGGGAGCAGCCACTGGGGTGGGTGGAATCATTCGGGACGTATTCTCCATGGGTGCCCGCCCTGTCGCCTTGTTGAATTCCCTCCGTTTTGGGCCGTTGGAAAAAGGACGCGTGCGGTACCTATTTGAACAGGCCGTCGCAGGGATCGCCCATTACGGAAATTTGGTCGGGATTCCCACAGTGGGCGGGGAAGTGGAATTCGATTCCGCCTACGAAGGCAATCCCTTGGTAAATGCCATGTGTGTCGGTATCCTAAACCATGAAGACTTACAAAAAGGGATCGCCGTCGGCACAGGCAATCCGGTGATTTATGTCGGGGCCAGCACGGGACGGGACGGGATCCACGGAGCGACGTTCGCTTCTGAGGAGCTATCTGAGGCATCCGAGGAAAAGCGGCCTGCGGTGCAAGCCGGCGATCCATTTATGGAAAAACTGCTCCTGGAAGCTTGTCTGGAATTGGTGGAACAGGGGATCCTGCTGGGGATTCAGGATATGGGTGCCGCCGGACTCACTTGCTCCAGCGCCGAGATGGCAGCCAAGGGAGATTCCGGCATGGAACTCAACCTGGACGCCGTTCCACAACGGGAAACGGGAATGACCCCATATGAAATGATGTTGTCCGAATCCCAGGAACGGATGTTGCTGGTGGTGGAAGACGGCCGTGAAGGAGAAGTGGAACAAGTCCTGCAAAAGTGGGGATTGCAATCGGCGGTGATTGGTCGTGTCACCGATGACGGTCGCTATCGGATTCGCCATCGGGGTCAGCTGGTTGCCGACATCCCGGTGAAGACGCTGGTGGATGATGCACCGGTGTTGCACCGAAAGGGAGAGGAACCCGCCATCTATCGAAAATTTGCTGGGGTGAAACCGGAAGCGACATTGGCCGGTGTGGATACGCAAGACGCCCTGCAGCGGGTGCTGGCTTCTCCCACGGTGGCCAGCAAGCGCTGGGTTTACCAGCAATATGATCATATGGTACGGACCAGCACGGCTGTCCGACCGGGGTCCGATGCGGCTGTGGTGGTGGTGGACGGAACCGACAAAGCATTGGCCATGTCCACTGACGGCAACGGGCGCTATGTGTATCTCGATCCCCGTCAGGGCGGGGCGATCGCGGTAGCGGAAGCAGCCCGCAATGTGGTCTGCTCCGGTGCCCGCCCGCTGGCCATCACCGACTGCCTCAACTTTGGCAATCCGGAAAAGCCGGAAGTATTCTGGCAGCTGGAAGGTGCGGTAGACGGGATGAGTGAAGCGTGCCGCAAACTGGAAACGCCTGTTGTAGGAGGAAACGTCAGCCTCTACAACGAGACCAAAGGCGAACCGATCCACCCCACCCCCGTCGTCGGCATGGTGGGACTGGTGGAAAGCCGCCGCCATATTACCACCAGCCATTTTAAACAAGATGGGGACCGGTTGCTGTTGTTGGGGGAAACCCATTCGGAGTTGGGTGGAAGCGAACTGCAACGGGTGGTGGAAGGAGATGTTTCCGGACGCCCGCCTCGGATCGATCTGGATGTGGAGAAGCGGCTGCAGGAGACGGTGCTTACCGCAATCCAACAGGGTCATGTATCCTCCGCCCACGATCTGTCGACGGGGGGATTGGCCGTCGCAATTGCCGAATCGGCCATTGGCAGCGGTCAGGGTGCCGATGTGTCGCTGGAAACTTCTTTGGATGCCGCCGTGGCATTGTTCAGTGAAAGCCAATCCCGTATCCTGCTGAGCGTCCCGGCTGAGAAGGTTGAGATCGTTAGCGGCTTGGCGGAAGAGAATGGAATCGCTTGTGCAGACATCGGTCGTGTCGGCGGCGATGCTCTGACGGTCCGTGTGAATGGAAAATCTGCCGTCGATCTTCCGGTCCGCGAACTGGAAGCCATCTGGGAGGGGGCTCTGCCATGCGCGATGAATCCGTCTTCGACGAACTAAAGGAAGAGTGCGGGGTGTTTGGCATCCTGGGTCATCCGGATGCCGCCCAGCTCACCTACTACGGGTTGCACGCTCTGCAACACCGGGGACAGGAGAGTGCCGGTATTGTCGCTACCGATGGGAAAGAGTTTCGCTACCACCGCAGTATGGGCTTGGTGAATGAAGTATTCAACAACGAAATTCTAAAAGGGCTGACTGGAGACTGGGCGATTGGTCATGTGCGGTACTCCACCACTGGGGAGAGTTCGTTGAGCAATGCCCAGCCCTTGGTATTCCACCATGCGACCGTCGGCCAGCTGGCCCTGGCCACCAATGGGAATCTGGTCAATGCCGAGTCGTTGAAACAGGAGTTGGAAAGCCAGGGCGCGGTTTTTCACTCCACATCGGACACTGAAGTGATCGCCCAGCTCATCGCCCGCTCCACCCAACCTTCTCTGGAAGAAGCGGTGGCCGAAGCGTTAAATCAATTGATCGGTGCCTATGCGCTCTTAATTCTGACCAATGACACGCTGTTGGTGGCACAGGATCCCCATGGGTTGCGTCCCTTGTCTATGGGAATGCTGGGGGATGCACCGGTGTTTTCTTCGGAAACCTGCGCCTTTGATGTGATCGGGGCGGATTACCTGCGGGAAGTGAAGCCGGGAGAGTTGTTGATTTTGAATCGCGAGGGAATGCGCAGCATTCGCTTCTCCGAACCGGCAAAGCGTGCGGTCTGCTCTTTCGAGTATATCTACTTTGCGCGGCCGGACAGTGATGTGGACGGGATCAACGTTCATACGGCCCGCAAGCGATTGGGTGTCCGTCTGTTTGAGGAGGCGCCGGTGGAAGCGGATGTGGTAACCGGTGTTCCCGATTCCAGCACTTCTGCGGCGATCGGATTTGCAGAGGCGGCGGGAATCCCGTTTGAACTGGGGCTGATCAAGAACCGCTATGTGGGGCGCACCTTTATTCAACCGAGCCAGCACTTGAGAGAGCAGGGCGTCAAGATGAAGTTGTCCGCCGTTCGCAAAGTGGTGGAAGGAAAACGCGTGGTCATGATTGACGATTCCATCGTCCGCGGCACCACCAGCCGCCGCATTGTAACCATGTTGCGGGATGCCGGTGCCAAGGAAGTGCACGTTCGGATCAGCTCTCCGCCGATCAGATATTCCTGTTTTTACGGAATCGACACCTCCCAACGAAAACAGTTGATCGCCTCTGATCATTCCGTGGATGAGATTCGGCAGCTGATCGGAGCGGACAGCTTAAGCTTTCTGACGGAAGAAGGACTGATCCAAGCGATCGGAAGAGAGCGGGAAAACGAAACTTGTGGTCATTGTTTGGCTTGCTTTAACGGAAACTATCCTACTGAGGTGGATGATTCCGCAGTGATGGCGCTGGAGGGAAAAGGATGAGCGAAGCATATCGGCGATCGGGAGTGGACATCGAGGCCGGAAACGAGGCGGTCCGGCGCATTCAGGGACATGTGGCGCGTACCCAACGCCCGGAGGTTTTAGGCGGAATCGGAGGGTTTGGCGGACTCTTTTCCCTGTCCGGCTATCAAGATCCGGTCCTGGTGGCAGCGACCGACGGAGTGGGAACCAAGCTGAAGTTGGCGTTCACCCTGAACCGGCACGACACCATCGGAGTGGACTGTGTCGCCATGTGTGTCAACGATCTGGTGGTGCAAGGGGCCGAACCCCTGTTCTTCCTGGACTATATCGCCACCGGAAAATTGGCACCGGAACAAGTGGAGGCCGTCGTCAAGGGGATTGCCGACGGATGCGAACGGGCCGGCTGTGCGTTGCTGGGGGGCGAGACAGCAGAGATGCCTGGCTTTTACGCCCCGGGTGAATATGATGTGGCCGGTTTCAGTGTGGGTGTCGTGGAACGGAAAGCTCTTTTGACCGGCGAAACAATCGCTCCCGGCGACGTGATCGTCGGTTTGGCCTCCGACGGCTTACACAGCAACGGCTATTCCCTCGTTCGAAAAATTGTGGATGAGGCGGGCCTGTCGTTGGACGCGATCGTTCCATGGGGAGATCACTCCTGGGGAGAGGAACTGCTGGTGCCCACCCGTATCTATGTACGTCCCTTCCATCAGCTGATGAATGCCGTACCCGTTAAGGGAGGCGCCCATATTACCGGAGGCGGCCTGATTGAAAACGTACCTCGGATGCTGCCTGCCGGACTGCAAGCGGAGATTCGTCCCGGGTCGTGGCCGGTGCCCGATGTATTCCGATTCCTGGCGGAACGGGGTTCTCTGACGGAAGCGGACTGTTATCGCACCTTTAACATGGGAATCGGCATGGTGGTGTTTGTTCCGGCTGAAGAGGCGGAGCGCGCATTAGCGGTTGCGAGCGAGTCGGGAGAACGGGCATTTATGATCGGCCGGGTGGTCGAGGGGGAAAACGGAGTGATCGGCCTCGGAGGAGAAACTTCATGAGCATTGCGGTTTTTGCCTCCGGAAGCGGCAGCAACTTTGAAGCACTGGTGGAACGATCCCGCAAACAGTATTGGCCGGAACCGATCTCCCTCCTGATTTGCGACCGGCCGGATGCCGGGGCGTTGGAACGCGCTGCGCGTCTAAACGTGCCCGCCGTCGCTTTTCGGCCTAAGGACTATGAAGACAAAGCCGCTTATGAGCGGGATGTGCTGGCCAAGTTAAAGGAGTACAAAATTCAATGGGTGGTACTGGCAGGGTATATGCGACTGGTGGGTCCCACCCTGCTGGATGCGTACCCTTGGCGCATTCTTAACATTCATCCGTCTTTATTGCCCGCCTTCCAAGGAAAAGACGCCGTTCGGCAAGCGCTGGAATACGGAGTCCGTTGGACGGGTGTGACGGTTCATTGGGTGGATGAAGGCATGGATACCGGCCCGATCATCGACCAGAAGCCGGTGCTGGTGGAACCCGACGATACCATGGAGACGTTGCAGCGGAAAGTGCAATTTGTGGAACATAATCTGTACCCGGCGGTCATGTACAAGTTGTTGACCGGTCGCATCCTGCCGCCGGATGAGTCGCAGGGACCTTAAAGGAGGAACTCCATTGATTCAAATTCGTCGTGCCTTGATCAGCGTTTCTGATAAGACCGATGTCGTGGACTTGGCTCGCAGTCTCTCCCGGCATGGAGTGGAAATCATCTCCACCGGCGGCACGAAACGAACATTGGCCGAAGCGGGGATTCCGGTGATCGGTGTATCCGAAGTAACCGGTTTTCCGGAGATCCTGGACGGACGGGTGAAAACGCTCCACCCCCGCATCCATGCCGGTTTGTTGGCCATCCGTGACCGTGACGAACATCGCCGCCAGTTGGAAGAGAGAAAAATTGAACCGATCGACCTGGTGGTGGTTAACCTGTATCCGTTTCAGCAAACCATTACCAAACCGGACGTATCATTTGAAGATGCGATCGAAAATATCGATATCGGGGGGCCCTCCATGGTTCGGGCAGCCGCCAAAAACCACCGATTTACCACGGTTTTGGTGGATCCAGCCGATTATGGCGGTGTTCTGGAGGAAATGGGCCGTGGCGGTATCACGTCGGAAACACGCAAGCGGCTGGCAGCTAAGGCATTTCGCCACACGGCCGCCTATGATGCCTTGATCGCTTCTTACCTGAGTGCCGAAGCGGGAGAGACATGGCCAGAAAAATGGACGGTCACCTATGAAAAGAAACAGGATCTGCGTTACGGGGAAAACCCGCATCAACCCGCAGCTTTTTACCGTCAGCCCATGGCAGCTACGGGAAATCTGGCTCATGCGGATCAGCTTCACGGAAAAGCCCTCTCTTATAACAACATCAACGACGCCAATGCCGCTTTGGAGATCGTATCGGAGTTTAACGGCCCGGCGGCTGTCGCAGTCAAACATATGAATCCCTGCGGCGTGGGGATCGGGGAAACAGCCCTGGAAGCCTATGAAAAGGCGTTTGAAGCGGATCCGGTTTCTATCTTCGGGGGGATCGTGGCACTCAATCGCCCGGTGGATGAAGCGACCGCTCGCCGCATGAAAGAAATCTTTCTGGAGATCATCTTAGCTCCTGACTTTGAACCAGCCGCGTTGGAGGTTTTGCGGGAGAAGAAAAACCTGCGTTTGTTAAAAGTGGAGGTGTCCGCTTTTGGGGACGCTCCCTCTCCTCGATTGCAAACGGTGGAGGGTGGTTTATTGGTACAGGAGGCCGACCGGAAATCGATCGATCAAAAGGATTGTGAAGTAGTTACCTCCCGCGCCCCTTCTGAACAGGAATGGGAGCAGTTGTTGTTTGCTTGGCGGGTGGTAAAGCACGTCAAGTCCAATGCGATTGTATTGGCCAAGGATTCCCGTACCATCGGAGTAGGTGCCGGTCAGATGAATCGGGTCGGCGCTGCCCGGATCGCCTTGGAACAGGCGGGTGAAGCGGCCCGGGACGCTGTGCTGGCTTCCGATGCCTTTTTCCCGATGAAAGATACAGTGGAAGCGGCGGCGGCTGCTGGTGTCCGGGCGATCATTCAACCCGGTGGTTCCGTTCGAGACCAAGAGTCGATAGAAGAAGCGAACCGGCACGGCATCGCGATGATCTTTACCGGTGTTCGCCACTTCAAACACTAACGGGTATGAACGGCTATTCCTCCTCTGACGTATACATGGCGTAACGGGTATGAAGGAGGGGGATACCCCGTGGTGATGATCTGGCGATCATTAACATTGGTGGCCATCACGTTGGCACTGATGTGGGTTACCGTACTTTTAGGCTGGTATCAACCGTTTTCCTGGCAATACAGCATTCGGGTAATTGCCGGTTTATACTTCTTGCTGGCGGTCTTCACAAGCGGCCTGATGTCCCTTCCGACCACGTGGAAGAGAAGACGGGAGAAAGGCGTATATCAGCGGGAAGACTGGTCTTTTATCTTTCTCTTGGTGACGGTTTTGCTGTTTGGGGTCAGTCTCGCTTTCACCTGATGGCGGGTCTCCCCGAAAGGGACAAGCTATCGTCTTATCAGGTCATTTCCTTTGTTCTTGGGTTAACAATGCTGAGGGGACGGTCGGGGATGGGTTCCGTCTTCGCTCCATGCGTGGCAGAGTCGACTCCGCCGGAACCCATCCCCTCCCTTCAAGAAAACACGATCAATATCAAGAATAGGGCACTGGGGAGTTTGGTCATTTTATATTCCGGTGAGAAGACAGCCACCGACCCGGGATTTTACGCTACGGATTGTTCAGACATGTCCTAGTACTACAGTTGTACTTATCAGAGCAGGTGCAGATGGGAGAAGGGAGGGTGGTGGGATGGCTGCGATCCTTTGCGCTTTTTGCAAGAGATCGAAGACAGCCCGCCAGCCCGACCCACCCACGCTCCTATACACTCTTCGTACAAATGCAACTGTAGTACTAGTAATGAAAATGGAACGGGTCATACGGGAGGGAGTACAAGTGCGAGTATTGGTTGTGGGAAACGGAGGGCGGGAACACGCTCTGGTATGGAAAATCAAGCAGAGTCCTCAGGTGGACGAGCTTTTTTGCGCGCCGGGCAACGCGGGTATCGAAGCGTTGGCGACGGGTGTTCCGCTGTCCGCGACGGATGTGGACGGTTTGGTGCGATTTGTGTCGGAAAACCAAATCGACCTCACCGTGATCGGTCCGGAGGCATCCTTGTTGGCCGGTGTGGTGGACGCCCTGGAAGCCGAGGGTCATTTGGTGTTCGGACCCAACCGCCAGGCGGCTCAAGTGGAAGGGAGCAAACGCTTCGCCAAAGAATTGATGGAATCATACGGGATCCCGACGGGACGGTATCGTTCCTTCGACGATTCGAGCGAAGCGTTACGATATATCCGAGAACAAGGGGCTCCCATCGTCATTAAAGCCGACGGATTGGCTGCGGGTAAGGGGGTTGTGGTCGCCCGGACATTACAGGAAGCGACCGATGCCGTTCACCATATCATGGAAGAACGTGCTTTTGGTGATGCAGGGACCGAAATTGTGGTGGAGGAGTTCCTGGAGGGGCAGGAAATGTCGCTGATGGCCTTTGTCGATGGGGAGACGGTGGTTCCCATGGTGCCTGCCCAGGATCATAAGCCGGTTTTTAATGGTGACCAGGGGCCCAATACCGGAGGGATGGGTGCCTATAGCCCCGTTCCTCAAATCCCCGATTCCATTGTACACCGGGCGGTGACAGAAATCCTGGAGCCGATGGTAAAGGGGATGGCTCAATCCGGCCTTTCCTATCGGGGGGTCCTGTATGCCGGTTTGATGATCACGGCGGACGGACCGAAGGTGATCGAATTTAACGCCCGCTTCGGTGATCCGGAAACACAGGTAGTGCTACCCCGTCTGGAATCGGACTTGGTGGATGTGCTGCTGGCGGTGGCACAAGGGCATTTATCAAAAACAGCGGTTGTCTGGAAAAAGGAAGCCGCTTGCTGTGTGGTGGTGGCCTCCGGTGGATACCCCGGCTCTTACGAAAAGGGTAAACCCATCGAAGGACTTTCCGCCATCGATGGGGAGTCTGTTCTTTTCCACGCCGGGACAGCCCGGAAAAACGGGGCCATCGTCACCGCCGGCGGGCGTGTTCTGGGTGTAACCGCATGGGGAGCCGATTTAAAGCAAGCACGCACCCGGGCATACGACCGGGCGGAAACCATTCGTTTTGAAGGTGCCCACTATCGGACTGACATCGGATCTCGGGCGATCGATTCAAAGTAAACGAAAGAATAAACAAGCAGCATGGGTATCCGTCCGCTCCCCCGAGCGGGCTTTTTTTATTTCCGGATCAGAATGAGGAATAGACAGAAAGCTCTAAAGTGGATCGGTATATTTTGCAGGAAACGGGCTCTGTTTTTATTCCTACTAACAGGGAACCATTACCTATATTTAGCCGTTTTCTACAGAAAAGAAGCCCATGGGAGCGGGGCTGTGGTATGATGGACAGGTCGAGAAGCCTTTTCGAAAGGTTTTGATTTTAAGGTGAGGGGTATGTCCATTGCATGACAAGGGAAGGGGGGCAATTGTAGAAATCCCCTGTGCCATGTTATGATGTTAGCATGATCTTTTTCTGCACAGCGAGACCAGGGTAGATTGCCCAGGCAGAACTTGTACTGGTAAAGTACACAACCATGTGCGGAATGGAGTGATCACCATCGAAGAAAAGAACGGCGATCTCATCTTCTCATTTTTATTGGTTGTCCGCAATGAAGAAGATTATATAGAGAATCTGTTGGAAGCGATCCTGCACCAAGACTTTCCCCATGATCGCTACGAAATCATCATTGTTGACGGTGAATCGACGGACCGAACTCCCGAGATGGTGGAATCCTTTGAACGGCGTTACCCCGATCGCATCCGGTCGTACATGAACCCGCGCAAAACACTGGCCACGGGTTGGAACATCGGCATCCAACACTCCCGCGGTCGGTATGTGATCCGAGTGGATGGACACAGCCAGATACCAAGGGATTTTTTGAGTCGAACCTATGAAGTGGCCCAAAAAGTTCCCGATGCTGCCTGTGTCGGCGGGATTATCGAGAGCAAAGGAACCGGCTTTTGGGGTGAAGTGAACGCCTATGTCTATTCTCACCCTTTTGGAGTGGGAAATTCCAAGTTTCGTACCACCAAGAATGAATGGGAAGGATATGTGGACACCGTTCCTTATGCCGCTTATAAACGGGAGATCTTTGAGGAAGTCGGCTATTTCGACGAGAGCCTGAAGCGGAACGAGGATTTGGAGATGCATGCCCGCATCCGCCAGGCGGGAGGGAGCTTTTTCCTATCCACATGGATCCGATCCACCTATTATGTACGGAATACATTGCCGGCGCTGATGCACAAATCCTTTAGCGACGGGAAATGGACTCTGGTTGCCAGCAAACGCGGTATGGGTGTCCTCCGCGGTCGTCATCTGATCCCATTTTTGGTGGTGATGATGAGCCTGGGATTTACCGTTGCATCCCTGTTCAGCGCCGTGGCATGGAGTGTGTTTCTCGTCTTGATGGGAGCTTATGGAAGTCTTCTTCTCGTCTCTTCCTGGGGACTGAAACGACAAAAGGGATGGAAGTATTTCGTCCCCGCCATGACATCCTTTTTCCTGCTCCATTTCAGCCGCGGATTCGGTTCCGCCGCCGGATTATTGAGCCGGGAGTATTGGGGGAAAGAACGGGGTTATGAAGAGAGATACGGAGAAAAAGTTACCAACGCTGCCCGTTGATTCCGGTCGGATTCTGGCATACAGGGAACGGTGTCAAAAGCCCCGGCATATGGAAGAGATCTGGTCCTGGTTTGTCCTGCGCCGGATCTCCATTTATGTGACTCTGATGCTCAGCCGCACCCCGCTTACCCCGAATGGGATCAGCTGGATCAGTCTTCTCTTTTTCGGATTGACGGGTTGGTTCCTGTTGACAGGGAACCCCTGGGGCTGGCTGTTGGCGGTTCTCAGCTATAATCTGGGTTACCTGTGTGACTGTATGGACGGGGAACTGGCCAGGATCAAAGGGATCACCAGTGATCGGGGAGTATTTTTGGATACATTGATCCGGGCGTTGAGCATTCCGGTATGGAGCGCTGCCGCCTTGATGATTCCACCCGCGTTCGGCTGGGGGGAATGGGGACTGGCTGCCGCTTCATGGGTATACGGAATCGTATTGGTTTCCACCTTGGCCTTGCTGGTGCCCCTGTCATTCAATTATATCCATGTGAAAAGGGATGAAAACGATCCGGTCAGTTATATGCGAACCCAATCCGGTGTCATGGAATGGATTGCCTTTTTGACGGGAATGCCTGGGTATTTTGCAATGTTGCCGTTGGTCATACTGGCGGACGCCCTCACGGGAATGCCGGTGATGGCGGGTTTTACCGCAGTGTTCCTGCTGATGCTGGCCGCTAAGACCTTTTTACGGTTGTATCTTACCACATCCAAGTTGAATTAAATGACGACAGCGTTAAATTTATGTAAAGTGAATATTACAAAGAGGTAGGGAGTGTCTCGGATGAAAGTTGTTATTCTCGCGGCTGGTGTTGGAAGCCGCTTGCGTCCGGAAACGGAAGACAAACCGAAAGCCATGATCCAAGTAAACGGAAAACCCCTGGTGCAATACCAGGTGGAGAGCGTTCGCCAGGCCGGATTTAAGGATGAGGACATCACGGTTCTCGGCGGATACAAGATGGAACGAATTCAGGAACACTTCAACGGGACGAAAGTCCGCTTCATTCACAATCCCCACTATGAATCCATGAACAACATTTACTCGTTCCTATTGACGGAGGAGCTGGGAGACGATATTCTCCTCATCAACTCCGACGATTTCTACGATGAACGAATGATTCGGGTGATCTTGGATGCCTCCGCCCGTACGGCTGTTTTGGTGGACACTCAGAAAACCCTGACGGAAGAGTCGATGCGGGTTCTGCTGGATGGAGAAGGAAAATTGACCAAGGTGAACAAAAAGATTGCGTTGGACGAGGCGGATGGAGAGTACATCGGGATCTCCAAACTGGCCCGTCCGGAACTGGAAGTGCTGTATCGTGTAGCACGGGCCATGATCGAAGACGGTGAAACCGATGCCTGGTACGAAAATGTCTATGAGGCATGTGCCGGCGACATTGAAATCGTCGGGGTGGACACCCAGGGACTGCCTTGGGTTGAGATTGATGATTTCAACGACCTGGAGACCGCCAAGAAGTTGGCCGCATCTGTCCTGTCCTGACCGGGAAGGAGATGGAATCATGACCAAAAAAGTGCATATCCCGGTTCAGCTCATCATCGAACACGGGGCGATCCCCAATCTTCCCCAAACACCGGTTTTTGATTGGTTGAAGGGGAAAAAAGTGTTGATGGTGAGCGGGAGCGGCCAAACACGCAAAGTAACCGGACGCGTGGAGACGGTCATTTCCGGTCATGCCGCTACTGTCCAGGTGCTGGCTTGTCAGAGCAACAGTCTGGATACGATTAATGAATTGGAGCGGCATGTGTTGGAAGATCCGCCTGAAATGATGATCGGCATTGGCGGTGGAAAAGCCTTGGACGTGTCCAAGGTGGTGGGCACCCGGAGCAATGTGCCTGTCATTCTGTTTCCCACGGCGATTTCCAGTGACGCCATCTGTTCACCGGTGGCTGTGATCAAAATGTTGAACAAAAGCACCAGTATCGGGGTGAAGATGCCGCAAGCGGTTATCATCGACCTGGATATCTTGTCGTCCTGTCCACACCGGCTGATGTCGGCGGGGATCGGGGATCTCTTGTCCAACAAGACGGCTCTTTTCGACTGGAACCTGGCCCACCAGGCGGGCAAAGAAGAGATGAACACCTTTGCCAACTTGATGGCCAACAATGCCGTGGAATCGTTTATGAATACATTGAACCAGGATGAGCTGGACCGATCGCGCTTGATGAAAGTGGCCTCCGAGTCCTTGATCATGAGCGGGATCGCCATGTCTATTG
The DNA here is from genome assembly GCF_031454155.1 of Desmospora profundinema. Taxonomy (GTDB): domain Bacteria; phylum Bacillota; class Bacilli; order Thermoactinomycetales; family DSM-45169; genus Desmospora; species Desmospora profundinema. Next base: position 23,071 of record NZ_JAVDQG010000004.1, read on the forward strand.
CCGGATCCAGCCGTCCCTGCAGCGGCTCGGAGCATTTGGTCAGCCATGCCATGGATTATCACTGTGGTGCCAAAGCGCTCCACGGAGAGCAAGTGGCGATCGGTCTTTTGTTCAGCCAGTATTTGCAGGGACAGCGGGAGCGGGTGGAGTACTTGGCCCCCTATTATGAGAAACTGGGTCTTCCCACTCATTATGAAGACTTGGGATACACTCGTGAGGAGATGCACCGGGCCATTCGGATGGCACCCACCATGCGGAACCGGTATACCATCTTCAACGAGATGGCGTTGTCCGATGAAGAGATCGACCGGATCCTGGACATCGTCTATCCCGACGAGGCCAAAAACCGCTACCGATTGACGGGCTCATCCGTGGGATAAGGAGTACCGCCCATGTTTGCGAACATCTTGAAATACCGAGAGTTGCTGTATTTTCTGGTTCACAAGGAAGTCCGGATCCGTTACCGGAATTCCTTGTTCGGCTTTTTCTGGACCCTGCTGGAACCATTGGGTTTAATGCTGATTTACACCCTGGTGTTTTCTGTGATTATCAAGAAAATGGCGGGTGGAGTGGAGCCCTATCCGTTGTATGTATTGTTGGGGCTGATTCCGTGGACCTTTTTCAATAACTCGTTGAAAAAGGGGACGAAATCCCTGTCGGGGAATGCTTCCTTGATTAAAAAGGTGTACTTTCCCCGGGAAATTTTCCCGATCTCCATGATCCTCGCCAATCTGGTCAATTTTATACCGGCATTTGCACTGGTGATCGTATTCGGTCTGGCTTTAGGCAAACCGATTCAATGGGAGCAGTTGGCCCTGCTGCCCTTGATGATCCTGTTGCTGGCCTTGTTCGCTTTGGCCTGTTCCTTCCTTATCTCCGTCCTTAACGTCTACTACCGGGATGTGGAGTTCATCACCAACCTGATGATGCGGGGATGGATGTACCTCAGTCCGATCATCTATCCGATCAGCCTAGTCACCCAAAGTGAGTCAGAGACGGTTCGGCAGTTTGCCGATCTGTACTTCCTCAATCCGATGGCGGTAATCCTGAGCCTGTTTCACGGGATTTTCTTCCCGGATCAAGCCGAAGTCATTTCCTTCGGTTACATCTTATATGTCATCATCTTTACACTCGTTCTGCTGGTCGTTTCTTGGATCATCTTTAAGCGGCTGAACCGTCGGGTAGGGGAGGTGATCTGACCATGGATGCCATTGTCGTCGAAAACTTAACGAAACACTTTCGGAAAGCGTATGACAAAACCTTAAAGGGTTTCATCCTTTCCATCGTCAAAGGGGAGAAGCGGTACCAGGAGTTCACCGCATTAAACGATGTCTCCTTCACCGTCAAACAAGGGGAGTCCTACGCCATCATCGGAAAGAATGGAGCGGGGAAGTCCACCTTGTTTAAAGTACTTTCCGGAATTATCTCTCCGGATGCGGGCCGCGTTCGGATGAACGGCAAAGTGGCCCCGTTGATCGAGTTGGGAGCGGGTCTTGCCCGTGACTTGACCGGGGCGGAGAACATCCGCCTCAATTGCGCCATCTTTGGCTTGGACAAAAAACGGATCGAAGAAGTATACCCTCAGATTGTGGCCTTCTCCGAGTTGGAGGAGTTTATCGATACACCGGTTAAATTTTATTCTTCCGGGATGAAAGCCCGGTTGGGATTCTCCATCGCTGTCCATATTGATGCCGACATCATTTTAATCGATGAAGTGTTGGCGGTGGGCGATAAGGATTTCAAAAAGAAATGCTACGCAAAGATGCGGGAGATACAAGATTCCGGAAAAACTTTGGTTGTCGTCTCCCACAGCTTAAAACCGCTCAAGAAAATATGTAACCGTGCCTTGATCCTCGAGCGGGGACGGGTGATGGACGTGGGCGACATCCATGAGATGATCGATAAATATCAATCGGAGAAAAAGAAGAAACAAGGAGCGTGACGTGTTATGAGTGCCGGCAAGTTTACGTTGGAAGATGTTCGAGAAGTCGGTTATAAGAAAAAAGATGCTTGGTGGACCGTCTTCCTGGTGGATCCGATCGCATCGCGTATGATTGTGCCGATTGCCAACTACACCAATTTGACTCCCAACCAAATCTCCCTGTTTGCATTTATCTTGGGAATCGGTTCCGCTGTCAGCTTTTATATGGGGAGTTATGAATTTCTCGTGCTGGGGGCTCTCCTCTATCATTTCAGTTTTATTTTGGATTGTATCGACGGAAAAATCGCCCGCCTCAAAGGAACGGGAACGATTTTCGGGATGTGGCTGGACTACATGCTGGACCGGGCCCGTGTGGCAATCTGTGCGATTGCGCTCTTGTACGGGCAGTTTGTCCGTTCCGGCGAACTCCTGTATCTCTATCTCGCTTTGCTGGTCATTTTTCTTGATATGACCCGCTATATGAACGCCTTGCACTTGTATAAAATGCGCCGGGAGATGAGAAAGAAAATCAAAAAATCCCGGAAAAAATTGCGCAATTTGTTGCATCAGGATCATCCGGAGGAGGAAGAACCGGAACACGAGGACGAGGAACAACCTCTCGCATCGAAAAAAGTGGATTTGCAACAAGGATTCAAATCCCGGTTCAGCTGGTATATGCGAATTCGCGACTTCTTTATCAACAACCGGATCCGCATGCATCTGTTCAGTGGAATCGAGTATCAAATGTTCATTTTTATTATCGGTCCCATTACCGGATTGATCGTGGAGACGATTATTCTCAGTTCCATCGTGTTTGTTCTTTTCGAGCTGGCCATTTTGTACAAAGTCTGGTTGAGCACGGAGGATTTCAATAAAGAAATGGCGATCCTGGAGGCCGAAATTGAAAAGGTGGAAGCCGAACAGGGTGTAGAGGTTGCGGAAGCCCGTTAATAAGCAGATGATGCAAAGAAAAAAGCCCTCGGATCTTCCGAGGGCTTTTTTTCGTGTTGTAACGGCCAAGATCAGCCGAAATGCATTGTCTGCTTGTCTCCCTGAATGCTGAGGGCATCCACGGGAACTTCGAACCACCAGGCACCTTCCGCTTTTCTGACCGGCGCATATCCGGCCTTTTTCAGAGATCGGGCGATGTCCCAGCTGGCTGTATAGACTAAGGCGGTACTTCCCGCTTCATCGAATTGGATGACGGTCTCTTTTTCGGCTTCGCTCAATTTCATCCTCCTCACCCTCCTCTGTTGTAGAGGTTCGAACTCATGTTCCCTTATTCCTTCCTATATTACCACGTATGAATCCAATTGCCACCCTCTCCATTTGTGGAACCGGTCCAGCTATGACCGTAGAGTCGATAAATAGATTCCTATTCTAAAATAATGGAGGTGTGACCGGGGTTTCAAGTTTAATTTTCAGAAGCATGCTATAAAATCAAAACACCTCCCGGTTTGGGGAGGTGAAATCGATGTATGAAAGGTTCACCGAAGGTGGGCGCTTAACACGCGAAACCCTGAACGGTCCAGGGATTTCGAGATGGCTTCCACCTGTGGGGTAGGTGTCACCTTTAACAGAATCCTTCTCGCGGCGGGGTCACCTGCGTCAAAGGTGGCCATGGATACGATGTTTACATCAAAGGGCTTAAGAATCTGCAATAAACGTTCCAATATATGGGGAACATCCACGAACACACCGATCAAGAAACGGACTCCCCTGACGCCGGCACCCAGAGCTTGGGCCATGGCTGACTCCACATCACTGATCTTGGCGATTCCCACCAAGGTGACGCCGTCGGCTTCCACAATGGGAACAAACGGATACCGGATCAGAGTGGGGAGCAACGCTTCAAAATCGCTGTCCACGGTGAGTGGATCCACCTTTTCCACCGCTTGGGATATCGGTTGCCGATCCATCTCTTCTCGTGCCCAACCATTTTTTAAAATCTGTTTCATGATGCTTCCATAGCCGGTAATACCAGCAAAACCGTTTTTTTCGTCCAATACCGGGATAGAATCCAACCCTTTTTTACGGAGCTGCTCCACGACTTGTTCCATTGTGGACGTAGTACGGACCATCGTTAGTTGATCACGCGGTGTCATACAGTTTTTGATCAGCATGAAAAGCAATCTCTCCCCCTTTTCTTCATGCAAACAGTATATGGGGAGCATTCTTCATTTGATGACAAAAGATCAACTGCGTGCCCGCCTTTTTCGCCAAATCCAGTCCACCATCCATACGACCATCACCAGGGAACCTACGATTGTGGCGACGACATAGAGGTTGTCCACCAAACGATCCACTGTCAACCACCAGATGTCTAATGGTCGTCCTGTGAGGGGCAACCACCAAATGTCTAATGGTCGCTCCGTAAGGGGCAGCCATCGAAACCACTCCATGCTTTCATCCTCCCGATGTTCCGGCTTATTCTTTATCTAAGGGAGTTTCGCGTGTACTGATTCCCATGGCGTACAACATGGGACAGAAACGGGTGACACCTTCCGCCACTTTCATTCCCGACATCATAGCGACGATCATGGGACCGGTTCTGCCGGGTCGGCGCGCCATCCGTGATGCGCTCCAAGCCAATCCCGCCAGTCCGCACGAAATTCGCATAAAAGCGTCAAAGGTACCCACGTTTTTTTGCACGGCTCCTGCCTCCTCCACGATTGGTTATGGTTAGTATGTTCTTTCGAGTGTCTGACAAACCGGTGAAGCCAATTGGTGGGTTGTGGTAGCATGAATTTGAAAAGGAGGCGATCGCTGTTGATCCCAAGCACACTGATAGAAGAACGAATAGCTGTTATTGAAACGGTTATGGGCCGTCGTCCGCCGACGGTTTGGCTCAAAGGAGGACAAGTGTTTAATGTCTATACTGGTCGCTTGGAAAAGCAGGATGTATGGTTTGGAGGTGATCGGATCGCCTATGTAGGATCCCGTGAGGACGGTAAGCTGATTCCAGGAGACAGCACGGAAGTGGTGGATGTCTCAGGTGCGGTACTGATTCCCGGCTATATCGAGCCCCATTCCCACCCGTTTCAGTTTTATAATCCCGTTTCGCTGACGGAAAAGGTTCTCCCTTTGGGGACTACGGCCATGATTCATGATAATCTTTATTTTTTCCGATCACTGGATGAACGGGTGCGAAAAGAATGGATGGATCGGTTGTTGCATTCCCCGGTTCACCATTATTGGTGGGCGCGATTGGATCCCCAGGCCCATCTGCATCCGGATGGAAATCCTTTTTCCTTGGAAAAGGTATCGACGGCTTTGGAACATCCCGCAACACTGCAAGCAGGAGAACTGACGGATTGGATGGCCTTGTTAGACGGTGACCCGGAACGGGTGGCGATGGTGGAAACGGCCCATCGTTTAGGAAAGCGGGTGGAGGGACACTCTCCAGGCGCTTCGTACCGAACGCTGTCCCGGTTGGCGGCAGCGGGGGTGACCGGCGATCATGAGAGCATCACGGTGGAGGAAGTGCACAATCGTTTGCGGCTGGGTTATATGACGACCCTGCGGTTTAGTTCGTTGCGTCCGGATCTGCCGGATTTGATTCGGGGGTTGCTGAAGGGCGGGGAGTCTGTCCCGTGGCACCGCCTGATGATGACCACCGATGGACCTACGCCTCCAGCCCTGAGCCAAGGATATGTGGACGCCATGATCCGAGTGGCATTGGAGGCCGGTTGTCCGCCCGAATATGCTTATCCGATGGTAACCCTTAATCCTGCCGTCTACTATGGACTGGACTCCCATATCGGAGGAATCGCTCCCGGGCGCTCTGCTGATATCAATATTTTGCAGTCCCTGGAGGAGCCCACGCCGTTGGAGGTATTTTCCCGTGGAAGGCGAGTGGCACGGGACGGCCGCTTGACGGTGGAATTGCCGCAATTGGATTGGAATCGCTTCCCTGCTTTTACTTCCGTCGATTGGCGATTAAAACCGGAAGACCTGGAACTTTCCGTCAAAAAGGGAGAGCCTGTTCCAGTGATCCAATTGGTCAATCCGGTCATCACTCACTTGAAATGGGAAGAGGAGGAAATCGAGGATCCCACCCTCCGTGATGAACGGTTGTTCGTCACACTGGTGGACCCTGCCGGACGGTGGGCTACCCGGGCTTTTCTGCGCGGATTTGGCAGGGGAGTGGAGGGGTTGGCCAGCAGTTATAACGGATCCGGTGATTTGTTAGTCTTGGGTCAAGCTCCGGAAGCAATGGCCCACGCAGCCAATCGTGTGCTGGAAGCTGGGGGAGGAATCGCCTGGATTCAGGGTGGTAAGGAGCACTTTTTTCTGCCGCTGCCGATCGGGGGGAAGATGAGTGACCTTCCCGTGGATGAATTGGTAGACCGCTCCGAAGAGCTGGTCCGAAAGCTGAAAGAGGTGGGTCATCCTTTTCATGATCCCATTTACACCTTTATGTTTTTATCCTCTACCCATCTTCCGCAGGTGCGGTTGACTTGTGACGGGTTGATGCGGATCAAGGACAGAGAGATTGTGGTGCCGTCGGTTCCTTTGACGTAATCAGCGTAAAGTATACGTATGCTTGCATGGATTCTGGATGGACCATGTTGATTCCTTCCAGGGAGAAAAAAGAAACCCATCTGCCGAGGCAGATGGGAGGATAAGCCCGTTATTATCCATTCATATGGAGAGGAGGTTCCGCTTCTTTAAACCAGGTGTCCGGGGCGGGAACATGTTGTTGGTGCAGCCGACTGAACCGTTGTTTATAGGAAAGCCTCATCGCCTGGAAGGCTTTGCTGGCATATTGTATCCATTCTGAGTCTGCCGGTCCCATCCACTCGATGGAGACAGGAATGTCTCGATAGAGTTGTGTCAACATGCGTCGGGATTCGAAGGAATGTGTACCGATCACCAAGCGCCGAGGGTGGAAGAAATGTTGGATGCCTGTACCGGGGCTTAAGAATTCGACTTGATGGGCGACTTCCGTGTTGCATCCGAGAAGTTCCTGGACGATATGGATGGTGCCGAGTGGAACCTCTCCCAGGATAACGGTCAAAGGGGAGGGTTTTGGGTGGCTTCCGAGAATGTCCACCGCTTTCCACAGAGCAGAAAGGTCGAGGTTTCCGTCGCGATCGACAGGGCTCTCCACGGCGATGAATGTGAGTTCCGCTTCAGCGATCGCACCGATATGATCCGTGGTAAAATGAATGTGCCCTTCATTAACCGCCTGTAACAACAGTTCGTTCAATCCGGCTTCCCAGGAAGCGGAAAAGCCGCTGGTAGAAGCGGGTTTCAACTCCATACACCAAGTATGATGGCCCAATCCTGCCAAGCATGTGCCGGTCAACAATCCGATGGAACCGGAACCTAGTACGGCAATCTTCATGGGAACCCTCCTCGGCGCCGCCAGGCGCACCTTGTTCAGCCCTGTCCGCTGGATCGGTTCCCAGGTTAACACAGGTGTGTAAAGCTCTCGTAAAGACCCAGTTAAAATCGAAATACATTTTTAAACAAGAAAGAGGAGTGATGGGGGTCGGATCGGTCCATTTTCCGAAAGCGCTTTCATTCGCAAGGGTTCGAAAACCTACGCATAAGCTGTATCAATGCGGTATTTTCACACGGCGAAGGAGTGTGACGGGATGAATAGACGCATATGGACCCGAATCGGATTTATGCTGATACTGGCCGTGAGCATGGTCGCATGTACGTCAGTGGAAGAGCCCCCATCGGTCCCGGATGAGGTGAGGGAAAAAGAGGAAAAAGGAACCCACCCCTATACCGGGGAATTATGGGAGGGAGAGCTTCCCACACCGGTGATGGTGATGGTGAACAACCAAAAACAGGCGAGGCCCCAATCGGGCCTCCATCAGGCGGATTGGATAATGGAAGTGTTGGCGGAAGGGGAGATTACCCGTTTGGCCGCCTTTTATTTCCGGGATTATGACGGAAAAGTGGGGCCTGTCCGCAGTTTGCGTCCCTATTATTTGGATCTGGCGGAGGGAAGCGGAGCAGTCGTGGCCCATGCCGGTGGTTCACCAGCAGCGATGGCGTTGCTTCAGGAGCGGAACTGGCCTCACGTGGACGGGATCCATCGAGGAAGGGCCTCTTTTCAGCGGGATGGGTCGAGAAAAGCGCCTCACAATCTGTATACGACCGTTGGAAAGATCCGTAAGGCTGGTTCGAATGGTCCCATGGAGACTCGTGAAATGAATCCGCTGTTGTTTGACCCGCAAGGGGCGGTGGAGGAATTTGATCCAGCCAGTCGAATCGAAATCCGGTTCCATCGATTGTATGAAGCAGGTTTTGACTGGGATCAAACGGAGAAGCGCTACTTTCGAAGGACACAGGGAGAACTTCAACGGGACCGGGAAAGCGGAGAAGTGCTGGGTGTCGAGAATGTGATCGTCATCCGGGCCTCCCACCGGGTATTGGATACGGCCGGTCGGCGGGAAGTGGATTGGACATCCGGCGGGGAGGGCATGTTGTTCCAAAGGGGACTGGGACGGCCCATCCGCTGGGAAAACCGGGATGGGTGGCTGCTTCCCGTATCGGAGGATGACGATGTACTTCCGTTGGTTCCCGGGAAAACCTGGGTAAATGTAATCCCTGATGAAGGGACATGGTCATATGGAGACTACTAGGGCCTGTCTGGTATTCAATCTTCCGTGAGTAGAAGGGAGGGTTGGGTTGGCTTTTGGTTCGCCTTTGTACTCACAGAGCACAAGTCTCGCCTAGGTCGCTTCGCTCCCCGCTTTTAGCAACGAAACGAAGACAGCCAACCCGACCCGGGATCTCGCCTTACGGATTGTTCAGGCCCTATCGATTCTGAGCAAGTGTTAGACATCGTCTGATGTGCTCTGATCATGCTCCAGAACAGGCCTGGGAGGAATTTGACGAATGGTGTAGAATGTTATTCGTTAAAGGGTGAAAGTCCCGTGCCTCCGACTGAGCAGAAATCAGGAAAAAGGGGTGAGAGGATGCAGTTGGACAAGTTGAGAAAGAAAGAAGTGGACAATTTATTCGCTGCCGTCTTGACATTGGAATCCATTGAAGAATGCTATCAATTTTTTGATGATCTGTGTACCGTGGGGGAGATTAAATCCCTGGCGCAACGGCTGGAAGTAGCCCGGATGTTGCGGCAAGGTTACACTTACAACCAGATTGAAGCCGACACGGGAGCCAGCACCGCCACCATTTCCCGTGTCAAGCGATGTTTCCATTACGGCACGGATGGATATACACTGGCTTTGGATCGTTTGGAGGAGAAAAAAGGATCCTCTGAAGCCGAATAAACGAAACCAAAAAACCGCCCTTATTTGGCGGTTTTTTTAACAAACCTGCGCCAGAAGTCTCCCGCTTCTACAAGCGGTGAGATGAATGGCGCGTCAGACGAGGGAGGGGTGCTTTTTACCCGTCTCGCAAGTCTGACCACTTAGTAGAATCATGGTTGCCTTTATGATGATTCACCTGATCTATCATCAGTATTAGGTGATAAAATGGTTGATATAAATAGGAAATTGGATAGCAACAACCATTCAGTATTCTTGCTGTACACCACTTCCTCCTCGTGATCAAATATCGAAAGAAAGTACTGGATGATCCGATCTCTCGTCGTGCAAAGGAAATCTTTGAGTACATCGCATCCAAATACAATATCACGCTACAAGAATGGAATCACGAGCAAGATCCTGTCCCTATCTTGTTCAAAGGACATCCAAATTCGGAATTATCTCGGTTTATCAATGCTTACAAAAGTGCTTCTTCCCGCTAGTTGAAAAAGGAGTTTCCACACATCCGGAAAAAGCGATGGAAAGAATCTTTTGGTCGAGAACTGCTTATTGACAACAGGCGGGGCTCCAATAGACATCATCAAAAAATACATTCAATCACAAGGACGAAAAAGCGAGGTGAAACGATGCTTCGAGCGAAGAAAGTAAATTTTGTTGCCTCCCTATCCGATGTGAATCGCCTCTTTGCCTGTAACCGTGAATCCGCTCTTGTTTGGAACGAATGTCTGCAATTATCAAGACAACACAATCGCGACCATGGAAAATGGATGTCAAAATCCGAGCTACAAAAAGCGACCAAAGGACGATTTCATCTCCATAGCCAATCCATTCAGGCCGTTTGCCACAAGTACCTATTTGCCAGAGATTCTGCCCATCAAGCGATCCGAAAAGGAATCAAAACGGCTCGCTACCCCTACAAGAGCAAAAATCACTACAACACCAAGTGGGCGAAAGACGGCTTCAAGATTCATGCGAATGGGAAGATCGAGCTATCCATGGGAATCCATAAAGGGAAACGGGAAAAACCGATTGTACTCCATACCAAAAACCTCCCACAAGGAACCATCAAGGAAATCGAGCTTTGTTATGATAATGGGTTGTACTTATCGGTTTCCTTTGAAGATGGAAAAGACAATCAACCCTATGAGAAGAAACAATCGGTCGGGGTTGATCCCGGCGAAATCCACACCCTTGCTGCCTTCGCTGAAAGCGGAGAAGCGTTGATCATCACGGGTCGAAAGATCCGCTCCATTCATCGCCTGCGCAACAAAAAGTTAGCAGCGATTCAGCGCCTTCAATCGAAGTGCAAAAAGGGTTCACGTCAGTGGAAGACGTATCAGCGGGCAAAACGTTATGTGCTATCTAAATCAGAAAAACAACTGCAAGATGCTCTCCATAAGACAACCAAACAGTTTGTCGATTGGTGTGTGAAACAGTCTGTATCCGATGTACAGATGGGAAATCCTGAAGGCGTACAAAGAAAGACGAAAAAGAAAAAGAGAGCGACGCGTAAGCAAGCGCAGCGGCTATCTAATTGGTCATTTGGAAGGGTAAAAAAATACCTGCAATACAAGTTAGCCGTGAGGGGAATCCGTCTGCATGATGTTGATGAATCTTATACCAGTCAGACATGTCCTGTCTGCAAGAAGAGAAAGAAATCCTCTTCTAGAAACTACCGCTGTTCCTGCGGCTATCACGAACATCGCGATATCCACGGAGCGAGGAATATTTTAACTAAATCGCTTCATGGAGAGATCCAGCATCTCGATGTTTCCACGAAGCAAACGTATCTACGGATCGCCTGAGCGAGAAGTAGTAGATGGTCTGTTCCGACCCAGGTACGATTCGTACCTGTTGCTTACTTAGGAATCCAAAAGGGCTTTCCGAGTCGGTTCGATTCGAGTATGGAAGGCAAACCCTTCGATACGTGAGAGCTTTTTGGTTCTGATGGTAAGAAACCCCCACTTCTTAGCGTTAGCGTAAGTGGGGGAGGTTCATCCAAATAGAATGATGAGGATCCATCCGGCCAAACTTCCGTGAATCAGGCTGATCACGGTAAGCAATCCGGCAAGGAGAACGGTTTGCCAACGAGGAGGGCTTCGCCACGGGCCGTTTTGGAAAATGTGGACGCCTCCCCAGATGAAATAGAATAGGCAAGGGACCACCAACAGAATAGAAAAGAGCTGCGTCCATTGCCGCTGTAACCGTTTTTGTTTTTCCAGATCCGGGTCAGGAGGATATCCCCCGTCCGGTTGCAGAATAAGGTTGCCTGCAATGAACACCAACCCAGTTAAAGCCAGGTAGATTGACAGTCGTATGGTCCATGTTCGAAACGGCAACGGCTTTTCCCCTCCACGCCAGGTTTCTGAGATCAGTTCCACCCTCCTGACTATATGGCGGATTGGAAATTTCTATGCCGGCATTCTGAGCCATTCCTCCGCTTTCGTCGTCCCGGGGGGTTAAGATATAATGGGTGGGGACAAACGAGCACGGCCATGGAGGGATGAGGATGCTGATCGAACGGATGAGAAAATGGCGACACGCATTCAAGTTGGATCCCAACCGTGCCCTTTCCAATGCTGCCTTGGAACGGATCTGCCTGTCGGGAACCGATGTGGTGATCGTCAGTGGAACCGACGGGATTACATATGAAAACAGTGAACGACTGGTAAGCCGCATATCCGCATATCCGATCGATTGTGTTCAGGAAGTCTCCCGGGCGGAAGCGGTGGTGCCGGGGGTGGAGGGGTACCTCTTGCCGACGGTGCTCAATGCGGATGATACCCGTTGGATTGTAGGCGCACAACAGCGTGCGGTAAAAAGCTACGGGGATTGGATCCCGTGGGAAGATACGGCGGGTGTGGGCTACATCGTCCTTAATCCGGATTCACGGGTGGGTCGTTTGACAGGGAGTCAGACGGACTTAACATCGGCAGATATCATTGCTTATACCCGGTTGGCGGAACATTTGTTCCATCTGCCTGCACTTTATATCGAATACAGTGGGAGATGGGGAGATCCGTCCATGGTGAAAGCGGCGCAGGAAGCGGCCAAGAGGCTGCATCTTTTTTACGGCGGGGGGATCAATGGTCCGGATGAAGCCCGCCGCATGGCCTCCTTGGTGGACACGGTCGTAATCGGAAATTTGGCTCACCGCAATGTGGATGCCGCTCTGACGACGGTGGAGGCGGTGAAGGAGACTCGGAAACAGATGAATTGAATGTCCCAAAACGAGGCAGACATTTTTCCAATTAAACTTTGATGACGGAAGGTGTGTGACAATGGGACAACCCTGGACAAAAGAAGCGATGCTGCAAGGTTTGAACCCGGATCAACGGCGGGCGGTGGAAACCACTGAAGGCCCCCTATTGATCGTGGCCGGAGCGGGAAGCGGAAAGACGCGGGTATTGACCAATCGGGTGGCGTGGTTGTTGGCGGAAAAACGGATTCATCCCTGGAATATTCTCGCCATCACTTTTACCAATAAAGCGGCCAGAGAGATGAAGGAGCGGATTTCCGCCTTGGTGGGGCCGGAAGCAGAAGAAATCTGGATTTCCACTTTTCACTCCATGTGCGTCCGTATGCTAAGGCGGGACATCGATCGGATCGGATATAACCGCAACTTCACCATCCTGGACAGTTCCGATCAGCTGACAGCGGTCAAGCAGGTGCTGAAAGAGAAAAACATCGACCCGAAAAAATTTCCCCCCCGCTCCTTTCTCCATAAGATTTCCAATGCCAAAAACCGTCTGTGGTCCCCTGCTGATATGAAAGAAAAAGCCGAGGGATTTAACGACGAGATGGCTGCCGACATCTATGAAGCTTACCAGCAAAAACTGCGCACCAACCAGTCCCTCGATTTTGACGATTTGTTGGTAGAGACGGTGCGGTTGTTTCAGCAGGTTCCGGAGGTGTTGGATTATTACCAAAAAAAATTTCAATACATTCACGTGGATGAGTACCAGGATACCAACCATGTGCAATACATCCTGGTTAAGCTGTTAGCCGGCTCCCATCGCAATTTGTGTGTGGTGGGGGATTCCGATCAATCCATTTACAAGTTTCGGGGAGCGGACATTACCAACATCCTCTCTTTTGAACGGGATTATCCGGATGTCCGGGTGGTGAAACTGGAACAGAACTATCGTTCCACCAAGACGATCCTATCTGCCGCCAATGAAGTGATCGCCCACAACCAGGGTCGAAAGCCGAAAAATTTATGGACGGAAAACGAGAACGGGGCACCGGTTCAATTATTTGAAGCGGACAACGAACATGAGGAAGCGTACTTCGTGGCGGACACGATTGTCAGGGAACACCGCGAAGGCCGCTCCTATGACGACTTTGCCGTTCTCTATCGGACCAACGCCCAATCCCGGGTGGTGGAGGAAGTCTTCCTGAAATCCAATATTCCTTATCAGATGGTGGGGGGACTCAAGTTCTACGAACGCAAGGAGATCAAAGATGTTCTTGCCTATTTGCGTCTGGTGGTCAATCCTGACGATGACCTTTCCCTTACACGGGTGATCAACGTCCCCAAACGGGGGGTGGGTCAAGCCACTCTGGACAAGATCTCCGCCTACGCCGGCCAACACGGCCTCTCGTTGTTTCGAGCGTTGTTGGAAGTGGAGGATATCGGCCTTGCCAATCGCTTTATTCAGCCGATTCAGCGCTTCACCTCCTTGATCCGGGAGATGTCGGCGATGATGGAATATCTTACTGCCAGTGAGGTAACGGAAGAGGTGCTGGATCGTACGGGATATCGGGAGGAGCTGCGGAAGGAAGAAACGGTGGAAGCAGCCAGCCGTCTGGAAAACCTGGACGAGTTCCTCTCGGTCACCCGGGAGTTTGAGGAGAAAAACGAAGATAAAGCGTTAGTGGCCTTTCTCACGGATCTCGCCCTGGTATCGGATATCGACGGGTTGGAGGAGGATGAAACCATATCCGGCGTTACCATGATGACGCTCCACTCCGCCAAAGGGCTGGAATTTCCCCAGGTGTTCTTGGTCGGGTTGGAAGAGGGGATCTTTCCCCACAGCCGCACCTTCGACGATCCGGAGGAATTGGAAGAGGAACGGCGTTTAGCCTATGTCGGCATCACCCGCGCCCAAAAACGGCTCTTTCTCTCCCGGGCACGCATGCGGATGCTCTTCGGCCAAACCAGTGCCAATCCACCTTCTCCCTTTCTGAAAGAGATTCCGGAACATCTGATTGAACGGGTGGGTAAACCATCCGCCGCTCTGAATAAACCGGTGTTGCGGCAAGGGCCGGCCCGCCCCGCCCCTAACGGCGATTTGAATTGGAATGTGGGAGATAAGGTGCATCATAAAAAGTGGGGGATCGGTACGGTTGTAAAAGTGCAGGGAGAAGGAGAGGATACGGAATTAAACATTGCCTTTCCCGCGCCGGTCGGTGTTAAACGGTTACTGGCTACTTTTGCCCCCATCACACGGGCCTAACAAACAAGAGTTTTGATACGGGCATGTCCGGTTATCGGGTTCAACCCCGTTGCTCCGGACATCCCAGTCTGTTGAGGAGTGGAAGTCATGGACCGAGCGCAAGCGGAACAGCGGATCCATTCGTTGCGAAAAGAGCTGGAGGAGCACAATTACCGCTATCATATCTTGGACGAACCGATTGTGAGTGATGCCGAGTTTGACCGAATGATGCAGGAGTTGCTCCGGTTGGAAGAAGAATACCCCGATCTGGTGACACCGGATTCCCCTTCCCAAAAAGTGGGCGGGGAACCGCTTCCCCACTTTGAAAAAGTAGAGCACCGGATCCCGATGCTCTCTCTGGGAAACGCCTTTTCCTTCGACGATCTGAAAGATTTTGACGGACGCATCCGCCGGCTGTCCGGACGGGAAGCCGTCGACTATGTGTGTGAGTTGAAAATCGACGGCCTCGCGGTCTCCATTCGCTACGAGGATGGACGAATGGTGCGGGGAGCCACCCGTGGGGACGGACGCACCGGGGAAAACATCACCCAAAATTTGAAGACAATCCGTTCGCTTCCCCTCAAATTGCGGGAATCAGTCACTTTGGAGGTGCGGGGGGAAGCGTTTCTGCCCAAAAAAGAGTTTGAGCGGATTAACGCCCAGAAGGAAGAAAAGGGAGAAGCGGTTTTTGCCAATCCCAGAAATGCCGCCGCCGGTTCTTTGCGCCAGCTGGATCCCAAGCTGGCCGCCGAACGGGCTCTGGATATTTTTTTGTACGGGATCGGGGAAATCGAGGGCACCGATGTTCCCCATACTCATACGGCTTCCCTCGATTTGCTGCGGCGGCTGGGGCTGAAGGTGAACCCCGACCGGGTTACGGTTAAAGGGATCGACGATGTGATGGACTTCGTCAATCACTGGCGGGATCATCGGATGGAGCTGGACTATGAAATCGATGGGATTGTCATCAAGGTGGATGACCTTTCCTTGCGTGAGGAATTGGGTTTTACCGCCAAAAGCCCTCGCTGGGCCATCGCCTACAAGTTTCCCGCTGAAGAAGGAGTCACCGTTCTCAGAGGAATCGAGATTAACGTGGGGCGTACCGGAGCCGTGACACCCACCGCCGTGCTGGATCCGGTCACCCTGGCCGGAACGACGGTTAAGCGGGCTTCCCTTCACAACGAGGACATCATCCGCGAGAAAGATATCAAAATCGGTGACCATGTCATCGTGAAAAAGGCGGGAGACATTATTCCCGAAGTGGTGGGTGTCCTGACGGAACACCGCACCGGGGAGGAAAAGCCGTACTCGATGCCGACGGAGTGTCCGGAATGCGGCAGCGGGCTGGTCCGTCTGGAAGGGGAAGTGGCCCTGCGCTGCATCAACCCCCAATGTCCCGCCCAGACCCGGGAAGGCATCATTCACTTTGTCTCCCGTGGAGCGATGAACATCGAAGGACTGGGAGAAAAAGTGGTAACCCAGTTGTTTGAAGCCGGGCTGATCCGGGGGCCTGCCGACTTGTATGACTTGAAAGAGGAGGATGTCCTTCCCTTGGAGCGAATGGGGGAAAAATCGGTGGACAACTTGCTGAACGCCATTCGAGTCAGTAAGGGGAACTCCTTAGAACGGATCTTATTCGGATTGGGAATTCGCTTTGTCGGTTCCAAGGGAGCACAAGTATTGGCCGCTCACTTTAAAAACATCCATTCACTGATGGAAGCCGACAGGGATGAACTGGAATCGATTGATGAGATCGGACCCAAGATGGCCGAAAGTATCGTCACCTACTTTGAAAAACCCGAAGTGCAGGAAACGATCCGCCGCTTGGAGCATGCGGGGGTCAATCTCGTCTACCAGGGTCCCGATCCTGGGCGGGAGGTTGTGGTGGACAGTCCCTTTGCCGGCAAAACCGTTGTTCTTACCGGGACGCTGGAATCGATGTCCCGAAAGGATGCCGGGGCACGTATCGAAGCCCTGGGGGGAAAAGTAACCGGAAGTGTCAGCAAAAGCACGGATCTGTTAGTTGCCGGAGTCAAAGCGGGTTCCAAGCTGAAAAAAGCCCAAGACTTAGGAGTCCCTGTGGTTGAGGAGAAAGAATTCTTGTCTCTGCTGGGGGAAGGGAGAAACGACTAAGATACAACAAAAAAAGCCTCCGATCGGAGGCTTTTTTACGTGGAGGTGGCGGTGTTTTCCGCCTGGTTATCCAGTGTGGGCAACTCCATCTCGATATCGATTGTCGACGTTGTCGTATGATAATGTTCTACCGCTTGCAACAAATAAGACAGGGCCTGGTCCCGATCCTTCTCTAAATTGAAATATTTACCAAGCGTATGGGCCACCTGGGCCGCCTTTTCTGAGATTCCTAAGTGGGAGTACTCTTGAATCGCCTTTTCGTAACATTCGATAAATGATTGCATCTCTCCCTCGATATAATGAATTTGTCCAAGATAGATATAACAGTCGGTCAACCGGTGCCTTCGTTTTTGCAAAAGGCTCATCGCCAGTTCGAGATGCTTCCTCGCTTGATCCAGATCCCCTTTTTTAATGTAGTTTCGGCAAATGATCTGATGACTGTAGCCGATCTCCCACTGGCTCAGCTGCCCCTCCTTGGCCACATCCAACGACTTCAGCAGCAATTGGATGGAACGGTCGTAATCGCCCAAGGCCAGGTGGCAGACACCCAGTTCGTGATAGGTGTTGGAGGCCAGGCTCTCTGAAAGGGAAAAGCGTTCAATCATACGCAGCACACGTTCAAAACAGTCGATCGCTTCCTGGTAATCTCGGCTGCGGCTGTGACATATCCCAAGAACAGTTAACAGCGGGCAGGTTTCCAGCCAACGATCATTCTGCTTCAAGACCTCAATCGCCTTTTCGGTGTAGAGGATTCCCAGCGAGCTGTTGGACAATTGCAGATAGGTTCGTCCCATGTTACCGTAAACATATGCTTTCTCGATTCCATCGGTGACAGAGGGGAGAATTCGTTCCGCTTCCCGGTAGCGAGCCAGTGCTTTTCGGTACTGGTCTTTGAAAAAATATAGATTTCCTTGCAGTCGAAGATACCAAATCTTCAAGTTGGGCTCGTCCGACAGTTGAGGCCAACGCTCCTCAATGGCGGACAGGCGGCATTCGCTCTCTTTAAATTCCAGTTTGTAAATGAGGAGTTGGACTTCCAACAACTCCACCTGTATTAATATCTTGGTGTCGGCGATGGAACGGGACAGCTCCACCAGGGAGAAAAAGATCTGTTCTGCTTTTTTGATACCGTCATAGGAGAGCGCCAGTTGAACCTGGTCAATCCAAATCTCAGCCCGTCGTCTTGTCTCCAGATCGGTTACCCCTATCAGGAGATTGACAGAACATTGCAGGCGTTGGGCCAGAAGCTCCAGTACATCCGGACGGGGAATGGCTTTTTCATTCTCGATTAAACTAAGGTACGGGATGGAGATAATGCCTTCAGCTAATTCGGCCTGGGTTAACCCCAGCTCCTTTCTTCGACGGCGCAGATTGTTTCCAAGGCCGATAAAGAATCCCTCCTTTCCGTTGGGAGGTGGGTGAAAATCGATCATAGGTTTTGAAACAAACCGCCGATTGTGATAATGAATCGAACGATGAGGAAATGGTACAAAAATTGTATGAAAGATGGGAATGATTATTTTCATCATACTGGTTACAAATCCCCTGTCAACTGTTTGGAATGCAAAAAGGATTCCAATCCAACCGATGTTTTAAAACATGGGGGCAAAAAGGTGCCAAAAGTACGGAAAAGTGAGGGGTTTTTTTGTCGGATTTTGTCGAAGTTTTAAAAACACAAGATGTATAATCTGTTGTATGATGAAAGTGTCCGGATCGTCCCCGTTTTCCCGTAAGAAAGCGGCGATCTCGTACAGCATTGTGATGTTCGGACAGGATGGTCCGCAACATTCTTTGGTCTTGGTCTTTCCATATGGGTGGGGCGTTCCTATTTAGGGCGTCCTCTTTTTTTGTTTGGCATGAATCCATCTTTTGATCCGGATGAACCGTCTCCGGGAACGGTGGCGCCGAACCGCGATACAGGTTTAAAATAAAAAAACACCCCTGGGCGAGGGGATGAAAAGGGTGAAGGTGGATGTTGGTTGTTTAATGAACCACCAGCGCAAAGATTGTGGCAATAACCAGCAAGAAAATTAAGAGACGGCGCAGACCAAAACCGTAACCATAGCCGGCTCCCACTCCTCCAAACCAACTCATGGTTGTCGCTCCCCCTTTCGTAACAGTCACAGATAGATTATGAATGGGTGGGGATGACCGGAAGGGTTTCAGCCTGGACGAGGGAAAATTTAGGTGAACCTCTTGATGGCGCCGGTTTTGCTCGTGAACTCTTAGTGCTTATTCACCATCGCAGATTTCCTTCCCATAAATAGATGGAATGGCTAGTGATAAGGGGTGTAGATCAACTATAATCATTTATAGAATCACGTCATTTTTGTAAACTTGATATCATGAGAGAGGATTTTACATGGGGACGGAGGTTGTCATGAAACGGTTGCGTGGTTGTGGGGTTTTTTTGCTGGCCGTTTGTCTGATGGTGACAGCGGGATGTGAACCTCTGTGGCCCTTTCAAACGGAGGCGGAAGCCCAGCCTAATGAGTGGGATCGGTTGGCAGACCAAAAAAACGAATCGCTGAATCTGAAAAAATTGAAGTTGGAAGCTTACGGAAAGCAGGTTGGGGTGAAACTACAATCCCCTGCCTATCAGGAATTTGCTGTAAATTCTCGTTTTCCCATCACCGGTTCGGTTGAAAAAATCCTTCAGTTGCAGGCGGATTTTGCATGGGTGGAAGTGGAGAAAGAAGGAGATTCGGGGGACGACAGCAAGTTTTCCTATTACATCCCCTTGGATGACGGGCAGTTCGACCAATGGATTCAGCTTCATAAAGGGGAAGGGATTTACCAGGTAACCGTACGTCTTCCCAGTGAGGCGGAAGCCAATCATTTTTACGATGTGGCACAGATGAAGGTGCATAATGTTAATCCGCGGGTGGAGCGGGATATCGCGATGACGCGGGTGGGACAGTCGTCCGGCCTTGCGTTTGAGCAGCCTGCTTCCGGTTTTGGGGAAGCTTCCGGCAGCATTGCTTTAAAGGGATCCCTTCCCAAGGATATGGAACGGTTGATGGTTCAGGTAGAGAAGGGAACGGAAAAATGGGAACACGTGGTTCCTGTCCGGGATGGCCGCTTTGATACCCAAATTCCCCTGCTGTACGGCAAAGGGGTGCATCGGGTAACGGTTTTGACACCCGATCCGTCCAAGAAAAATCTGTTCAATGAGGCTGCCAAACTGTGGGTGGATAATCAGTCCAATCAAAAGCGGGAGCCGGTCGAGTATTTCCGCCATTATGAGGAACGGGGGGTTCAGCTGGAGATGCCGCTTGCGGGGGGAGGGCGGGCGGATATGAAAGCCCGCATCCGGGGACGGATCGACCCGCAGGCTCCCCAGGCGGCGGAGACCAAACATTTGATTGTCCAGACGAAGAAAGACGGAGAGCAGGCTACGTATATCATTCCGGTGGAAAATTACCGATTTGATGATACGTTTTGGCTTCGTTTCGGTAAGGGGACTTACGAAGTGACCGTCAATGTGCCGGAGATCACTTCGGAGAAACGAGATTACTTCCGCTTTTTCGGAGTAGCCCGTTATACCGTTCACAACGAGACAGACAAGGATCAACGAAACTTGTTGCCTTCCAGGGGGATTCAGTCGGACAGCGGTGAAATCCGCTCTCTGGCTAAAAATCTGATCGCAGGTAAAGGAACAGAGCGGGAGAAGGCACTGGCTATTTATGAATACGTATCGAAACAGATCCACTATGATGTCACCAAGTTTAAGACGGATGCTTTCGAATACGATGACAGCGCGCTGAAAACCTTGCGGGAGAAGAAAGGAGTATGCCAGGATTACAGCTTCCTGGCGATCGCTCTCTTGCGTTCTATCGGGATGGAAGCCCGGTTCGTCGAAGGAGTGGCGGACGGAAACCGCCATGCTTGGGTAGAAGTGAAAGTGGACGGAAATTGGATCACGATGGACCCCACTTGGGGTGCCGGGTATTTGGACGGCCAGGACCGGTTTGTTCAGAAGTACACCACCCGTTACTTCGATCCCAATCCAGGGGAGTTTTCCAAAACGCACAAACGGACCGGTGTGATGTATTAAGAAGATCGCGGTTTGATGCTTTCCCGCCCCACGGCGGGTTTTTTCTTTCCTGAGGCCGGGTGATACTGTGAGAAAGGGATATTAAAGGAGCCGGTGATAGATGGATGAGATGAATCGGGATGTTTTTTTACATCTGGTGAAAAAAGAAGAGGCGGGGAAGCTGCTCAGGCAGGTGCTGCAAAACCGGTTTCGCTTTTCCCGACGGATGCTGCGCCGTTTGCGGGAGTCGCAAGGAGTAACCGTAAATGGCCGAGTAATGTTTTTCACTTCCCGTGTGGAGGAGGGGGACCAGATCCGGATCACACTGCCGGCGGACCCGGAGCCGACGCTTGCTCCGCAGCCGGTACCCCTTCGAATTGTTTTCGAAGATGAAGATCTGATTGTGCTGGATAAGGAGCCGGGACAGGTGGTTCATCCCACCAAGGATTATCGGGACAACACATTGGCCAATGGTTTGGTTTATCATTGGCTCCAGCGAGGGGAACAGCGTCTGGCCCGTCCCGTCACCCGATTGGATAAGGACACCTCCGGACTGATCGTCTTTGCCAAGCACGCCTACGCACATGCTTTTCTGGCCAAAGAGATGGACAAGCGATGTTACGAACGGGAGTATTTGGCCGTGGTTCGGGGAGAGTGGCCGGAGGGTGAAGGGGTGATGGACGAGCCGATCGGCCGTTCACCGGATGAACCCCATAAACGGATGGTACGGGTTGACGGTGCGAGGGCGTTTACTCGCTTTCAAGTGGAACGTCGCTTCAAAGGGGCGACCCTGTTGCGGCTGAAGCTGGAGACCGGGCGCACCCATCAGATTCGGGTTCATCTGTCCCATCGGGGGTATCCCATTTTTGGCGATTCCCTCTACGGCATGGAGGAGACAGGGGAAGAAAGCATCCGTCGTCAGGCGCTGCACGCCGTTCGCCTGACCGTGGTTCATCCCCGTGATCGACGCCCGTGTATATGGGAATCCCCCATCCCGGAAGATATGAAGCACTTGATCAACCGTTTTTTATTTATTTAATTAATATTTTGAAAATGAAAAGGGATTCACCGACTGTTGTAGAAGAGAAATAGTTGGTGGAGAGGACCTGCAATAATGAAGTGAGGTGAATTCCTTGAAACGGAAAGTCAGGATGGTTGCGGCGGTTTTACTGGTGTTGGTATTGGCTATGCCTGCGGGGATCGGTTATGGGGCCAATCCGGATTCTACCGGGACGGTACAGCCCATGGGAGGGAAGGGAGGATCGTGCGGAAAAGCGCCGGGTACGTGGTATCTGGGGGAAGCTCCCGCCAACCCGGATCCTGCCAAACCGCCACTTGTATTTGTACAGGGGTTAAATGGATGTTCAGTCCATTGGTCTGGAAGAACCCAGTATTACGGGAACAATGACATGGCTTCCCTTGCCCGGGAACACGGCTACCGGACGGCCTTTGTCGATTTGCACGACTCTGGTGGAAGCGCTGCCAGCCAGTGGGACAACGGACGGATGCTGGCGGGCTTGTTGCGGCAGATTCATGATCACTTCGGCCAGCGCGTCAATGTGGTCGCTCACAGCAAGGGTGGCATTGACACCCAGGCGGCTCTGGTCCATTATGGTGCTCACCCTTATGTGGGTCGTGTCGTTACGTTGGGATCTCCTCACCACGGGTCCCATCTGGCGGATTTGGCCCATAGTACCTGGGCCGGTTGGCTGGCGGAACTGTTGGGTGCCCGCAGTGCAGGATCCGAATCGCTGCAAACGGCGAATATGCGACAGTTCCGTTCCGTAACCGATTCCCATGCCAACGCTGGCCGCAACAGCTACTACACCACTGCTGGAACCAGCTGGGGTCCGCTGTTCTCAGCGTTGTGGGCGGGTGGGGCCTATCTGGCCGTTCACGGAAAGAACGATGGAATGGTGAACGTGTGGAGCGCTTCGCTGCCCAATGGGCATCATCTGTTTACCACCAACCTGGATCATGACAACATCCGGTTGGGACGAACGGCTCTTCATCGGATCGATGAAATCTTGAGCACGGCAGCTCCCGCTTCTCAACCGGTAATGGCCGGAATGGATGAAGTGGCCGCATCCGCTGAAGCGGTGCCGGACCGCGGGGATCATTGGGTGCGCGGGGGCCCTCTGGCTGCGGGAGAAAAACAGGAAATGAACGTGACTGTCACCGAAGCTACCGAGGCAGCGATCTTCACCTTAATGACCAGCGGTAACAACGTGAAAGTGGAACTGACCTCTCCTTCCGGAAAAACCTACGATAACCGGAGCGATGTCTATGGGAAAAGTGAGGAAAAGGAAATATTTCAGGATGCCGTCGTCCAGGCTTTCCGGATTGACGCACCTGAGGCGGGTACCTGGACGATCCGACTCGCCAGCCAGGATGAGGATGCCTACCTATTGACCGGCACCTTTCTGGCGCCGCAAACCGTCTCTCTGAACGTAACGAGCCAGCCCGAAACGGGAAGCGAAGTTCCCCTGAGTCTGGAGATTATGGAGACCGACAAGCTGAACGTGAAGGATTTAAAAGTGGATGTCCAAGTGACTACACCGAGTTCACAGAAAAAGATGAAATCGGCTTCTCATCGGAATCGTTTGAAAGCGGTTTCAAAAGAAAGCGCTTTCAAGGGGGAATTGCCGAAATTGACGGAACCGGGTGTTTACAACCTGACCTTGGATGTGAAAGGGACCGATGTCCAGGGTCAGCCCTTTGAACGGACGGTGATTCGTTCCATCTATGTAGAGGATCAGGATCAAAAGCGGTAAGCGGCAAGACGAAAGATGGACCCGATAATAAAACTGGAACATGGTAACCACACCCGACGTTTCATAAAGCGTCGGGTGTGGTTTTGTAAACAAGGCTGTTCTCACCAGGAATGGAGGCATCGTGTCTTTGGTATGTCCGTCCTTTTTCCTGATCATAATGGAAAAAAAGGAGGGAACCGCCATGGATTGGTCGATGATCTGGATGTGGGAGTGGCAGGCGATGTCAGGGTTGACTCTGATCTCCGCCGGTTTAGCATGGTGGACCCGTCGGCGGCTGTTCCGGGTGGTGGCCGTGGCTGGCCTGACTGTGATGGTGCTTGCCCTGGCTCTGTGGGATTCGGTTCATCCCCTGTGGACGGTGTCGGGGATTCTGATCGGGGCATCGTTACTCTTATTGATGACGAAGTGGATCCTGGAGCCGACAGGGTCCTGATCGGCTGATTCGATTTTCCATCGTTGTTGCAAACAGCTGTACCGTCCAGACGGGCGGTTTTTTCTTTCCGTTAAAAGCGAACCGGCAGTTTGGTCAGGCCTCGCATAAGAAAGTCCTGCCTCCAAGGAAGGGGTTCTTCTCCAAAATCGAGTGTCAGCTCCGGCAGTCGTTCCAGGAGGGTGGGAATGGCGATTTTGGCTTCCAGCCGGGCCAGGGGGGCGCCGAGACAGTAGTGGATTCCCATCCCAAAGGCGAGGTGACGGTTGGGCTGGCGGGTGATGTCAAAGCGATCCGGTTCCGGGAATTGACTTTTATCCCGGTTGGCTGACCCGAGTGCGACGATTACCAGGCTGCCCTGAGGGATGGGTTCACCGAAGAATGAAAGATCTTCCGCCGCCCATCGGTCGGTGGCCATCTCAACAGGGCTGTAGTAGCGCAGGATCTCTTCCACTGCGTGGTCCAGCAATTCCGGTCGACGGCGGAGAAGCTCCCGTTGCTCTCGGTGTTGGAACAGGGCGAGCACTCCGTTGCCAATCAGATTGACGGTGGTTTCATGTCCTGCGATGATGAGCAGAAAGATCATGGAATACAGTTCATTGGATGTCAGGCGGCTTCCCTCCTCTTCCACATGTACCAGCCTGCTGACCAGATCATCAGCGGGATCGGAACGCCGCATGTGGAACAACTCACCCAAGTATTCCTGGAACTCCTTCATTTTGGGGCGGGCTTCCTCCATCTTCTCCGGCCGGTTGGTGGTGGCCAACAGAGCGTTGGACCATTCCCGGAAGCGCTTACGGTCGTCGGCGGGAATGCCCAGCATTTCGCAGATGACGAGAATGGGTAAGGGAAAGGCGTATGCGTCAATCAGATCACACCGACGGCTGGGTGTGGAGGCGATCTGATCCAGCAATGTGTCTGCGATTTCTTGTATTCGGTGATTCATCCCTTCGATCATGCGGGGGGTAAAGGCTTGATGGACCAGGTTGCGCAATCGGGTATGATCCGGGGGATCCGCGGCCAGCATGTGTTCATCAAAAACTTCGATTTCTTCCGGCAGATCGTCTTTCCAGTCGGGGAGCGTACGCGGGTTTTTGATGAAGCGCGGATCTTTCAATGCAGCGAGGGCGGCATCATATCGAGTGACGAGCCAGGCCGGCTCCCCTGACGGCATTTGGATCGGGTGGACGGCTCCTTTTTCTCTCAGGTCTCGGTAAAGGGTGTAAGCCTGCTCTCTAAAACGGGGAGAGAAGAAATCCGGGGCCAGGGTGGATGGTCGGTTCGAACCCATGGATATGGACTCCTTTCTATTGAGAAAGATGGATGGATTTATCTTCCTCCGAATAGATACCACATGACCCTCGGTGGCTCCTTCATGAAAGCGTTGACATTTTTGTGATAATTGGAAAAGGGCATGATAAAGCGGGATGGTTTTTGCAGTAAAATCGCAACATCAGTACAATAAATGAATATGACGAGGATGCATCATTCACGTATTGACGGGGAGAGGGGGCTGGGTGTATGACAACGGAAGCAAAGGTGGCTTGGATTACGGGAGGCATCTCCGGCTTAGGGGTGCAGGTGGCCCGTGTTCTGGCTGAGGCGGGATATCGGATTGCCGTCAATTACCGCAGCAGCCTGGATGCAGCGGAGAAATTGAAGGGGGAAGTGGAGGAGCGGGGCGGTCAGTTGCTGGCTTTACAGGGGGATGTTTCCCAGGTGGAAGACGTGCGCCGCATGGCCGGCGTTATCCACGACTGCTGGGAACGTGTCGATGTCCTGGTCTGTGCGGCGGGGCCGTTACTCTTTCAGCGGATCGAGACGATCGCTTTCACCGATGATCAGTGGCGGGAAATGGTGGACGGCAATTTAAGCGGGGTGTTCTACTGTGTACGGGAGGTGGTGCCGGGAATGCGGCGGAGAGGATGGGGGCGGATTGTCACGTTCGGCTTCCCCGAGGTGGAAACGGCTCCGGCCTGGACGGGTTTTTCCGCCTATGCCGCTGCTAAAGCGGGGGTAGTCTCCCTCACCCGTACCTTGGCGCAAGAGGAGGCCCCTCACGGAATCACTGTCAACATGGTTTCGCCGGGGGATATTCGCCATCCGTTCAAAGAAGCGCCGATTGCCGCGGCCCGCGGCAAACAGGAGCCGCGCAATCCGGTGGGGCGGCCGGGAACCGGGGAGGACCTGGCTCGGGTGATCCGGTTTCTGGCGGAGCCTAATTCCGATTTCATCACGGGGGCGGTGGTCCCGGTGACGGGAGGGTTTGACAACCGAGATTTCCGAGTGGATCATAGGGAATAAGTTGCAACCAACTAAAACAACTGCCGTAATAGAGGCAGTTGTTCCGCTGTAATTAAAGATCCTGTAACAAAAGAGATTCGATTTGCGTTATAATGGGAAGGTGCCGTTTCGACAGGTTTCGTTTTTATTTTTGGGACTTGGATCCTCGTTGAAGATGCCAGGCCAAACCAAACCAAAACATCGAACTTAACAAGCCGAACACCAATCCGGCGAAACCGTACAGATTCCAAAACAGGAGGGATGCGAGAATCCCGACGACTCCGGTGAACCGGCAGGCAAAAACGGCTGCAGATACGTTCATGGGGTGATCACCTCGCCTCCCACTATACCATAACCGTGATCCCGTGCGAAAAGGAGAGGAAAAAACCTCCCCCGCCGGCAAGAAAAGCGGGGTGATCGGCGATTACACATACGCGAATATTCATTCGATTATCCCGTAGAGAGACAGTTTGGACAAGCTTGACAAGTTTGGGTCAGAAATCTGCCACATGCAATTTGAGGGGGTAAAAAGGAATGGACCAGTATCGCATGGAGTCGAGGGCCGTCCCTTCCCGCTCGCGTTCCAATGAACGCAGGACCGGGAAACGCAGTCTGGGCGGGCCACGCGGGTCCGGTGGTGGTGGCAAAAAGAAATTCCGCTTCTTCACCTGGAAGTGGTTTTTCTTGGTCTGTATCACCACCCTTCTGCTGGTGGTCGGCGGATGTTCCGCCGTCATGATGAGCGCTAAGACCTACGATATCGAAGAGATCCGGGAGAAAATGGAGGAATCCTCCACTGTTTATGATGCCGAAGGGCAAGAAGTGATGAAGCTGGGTGCCTCCAACCGGGAGTATGTGAAGATTAAGGATATCAAATCCCCCGAGTTGGCCGAGGCCTTTGTCAAAGTGGAGGACGAGCGCTTCCACAAGCACAATGGGATCGACTACCGGGGCTTTGCCCGCGCCATTTACCGCAACATTATCTCCCTGGGCAAAGCGGAAGGTGCCAGCACGATCACGATGCAGGTGGCACGGAACGCGGTATTGCAAGAACGGCAAAAAACATACACGCGGAAACTGAACGAAATCGCGGTGGCGCTCAACCTGGAACGAAACTACAAAAAAGAGGAAATATTGGAAACTTATATCAATTATATTGACTTGGGGAACAATGTCCGGGGCGTCAAGATGGCCGCCAAGATCTATTTCGACAAAGACATTACCAAAGAAGAGCTGGAACCGGAGGAAATTGCACTCCTGGCCGGGCTGCCGAAAGCTCCTTACGGATACGATCCGTTTAAGCAGGAGGAACGAGCGATCAACCGGCGCAACGTGGTGCTGAACAAGCTGGCGGAGATCACCAAAGATTCCCCTCAGCTTATTACGGAAGCGGAAGCGGAAAAAGCGAAACAACAACCGCTGGGCGTCGATCCGGAATATGTCCAGAAGCACCTGCCGAAAAACGAGTATGCGGCGTACAAGGATTACCTGTTCGATGAATTGAAGGAGCGTTACCCCAACATTCCCCAAGATGAGTTGATTAATGGGGGATTCAAGGTACACACTGCGCTGAATGTGAAAGCGCAGAAGGCGACGGAAAAAGCGTTGAAAGACGAAGAAAACCAGTTTTTTGTGGACTCAGATACCAGGCAGCCGCTGGAAGGGTTGGATGCGGGTCTGACCATCATGGATCCCACCAACGGGGAGATCGTCGCCTTGGGCGGGGGACGCAATTATTTAACCGGTTATATGAACCGGGCCACCCAGCGGATGCAGCCCGGATCGACGATGAAGCCCATCAGTGTGTTCGCTCCAGCAGTGGAACTGGGCATGAACGAGTATCACATCGTCAAGGATGAAGAAATCAAGATCGGTGAGTATACCCCCCGTAACTACACCGGGGAGTTTTACGGCGATATCGAGATGAAGGAAGCGGTGGCCCGCTCCCTCAACGCCTCCACCGTATGGTTGTTAACGGAACACGTGAAGCTGAACCGGGCCTATGAATATGCGACCAGAGCCGGGCTGGAGCTGAACGAAAAGGATAAAGGCAGTATTGCGGCGATGGCGTTGGGCGGGTTGACGGACGGGGTCCATACTGTGGAGATGGCGCAAGCCTACTCCGCTTTCCCCAACAACGGCGTCAACCATGAACCCCACACCATCCGCAAAATCGAAGATAACGAAGGCCAGGAAATCTCTCCCGTAAAGGAACTGGAGACCGACCGGGAGGTTTACAAACCCCAGACTGCCTGGTATACCACCCGCATGCTGCAGTATGCGGTGGAGAGCGACATTGGAACCGGGCGTAACGCCCAGCTGGCTGACGGCCGTCCGGTAGCGGGTAAGACGGGGACTACCCAGAACAGCAAGGAAGCCTGGTTTGTCGGATATACTCCGCAGTACGTGGGTGCGGTGGCTGTCTTCAATGATAAGGGCAGCGAAGTGAGGCTCACCGGGGGCAGCTATCCAGCACGGATTTGGCAAGCGGTCATGACGGAAGTGATGGCGGGATTGGAAGTAAAACACTTCGATCCGCCGCAAGGCGTCAAGGAACCGGAGCCGCCCTTCCAGTTGAAACCGGTAGGGGATCTGTCCGGCCGCTATGATCCCAATGGGGAAGCGATCAATCTGAAGTGGACCGACCTCGGCGAGCGGGTGAAGTATGAAGTGCAGCGTTCCGAGGACAACCAGAACTGGAGCACTATCGGAGAAGCGGAAGGCGGCGGCTATACCGACCAAAACATCGAAGTGCCTAAAGGAAACTTCCTGCGGGACTTCTTCGGCGGCGGAGACCAGCCCAAATCCTACTTCTACCGTGTGATCGCCGTCGACAAGGAAGACGGTGATGCCAAGTCCGATCCTTCCAACGCGGTGGAAGTGAAGGTTACTCCCAACCAGGAGGAACCACCGCCGGAAGAAGAGGAGCAGGATCAGCAGGAAGAGCAGGACCAGCAGGATCAGCAACAGGATCAGGAACAGGGTTCACAGGGGGACCAAATCACAATCCCAGAGCGGGGTGACCAACGGGGTGGTGGCCGTCAAGGAGGCAACAATGACGGCGATGACGACGAAGAAGGGGAGCAAGGTTTTTGGCCCTAAATAAATGACCGCTATGGACCGAACGAGAGAACGGCGTTCCAGATGGGAACGCCGTTCTCTTTTGTTTTGACTCTTTTGGATGGATGCATCAACATTTACACGGCAACAGACTGTAAACGTTCCTGCCGCCCTCTCCAATCCACCAGAAGCCGGTTTTCAGGAACACCCTTCACTTTCCGGCTGAATGCTCCGCGTTCTTCCATTGGCATTTTGTTGTGGATGGAGTAGTATAAAAGATATATGGCATTGACAGATATTGAAAGAGATAGAGAGGATTCCTCCCAGTGGTGGGATGAGGATCATGCCATGCAGAGGGGGTTGAAGGAGATGGACGATGAAAAAAAACGGGCGACGCCCCCAGGGGAAAAACGAGTCGGTTCCCGTGTGGAGGACCGTGGCCGTAAAAATGGAGGGAAGCGCCCCCGCTTTTTTACGAAAAAGTGGGTCGTACTGGTGTTGATCACCACCGCGTTATTGGTAATCGGCGGTTGTTCGGCGGTGATGATGTCGGCCAAGTCGGTGCCGTTGGATCGCTTGGATCAGATCCAGTTTGCTTCTACCATCTATGATGTGGAAGGGAAGGAAGCAACCAAGTTGGGGTCGTCCAACCGGGAATACATCAGCATGGATGAGATTCGTTCAAAAGAACTGATTGAAAATAGTTTTATCGCCGTAGAAGACCGGCGGTTCCGGCAACATAACGGGGTGGACTTCCGCAGCATCGCTCGCGCCGTCGTGGCCAATGTCCGCGAAGGGCGCAGGGCCGAAGGCGGGGGAACCATCACGATGCAGGTAGCGCGAAACGTCATTTTGGAAAGCAATATCAAAACCTACACCCGTAAATTTCAAGAGGTTACCGTCGCCTGGAATCTGGAGCGGGATTACAGTAAAGATGAAATCCTGGAAGCATACCTGAACTTCATCTATTTTGGAAA
Organism: Desmospora profundinema; assembly: GCF_031454155.1. GTDB lineage: Bacteria > Bacillota > Bacilli > Thermoactinomycetales > DSM-45169 > Desmospora > Desmospora profundinema. The sequence goes on from NZ_JAVDQG010000004.1 coordinate 53,376, forward strand.
TGATGTTCAGGGGATTCAAATGGCCTCTAAAATTTATTTTGACAAGGATCTAACCAAGGATGAACTGAAGCCCCACGAAGCTGCGCTATTGGCGGGGCTGCCCAAGGCTCCTTCCGCCTACAACCCCTATCAGGATGAAGAGCGGGCCAAAGAACGGCGAAACCTGGTCCTGGGACTGATGGCGGAACAAGGGGTAATCACGGCGGCGGAACGGGATGAATACCGCAAAAAAGAGTTGGGCGTCAATCGCGAGCATTTGACGAAACATCTCCGAAACGACCGCTACCAGGCGTATAAACACCTGGTGATTCAGGAGGCGGAAGTCCGTTTCGGCTTGTCCGAAGAAGAGTTGGCCACCGGGGGTTACGAGATCCACACCAACCTGGTGCCTAAGGCCCAGTCGGCGATGGAGAAGGCGTTCCAAAACGACGCCCTTTTTCAAAACCATGACGAACTGGACGGGGGCGCCACAATGGTGAATCCCCAAACAGGGGGAATCGCTGCTGTCGCTGGAGGACGAGAGTACAAGGGCAGCGGTTATATCTTGCGCTCCACGGAAGAGAAAATGCAACCGGGTTCCGCCATCAAGCCGATCACGGTTTATGCACCAGTAATCCAGGAAAAGGGATATAACGAATACTCGATGGTGCAGGATCCTCCCGATTTTCAGGTTGGGAATTGGGAACCGCAAAACTTCCAGAAACGGAGTTTTGGCACACTGCCGTTGCGGGATGTGTTGGCCCAATCGCTGAACGTTGCCACCGCATGGCTTCTGGACAAAGAAGTGGGTCTGCCGACAGCCGTTCAGTATGCGGAGCGGTTGGGGCTGCAGCTGGATAATAAAGACAAGGGTTCCCATGCAGCCCTCGCTTTGGGAGGGCTGACTCAAGGGGTGAATACTGTGGAAATGGCACAGGCGTATACCGCTTTTGCCAACAATGGTTCCATGACGGAAGCCCATGCCATCGAAAGTATCAGCACCGAAGACCGTAAGTGGGAGGCAGAAGAAGAAGGGGATTTGAAGCGGGATGAGGAAGTGCTGGCGCCGCAGACGGCCTACTACCTGACACGGATGATGAAGTACAACGTGGAACAGGGAACCGGCACCAATGCTCGCCTTCCGGACGGGCGTGATGTGGCCGGTAAAACGGGAACGACCCAAAATAGCCGCCAAGCTTGGTTTGTGGGATATTCACGGGAATACGTGATGTCTGCCATGGTCTTTAACAAGCAAAATGGTCAGGTGGAACTGAGCGGGGGCGGTTATCCGGCGAGGATATTCCAGCAAGTGATGGCGGAGGCGCTGGCGGGAACGCCGGTCAGCCGGTTTGAAAATCCGGGTGTTCCGGAACCGAAACCGCCTTTCCAACTAAAACCGGTGGAGTTGAAAGGATCGTTTGACGCGGATACACCCGCGATTCAGCTGCGCTGGAACGATTACGACGACCGACTCTCCTACCGGGTGGAACGATCGGAGAATCAATCGGACTGGCAGGCGATCGGGGACACCACCGACGGAACCTTTACCGATGATCGCCTCCGTTTGCCGGATAATCGGTTGGATGCCATCTTTGGACGCGGTCCCACCTATTCGTACAGGGTAATCGCGATTGACACCGAAACCGGAGACGAAGCGGATCCTTCCAATGTCGTCACCTTTGAAATCCGTCCGCCGGAAGAGCCCCCGGAAGAACCGGAGCGCCCTCCCGGTGACCAAGAAGGGGATCAGGGGGATGAAAACGATGTTGCCCCGGAGAATCCCGGCGAGCCTCCTGGTGAAGACGAACAGCCGGGTGACGAAGACGGGAACGGAGATGAGATTTCGATTCCCCGAATGCCCGATTACGATCGGCAAAATCAATCCAGCTGGCAAGAGGATGAACCTCGCAGGAGGCGCCCTTAAGTCACACCAAAAACCCACCGGCACAGTCGGTGGGTTTTTGGTGTGTTTGTCCCTTTTGTTCTAACCTGTCCCCGCCTCCCATAGACTGGAGTGTGAGGGACGAGTCCGACAGGGAAGGGGTGTACGGGTGTTGCACGAGAGGTGGTTGACAGCGTCCAGGGTGGGCTTTACGTACATCGGTACCGTGGTGGGAGCCGGTTTTGCATCGGGACAGGAGATCATGCAATTTTTCACGGTTTATGGAACCGGCGGCGTCTGGGCGATCATCCTGGTAACCATTCTCTTCTCCTGGTTGGGAATCCGGATGATGGTGATGGGAGCCTCATTGAGGGCGACCAGTTATGAGGCTTTTAATAATTATCTGTTTGGCCGTCAGTGGGGACGTTGGATGAACGCTTTAGTCGGTGTCATACTGTTTGGAGTGACGACAGCGATGATGTCCGGAACCGGATCCCTGTTTCAGGAGCAACTCGGTCTTTCCTTTCATGTGGGGGTTCTTGCCACTTCCTTGGTGGCGTTCATCGTCATTATGAGAGGAATGGAGGGCATTCTCCACGTCAACGCGCTGGTCGTTCCGCTCATGTTTGTATTTACCATGATTGTGGGAGTGCAGGGGATCCAGGAGGCTGGGGGCTGGGGAAACATCGGAGAGATCCGAATGTTTACCCAGGAAGGGCATTGGGCTTTGTCTGCAGTCACCTATGTCGCTTTCAATCTGGCGATGTCCCAGGCGGTGTTGGTTCCGTTGGGTGGCGAGATTCAGGACCGAAAGACCTTGCGCTTGGGAGGAATCCTCGGGGGGCTGGGGCTGGGAGTCATGTTGTTGGCAGCAAACTTTGCCCTTTCTTTGAAAGCACCGGCGGTACTGGGGATGGAAATCCCGATCGCATTGGTGATCGCCACGTTGGGAGAGGGGATGATGTACTTCTTTCTCGCGGTGATGTGGGGAGAGATTTTTACAACTCTGATCGGAAATGTATACGGGTTGGCGGCACACCTGGAGCAGCGGGTACCGCTGAGGATGCACACCCTGATCGGTGCCATCTTTTTCCTGGGTTATTTGTTTTCATTGGTTGGATTTCCGGTGCTGGTGGGGAAAGTTTATCCTTTGTTCGGCGTATTGGGCATGGCGGTATTAGTCTTGCTGGCGATCCGTCGATATCCCCGATAGACAGGAGCAGACGGCTTCAAGCATGACAGGGGGGGCGTTACCCGTGGGAAGTCGTTAGTGATCCCTGTCGGATCAGGCTGGAGGTTCATAACGGTGTTTCTTTCCCTTAGAATGGAAACGAACCCTATTAACGAGGAGGAGTTTATACGATGGATGTAAACCAAGCGATCCGGACCCGACGAAGTGTAGGGAAAGTGGCGGAAGAAATGCCTGACCGGGCCTTGATTGAAAAAATACTGGAGGCGGCGCGATGGGCACCCAACCATCACATGACCCAACCTTGGAAATATACGGTTTTGACTGGGAGCGCCCGCAACCGCTTAGGGGATGTACTGGCAGAGATCAAGGCCGAAAGTATGACAGAGGAAGAGCAGATGAATGCTTCCCATCAGCTGGAACAGGCACGCCAAAAGCCCTTGCGCGCTCCCGTCATCATCGCCGCTGCGGTCAATCCCTCCCTTGATCCGAGAGTGGAAGAAATCGAAGAAATCTGTGCGGTAGCCGCCGGTGTCCAGAATGCCCTGTTGACGGCTCATGCGTTAGGATTGGGTGCCATCTGGCGGACGGGTAAACAGACTTATTCTCCGAAGATGAAGCGCTTTTTCGGGTTATCGGAACGGGAAACCCTTCTTGGATTTCTCTATATCGGCCATCCCGCCGCCTTGCCCAGAGAACGTCCACGTTTGCCCATCGCCGATAAAGTGACCTGGCTGGAAACCTGATCGTCACTGCGGTTGGGGAAAGGAAAGGGGGCAGCCATGACCATTATCTTCGTCACCGTCATCGCCTACCTCATCGGTTCATTGCCGGTGTCTTTCCTGTGGGGATGGGCCCGGTTTCGACATCGGCCCATGATTTCGTCGGTAAATCCGCCCAATGATCCCCTCGTCGTGTTGGGAATTCAAGTTGGCAAAGGAGTGACAGCGACGACAGCCGGTCTGTTGTTCGCGGGTTGGGCAGGAGCCGCCATGGCTGCGATTGCCGCGGTGGTGGGAGAAGTTTTTTCGGTCTTCCGCCGTTTTCAGGGTGGTGACGGAGCCGTCGTTGCTGCCGGTGCCCTGCTGGTGCTCAGTCCAATCTTGATTCTGCTGGGGGTCGTCATATACGGACTCAGTCTGCTCTTAACCCGATACTTTTCTCTTTCCACCATGGTGACGGCGGTGCTGTTGATGGTATTGTCCCTGGTGCTGTTTCCGCAGGTGTATGTGATCCTGGTCGTGTTTGCGGCAGGGGGACTGGTTTTATACCGGCATTGGGGTGATTTCGGGCGGTGGAAGCGGGGCCTCGAAATTCCCTTTCGCTTCAAGTGGTTTCGCTAACCGGAGAGAAGGGGAGTTTGGCGGAGACCATGGGTTTCCATGGACGTATTTGGACTCGGAAATGGGTGCGTATGAAATCCGATGGGCAAGGGTGCTTTCCTTCCGCTACAATGAAGGAGACGAGGATGGAAGGGAGGGGATGGCCCTTGGTATGGACAGGCCACCTGAAACCGATGGAACCGCGATGGGAAACTCCGGTCCGTTACCGACTGTCGTTGGGGGAAGAGTCGGTGGAGCTGAACACGTTGTTGGGGGACGAGATCCAGATCCGGTTTGAAGGAGAAAAAGCATGCCGCCACTGTGGCCGCCGCATCCGCAAAACGTATAACCAGGGCTATTGTTATCCGTGTTTTCGCGATCTGGCCGAAAATGACCTATGTATCGTCAAACCCCACCAGTGTCACTTTCATGAAGGGACCTGCCGGGACGAATCCTTTGGAAACGCCCATTGCATGCAGCCCCACCTGGTTTACCTCGCCTTGTCCAGCGGGGTGAAGGTGGGAATCACCCGTAAGACCAACGCCTATAACCGCTGGATGAACCAGGGGGCTGTGAAGGCCGTTCCGATAGCCGAAGTGCCGACCCGAAAGGAATCGGGTGAATTGGAACTCCATCTTTCCCAATACTTATCGGACAGAACCGATTGGCGCCGCATGTTGAAAAATGAGATCGAGGAACGGGATTTGTTGCAAGTGCGGGAGGAAATCCTTCCGCACATTCCGGAACGGTTTCACCCCTTCCTGTTGGAAGGGGAGGAGGTATGTCGTTTTCGCTACCCCCTGTTGTCCACGCCGGAAAAGATCAAGACGATCAACCTGGACAAGCAGGAAGAAGTGCGGGGCCGTCTCCTGGGGATTAAGGCCCAGTATTTGATCCTGGACATCGGGGTGTTCAACGTGCGCAAGTTTACGGGGTACCGCGTACAGATCGCACGGATGGCGGGATGAATGAAACGTACCCGGATCGATTTCGATCCGGGTTGTTTGTGTAAATGGGGTGGAAGTGGTTGATTCTGTTCACAGGGTCACCATCTCCACCACTTCGTGGTCTTTTTTGTTGCCCAGGTTTTTATGATCGATTTTTGTTACGGGACAGGACATGAAATGGGAGAGTTCCTGCACTTGTCCCGGTTCGCCGGTGATCACGGTCCGTTTCCAGCCGGACTTTTTGGCCTGCTGATCCAGTCGCGGAGCCAAGCGCTTATACCAACGGGTTTGGACTGCTTCGTAGCGGTCCTGGTATTGATCCTTTTGTGTGTGAGTGCGGGCATGTTGGACGGGCTCACCTTGGTGCGGTCCTTCATACGGGTGCCAATCTTCTGCTTCCAGGTCCCAACCGTATTCCTGTGAGAATCGTACCGTACCCATCTGGGTTTCGATCATTCGTACCCGTTCGTTTTGGACCAATACGATTCCGGTAAGGGGATAAGACTCCAACATGTCACGGAGAGGCTGCGTGACGGCTTGCTCGTCATAATGAAAAGCAGTATGAACGGAGACGTCCAAGTGTTTCATCAGGAAAAGCCGGCGATCAGAGGAGGCGAACAAAGCGATTCCTTTTCGTAAGTTTCTTCTCTCTTGGTGAATTTCCCGTTCCACCTGTTTAGCCAACGAGGCGAACACTTGAGATTCTTCTCCGTTTCCGGCGGCTTCTTCGTATTCCCGGAGTTTTTTCAGTCCATTCTTGAGGTGGATTTTCCACTCGCCTCCCTGTTGTGCCGGACTGCCTCGATCTGTGTGGAGAGTCAGGCTCAATATCTTGTTGGGGGGAAGGGGTTCGTAGCTTTCCGCTCGCTTCAGCCAATCGTGCCAATTCATCGACTCACTCCTTTGGGAAATAGAAGACTTATTACGGGATTAACCGTCCGAGCCGGGTACGTAAACCCTTCCTTTTGAAGTGGCTTATTTTGAAAAAAACCTGAAAAACCGATTGTGAACAGGACTGTATCGATGGAGGAGGGATGAGGGAAGATCAACTGAGAAAGAGATCGGGTAAAAAGTTTTTTTCGGTGAAACCTCTTCCGATCCAACCGCGTTTTAGTAGGGTGAAGTGATTATGCGGGGAAATCGATTGATCAACAAGTGAAAAACGGCAAATTTGGAAAGGGTTTTATCTTTTGATTGACATACATTTTTAAGTTGGCTATAATAATAGAAACACCTTGAAGATTGCGATTCCTTCCCATTATTCGATAAAAGAGTTTGACCCCCTTGAGACGAAAAGACCGGCCCGCGGGCCGGTCTTTTCGTTGATGCCGATATGAGTTTGAACCCCGCTACACATTTTTAACGGATTAAGAGTTTTTGCAAGAAGGAGATGGTTCGTTCCAGTGTTTCGTCGAGGTGGGACGTGCTTCCCCGGAACGGATGGACCGCCCCAAAGGTATGATCCGCTCCCGCCAGGAAGTGGTACTCGCTTTTGGGGGCGGCCTGAGCCAGCAGGTTCGCCGTCTCGGGTCGGACAGAGGGATCGGCGTCCCCCTGCAGGATCAGGACGGGCTTGTCATAGTGCTGCAGTCGTGCTGTCAGGTTATAGCGCTCCCGATTGGATTCCAGATCGTCCAATACTTCGCGGTCAATGGGCATTTCCTGACCGGTGCGGGCGTTGGGGATGGTGGCCCTTCCTTCCCGGCGGATACGCGCTTTTAATTCATCTGAAAACAGATCCGGCTTGGCGATGCTGTTCCACAGAACGACTCCGTTTACTTCGGGGTGTTCCAGGGCAAACAACAGGCTGTTGGCCCCGCCGCGGCTGTGTCCGATTAACGCGAGCCGATCCGGGTCCAGGGCTGCGCCACCCGGAAGTTCCCGCGCGGTCAGGGCTGCTACGAGCCGGGATAGATCTTCTTGCTCGCGGCTGTATGTGTTGCGAGCAAAGCGTTCCAGTTCGGTAAAGTTCTCCCCGTCCTCACCGACGCCGTTCATGGAAAAATCAAAGGTAATGGCGGCAAAACCATATTTCGCCAACGTTTCGGCTGCATAGGGAAAAAATCCCCACTGCCGGAAGCCTTTGAACCCGTGACAGAAGATGACGGTCGGCAGTGAGCGGGAAGTGTCCGGGACTCGCACTTCCCCTCGGATCAACCGTCCTTCTTTTTTAAGATCCAACTGAAACGAATGGGTCTGTATGGCGGCCAATGGCCCGCCTCCTTTCCAAACTTTAAGGTTTTGGATCACCCGGTCTTCATTTTTCAGAGTAACGCGGGGACGGATGTTTTGCCAAGGGGGTGGCTGGATTCTCCATTGCCTCCTAGCCCCCTTCCGAATTGAAGCATTTCTGACAATCGGCTATAATGAAGCCACCAAGTGGATAGGCGAGGGTCTTCCGCCCACGGGCGGAAGTGAAAAGGGAAGCCGGTGTGAATCCGGCGCGGTCCCGCCACTGTGAGTGGGGAGCGAAGCCGCATGAAGCCACTGTTCTTCGGAACGGGAAGGGGCGGCTGAAGCGATGATCCACAAGCCAGGAGACCTGCCCCCGCCGGAAGCTTGCGATCTCCTTCGAGGTAAAGGAGAACGCGGGGACCTTGAAGGACGCACCCTGTCAAGGTAAGCCTGTGAACCCCTTTTGCCTCGGGCGAGCGGGCTTTTTATATTGGTTCAATAGAGAGGATGGGTTGGAGGATGAAGATCGGATCTCGTTTATGGGTCTTGATGCTGGTTTTGGTCATGGTTTGGAGTGTCGGCTGTCAGGCGGTTACCGACACCGGAAAAGAGGCGGGCCAGCCGCAGGAGCAAGCGGGAGAATCGTTTCCTGTTACGCTGACGGATGGCACGGATACCGAGGTGACCATTGAAAGTGAGCCGAAAGCGATTGTATCGCTGATCCCCAGCATGACGGAGACGGCGTACGCATTGGATCTGGGTGACAAGATGGTGGGGGTGACCACCAATGATGATTATCCCGAAGAAGTGAAAGAGTTGGAGACGGTTGGCGATATGACGATCGACGTGGAGAAAGTGGCTTCCCTGAAGCCGGACCTGGTACTGGCCTCTACCATGAACGGGGAAGCGATCAATAAACTGCGGGATCTCGGTTTGACCGTCCTTTCGTATGAACCGCAAAATCTGGAGGACGTCTTTCAAATGATTCGTGATGTGGGACAGGCCACCGGCTCGGTGGAGAAAGCCGAAGAGGTCGTGTCCGGCATGGAAGAGGAAAAGAAACAGGCACAAGAAGTGGCGGCGGCGGTCAAGGATGATGATCGGGCACGGGTATGGATGGAAGTTTCTCCGGAATTGCACACTTCCGGGAAAGGGACCTTTATGGATGAACTGATTACACTGGCCGGCGGAGAAAATGTGGCGACGGACCATGAAGGGTGGGACCCTGTTTCGTCGGAGACGGTCGTTCAGTGGAATCCGGATGTGATTCTGTTTACACATGGGGATGAAAAGGCGATTCAATCCCGTGGCGGCTGGAAAAAAGTAAACGCGTTAAAGGAAGGTCGAATCGAAGCACTGGAGGGCAATTTGGTCAGCCGGCCCGGTCCGCGGATTACGCAGGGGCTCCTTCATCTCGCAGAAGTTCTTTATCCGGAAGCGTATTCTGATGTAGTCGGACAATGAACGGGAATCAGTGGGCGATTCGACTGGGGTTCTGGTGTTTAGCCTTCATTCTGTTGTTGGCGCTTTCGATGGCAGTATCCATCTCCATCGGATCTGCCGACATCGGAGTGGCCGATGTCTGGTCCGCATTGATCGGCCCTTCCGTCTCCCAGGAGATCGATCCGGTGACAGAAGCGATCATCCGGGAAATCCGTTTGCCCCGAGTGCTACTGGCTGCTCTCGTGGGAGCGGCATTGGCAGCGGCGGGAACGGTATTTCAGGGTTTGCTGAAGAATCCTCTGGCTGATCCATATATTCTGGGGGTTTCCTCGGGCGCAGCGGTAGGTGCGGCGGTGGCCATCTTTACCGGGTGGGGAATGGCGTGGCTGGGACGCTGGACCGTCCCCCTGTGGGCGTTTGCCTTGGGAGCGGTGGCCCTCGTCTGCGTGTTGGCTCTGGCACGGGTGGGAAGCACCATGCGCAGGGAGACTTTGATCTTGTCCGGGGTGGTGGTGCAGGCTTTTTTTGGAGCCATTCTCACCTATGTGATCGCCACTGTTTCCGCTCAGGAAATGCAACGCATCCAGTTCTGGCTGATGGGCAGTGTCGCTTTGCGGGATTGGAGCCATGCGATGGTGATCGTTCCTTTTTTGGCTGGAGGACTCCTTCTCTCCTGGCTGCTTTCCCGATCCTTGAATCTATTTGCTTTGGGAGAACGATCGGCCGCCCATGTGGGGGTGTCCGTGGAGCGGGTGCGGTTGACACTGCTGGTAACGGCCACCCTGATGACGGCGGCTGCCGTTTCGGTGGCCGGGACGATCGGGTTCGTCGGGTTGGTCATTCCCCATTTGATGCGGATGTTTACGGGGCCGGATCACCGGGTGCTGCTGCCGGTCGCTTCATTGGCGGGTGCGGTTTTCCTGGTGTGGGCGGACACATTTGCCCGATCAGTCATGGATCCGAGGGAGTTGCCCATTGGAGTGGTCACCGCATTGATCGGGGCACCGTTCTTCGCCTGGCAGCTGCGGCGCTACACCCGGCGTGCGGGAGAGGAATCCCCGCTGGGCTGATGAATGACGGAAAGGGGGGATGAATATGTTGGAAGCGATCAGGGTGAGTAAAAAGCGCAACGGGCGTCAGGTACTCCGGGACGTAAACCTAATGCTGGACAAAGGGGAAATGGTGGGAGTGATTGGGCCCAATGGTTGCGGCAAAACGACTCTGGTCCGGCTTTTGTGCGGAGAGGAGGAGCCGGATGGGGGAAAAGTCCGTTTCCAGGGGAAAGACATGGCCGCCTGGAACCAGCGGGAACGCGCGCGGCAGATGGCTGTGCTTCCACAGGAAGGGTTGCCGCCGATTTCGTTCACCGTGGAAGAAGTGGTGGCGATGGGACGCCATCCGCATCAGGGCATATGGCCATGGACGGTTCGCGATGACCATGAGACGGTAGACCGGGTGTTGGAACAGACCGGACTAACCGCCCGGCGCCACCGTCCCGTCCACCTGCTCAGTGGAGGTGAACGGCAACGGGTGGCCATTGCCAAGGCCATGGCCCAGGAACCCGCCTGCCTGTTGCTGGACGAACCGACCACGTTCCTGGATATCGCCCATCAGCTTTCCATCCTGGATCGCATCCAGCGCTGGCGACGGGAGTGCGGATTGGCGGTTTTGGTGGTGTTCCACGATCTGAACCTGGCCGCTCAGTATTGTGATCGCTTGCTGTTGATGAAAGAGGGAGCCGTTGTGATGGAGGGAACTCCCCCGGACGTGCTGCGCGCTTCCTGGATCGATGAAGTATACGGGGTGAAGCCGATTATCACGAACCATCCCGTCAGCGGTGTTCCCCAGGTGCTTCTTCAGCCGCAAGGAGAGAAGCTTCCTTTCCAGCTGGAGGTTTCGGCGCAACCGTCCCCCTTAAAAATCCATGCTTCAACCGGTCGAAAATCATCGGATCCTGTCGGGCTAGAGCCGATAAAGGGCTTTTTTTCCGTCACGGAACAGAAGCATTCACATCCGGTCCGGACACCCGCGTATCGGATTGAAATAACCGAGAATGGGAGGAAGACAGATGCGCATTTACACAAGAACAGGTGACGCCGGCCAGACCAGTGTCGTGGGGGGGCGGGTCGACAAAGACGATGTACGGGTGGAGGCTTACGGCACGACGGACGAGGTGAACGCCTTTGTCGGTGAAGCCATCATCCGGATGGATCCGGAGCGGCATGCCGATATGATTCGGGATTTGACCGAGGTCCAGCATGAACTGTTCGATGCCGGCGGGGACCTGGCTCAAGCGGGGCGAAAACGGCAATACAAGGTGACGGCAGGGATGGTGGATCGACTGGAACAGTGGATCGATCGTTATGACGGAGAGGCTCCTGAAATTCAACGGTTCGTTCTGCCAGGCGGTTCCCCGGTTTCCTCCGCCCTTCACGTCTGCCGCGTCCTCACCCGTCGGGCGGAACGCCGAGTGGTGAGTCTGGCCAAGGAGCAGGAGACCAATGACGAGGTTCGCCGCTACTTGAATCGCCTCTCCGATTTTTTCTTCGCCATCGCCCGTGCAGCCAATGTACGGGATCAAGTGGACGATGTGGAATATAAGCGGGGCGGCCAAGTATTTCGTTGACGGGAACGATGAGGCTGTCGGCGGGACTGATAGGGTTGCTATCGTGATCACGAACCCTGCCTGACGGTTTTTTTCAACCGGCTGGAGAGGGTTCTTTTTTTATGGTTGCTAAAAGTGGTGAAGCTGTCGGGGTACTTACCATTGGGTTATACTGAAGGGGATATGGCAAATCGCAACGAAGGAGGCATAAAGCCAATGGCATTACGGATGTATGAATATCCGCGCTGCGGGACATGCCGCAAGGCGAAAAAATATTTGGAGGCAAAGGGCATCGCCTATGAAGCCCGCCACATGGTAAACGAGCCTCCGACGAGGGAAGAGCTGACCCGGTTGGTGGAACAGAGCGGACTGCCTTTGCAGAAGTTTTTCAATACCAGCGGCAAAAAGTACCGTGAACTCAATCTAAAAGAGAAGCTGAAGGAAATGGACGACCGCGAGAAGCTGGAACTGCTGGCTTCCGACGGCATGCTGATCAAACGGCCCATCGTCACCGATGGAACAAACGTGACGGTGGGCTTCAACGAGCAAACCTTTGATAAAGTGTGGGGGTAGTCCTGTAGAGGTTTCGAAGAGCGAAGAAGCCCACCACCGGCCGTGAAGGCCGGTTTTTTTCTTGTCACCGGAGATCCTTGTCGATCTCGCGTTTCACATGGGTAAGCTCCGGGATGATCAACCGGGTCATGGCCAGTCGGACGGCTCCACTGGAACCAGGAACGGAGAAGACGGCGGTGTCGCGGTATACCCCAGCCACGGCACGACTCAAAATGGCGGCAGGGCCGATATCTTCGGTGAAGCTCAGATATCGGAAAAGTTCACCAAATCCGGGCATCTCTTTGTCCAAAAGCTCTCGTACCGCTTCCACCGTCGTATCTCGCTTGGCGATACCGGTTCCGCCGTTAAGGAGGATGGCTTCTACCTCGTCACGGTCTGCTCCCTGACGAATCAGAGACTGGATGGTTTCCATTTCATCCGGTACGATATGATAATCCACTACGTGATAATCGGCTTCCTCCAGCAGATTCCGCATCAGCTGACCGCTTTTGTCCGTCTCCGGCGTGCGGGTGTCCGACACGGTGACAATCATACAGGAGACGGTATCAGGGGCTTCTCGTCGATGTTGTTCAACAGACATCATGGACACTCCTTCAATCAGAATCGTTTCGGTTTGTTCCCTACCACTATAGAAGAAAAGTGCTTGTACTTCAACGGTCTTCTTTGAAGACGAATGAGTGTCGGGGGAGGTGACACAGACTATCTCTGGAAGGAGGAGGAAGCGATATGATCCAATCCCCTGTTATAACAAGGACAGCGGCCGATTTTGTGGTGGAGCAATTGGCGGCTTGGGGAGTGCGAACGATTTACGGAGTAACGGGTGATGCCACGTTGGTTTGGATGGATGCCTTGGCCCGGCAGGATCGGATTCGTTATATCGGTTGCCGATTGGAGATGACGGCTTCCTTAATGGCTTCCGCTGAGGCCAAATGGACGGGCCGGTTGGCCGTCTGCACTGCCACCAGCGGACCCGGTATCGGACTGTTGCTGAATGGTCTGGGTGATGCCGCCCAGGATCGGGCACCGGTTCTGGTTATTACCGGACAAGTGGCCAGAAAGGATATCGGAACCGGGGCCAAACAGGATATCGATCAACAGCAGTTGATCACACCCTTGGCCGTTTACTCTTCGTTGGTTGCCGATGCGGCCGGGTTGCCGATTCAATTGAATCTGGCCATGAAAAAGGCGCTGTCACAAGGTGGGGTCGCCCATCTCGCCATTCCCAAGGATTTGTGGCGGGAACCGGTGGACAGTCCACTCTTCCCGCCAGCACCCGACCGTTCCAATCCTCCGGTGGATCCATCCTCGCTCGCTCTGGCACAAACACAGATTCAAGAGTCTCAATTCCCGATCATTCTAGCAGGCCGTGGCGTCAAAGAATCTCAGGCTGAGTTATTGCGTCTCGCAGAAGCCCTGCAAGCCCCCATCATCACGACCCTGCCGGCCCGGCCTTATGTGCCCAATAACCATCCTTTGTTTGTCGGCGGATTGGGGCAGGCGGGAAGCGATATCGCTTCGGATTTGTTGAAAGAGGCGGATCTGTGTTTGGTTCTTGGTGCCACCTGGTGGCCGGAAGATTATGTTCCGGCGTCCATTCCGATCATCCAAGTGGACGCGGTACCGGATTCCATTGGTTTGACGAGGCCAGTGGAGGTGCCTTTAGTAGGAGAGATGACCGATGTATTGACCAATCTGACCGATGGATATACCCACGCTCCCAATCAGGCTTGGCAAAAGCGGGTTCAGTCTCTGCGACAACAGTGGAAAAGTCGGGTGGAAGCGGAGGCTGCTCAAAACGATACGCCCATCGCCCCGCAACGGGTGATGGCCGCACTCAGCCGCTGTGTGGCTCCGGATGCGATCATCGCTCTGGATGTGGGGGATCATGTCTTGTGGTTTAGCCGCATCTTTCAGGCACAAGCACAGGAGATTCTCCTTTCGGGCCGGTGGCGCACCTTGGGTTTCGGTTTGCCGGCCGCCATGGCAGCCGGACTCTCTCAGCCGCATCGGCAGGTGGTGGCTTTGGTGGGGGACGGCGGCTTCGGCATGACATTGACGGATCTGGCCACAGCCGTTGGATATGACATCCCCCTCACCATTGTCCTGATGAACAACGGAACGTTTGCGATGGAGCAAAACCGGATGTTGGCAGCCGGTTTATCCACACTGGGCAGCCAATTGCACAACCCCGATTTTGTCCGTATGGCGGAAGCCTTTGGAGCAGAAGGATTTCGGGTGGAAGAACCATCACAGTTGGAGCCGACCCTGTCAACGGCTTTGTCCTCCCGCCGGGTTTCCCTAGTGGATGTGCACTGTGCTGCTCCTGTCGTTCCCCATACAAAAAGTTGACCGGCAGGAGAGAATGAACAAAATAGGGAAATAGATTGGAAACCATTGAAAGCGGGGATCCAGCATGTGCGGACGTTTTACGCTTACCGTCGGTCTCGGTGAGATCCTGGAGCGATTCCAAGCGGAAATGGCGGGAGATTGGGAGCACACTCCCCGATTTAATGCGGCACCCACGCAGATGCTGCCCGTCGTGAAGGAAAAAGAAGATGGCTGCACCCGGGAACTGGTGCCGATGCGGTGGGGGTTGATTCCGCACTGGGCGAAGGATCACTCCATTGGGAACCGTTTGATCAATGCCCGCGGTGAAACGGTGGCCACCAAACCCGCTTTTCGCCGTTCCTTGAAACAGGCACGGTGCTTAATCCCGGCCGATGGATTTTTCGAATGGACCCGAGGGCCGGACGGCGCGAAGCACCCGCTGCGTATCATCCTGAAGAAAGAGGCATTGTTCGCCTTTGCCGGTTTGTGGGACCGCTGGGAAGATGCCGAGGGCTCGGTGATTCAATCCTTCACCATCATCACCACCCGTCCCAACGAAAAAATGGCCGAGGTACACGATCGCATGCCGGTGATTTTACATCCGGCGGAAGAATCGATGTGGCTGGACTCCCAGATACAGGATCCGGCCCTATTAACCCCGCTCTTGGAACCCTTCGATTCGGAAAAGATGGCGTTCTATCCGGTGGATCGCTTGGTTAATTCCCCCAAAAACGATGAACCTGCGTGTATTCGTCCCTTGACGTAAAGAAGACCCCCCGCTGTTCCTGGACGGTAGACAGCGGAGGGTCATTTCATTGGGATTTATTTCAGGTGGTGGTTAATGTAGCCCTTTGTCTCTTTGGATCTCCAATGTGATCGCTTTGGCTATACTTCCGCTGGCATGTTCCCCCTCGATATGGGTTACACCAACTAGGGGCCTGTCTGGTCATTCAATCTTCCCTGAGTAGAAGGGAGGGTCGGGTTGGCTTTTGGTTCGCCTTTGTACTCACAGAGCACAAGTCTCGCCTTGGTCGCTTCGTTCCCGGTCTCGCTATGCCCTTTTTGCAACGAAACGAAGACAGCCGTACCGACCTGGGATCTGGCACTACGGATTTATCGGACACGCCCTAAACGCTGTAGATTAGTGTAAAGCATGAGGGGAATGTTTTCTTTGTCACAAAAAGCCGAAGGCAAACATGCCTCCGGCTTCCCTGTTATGATGGGTTGATCCGCGTGATCCGCCCTTCGATTTCGTAAGAGAACGGCTGGGGGAGCTGACGGATATAATCGATCAGCGCTTGTAGATCGACCGGTCCCACCACTTGGTCGGTGGCTTCGGTGAAAACGGTGAAGCCGTCCCCGCCGGTGGCGATGAAACGGTTGGCGGTCACGGTATAGGCGGTGTCCGCTTCCACGACTGTGCCGTCCGCTTTCCGGATGTCAAGGACGCGATCCCCATGGGAACGGGAAGGGTCCCAGGTGTAAGTAAGGCCAGAAATCTGGAGAAAACGGGTGCGCCCGTCCTGCCACTGCTGTTCCAGGAGGCGTTTAATCTGGTCACCAGTCAACGTCATGGTTACCAATTCGTTACCGAACGGCTGCACGTTGTACAAGTCTCCCCAGGTAACGGTCCCCTCCCGGATATCTGCCCGGATCCCGCCGGGGTTCATAAAGGCGAAATCCGTATCCATCCGCTGACGTTGAGCATCCGCTACCAGATTGCCCAATGCGGATTCGCCGGCTTCATTGGGCTCACGGGAGATCGTTTGGCCGGCTTGCGCAATCTCCTCATTGATGATCGGCGCAACGATTTCTTCATATTTGGCGACCATCCGGGCGATCCGGCGGTCCGGTTTCATACCGGAGTGGAAGGTGGTCACCACTTCCGCTTCTTTGTGTGTGATGTCCCGGGTGCGTTTATCCAGTTTCAGGTCCACTTCGGCAAAGGCGGTGCCGCTGCTGTATGCCTGAACGATCAGCTTGCCGTCAACAGTGCCGTTCAGATAACGGTGAGAATGGCCGGCCAGGATGAGGTCCACTTCCTCATCCACCCCTTTGGCGATGTCGACGATGGGGCCTGTCATCTCACCGGTGGCCGTGTTCTGGGTGCCTCCTTCATGGGCGAGGACGATGATCGCTTTGACACCCTTTTTCTTCAACTTTTTCACTTCACGGTTGATCGATTCCGTTTCGTCCAGGAACTCGACATCTTTGACACCTTCGGGCATCACGATGCTGGGGGTGCTTTTGGTAACAACGCCGATAAACCCGACCGGGATTCCTTGGACCCGCTTAATGTGATGGGAGGGGAGGATGGTCTTCCCGGAATCTTTCCACACCACGTTGGCAACGGTATAAGGGAAATTGGCTCCCTTGAAATAGCCGGTTTTTTCGTGAGTTCCACCGTAGATCAGGCGGAACATTTCATCGACGCCTTCGTCAAATTCGTGGTTGCCGACGGTGCCCACATCAAATTTCAGTTTGTTTAGGACTTCAATGGTGGGCTCGTCCTGCAACAGGGATGAAATAGGGGCGCTGGCTCCCACCATGTCCCCTTGATGCACTTTCCACACATGTTTGTGATTCTTCTCCCGCTCTTTTATGTAGGCGGCCAAATAATCGGCTCGTCCCGCTTCCTGGCCTTCAATTTGCTGGCTCACATTTAATTGACCATGCAAATCGTTGAGGGCGAGGATTTTCAGATCCACCGCATTCGGTCCCTGGGCGGCTTCCACGGAGGTTACCGGTCCAAGCAGACAGGCGGTACACAACAAAACAATCAGAAACAGATGTCCCCATTTGATTCTCATGGCTTTCTCCCCTTATCCCGATTGGTGCTTTTTATAGTAAAGAACGAATATAAAGGTCCGATGGACCCGACGTAAAAGTTTTGACAAACAGGACGAATTTTCCTTCTTCCACAAGATCGAACAAGGGGTGAACAAACCCTGACAATCCGGAATTAGAATCATTCCCAACTTGTAAGCAGTCCAAAATAATGTTGACTTCTATGTCACAAGTGTTATTTTATAGTTGGGTCAAACCGGTTAACGGGTTTGTTTAACCGGTTCTTTGAACAAAAAGGGTAATGGACCCTATTTCAAGGAGGAACGGAAAAGATGGCAACTCGTTTGGTTGGATTACCTGCACCGGATTTCGAAATGGAGAGCACGAAAAATCTCGAAACGCTGGACGAAAAAGTGAAGCTTTCCGACTACGAGGGGAAATGGCTGGTTCTTTTCTTCTATCCCCTGGATTTCACCTTCGTATGCCCGACGGAAATCACGGCCCTGAGTGACCGCTATGAAGAGTTTGAAGATCTGGATACGGAGATCATCGGAGTCAGCACCGACAGCAAATTCTCCCACCGGGCTTGGATCAAGACTCCCCGGGATGAAAACGGACTGGGCGACATCAAGTATCCGCTGGGCGCCGACACGACCCACCAAGTCAGCCGCGATTACGGTGTGCTGCTGGAGGATGAAGGCATCGCCCTGCGCGGTCTGTTTATCATCGACCCCGAGGGGATTGTGCGCTACCAAGTGGTAACCGACAACAACATCGGCCGCAGCGTGGATGAAACCCTGCGCGTGCTGCAAGCGCTGCAGACCGGCGGCCTGTGCCCCTCCGACTGGAAACCGGGCCAGCAAACCCTTTGAGCGGACAGGGATAACAACAAGGGCCTAACTTGCCGTTAGGCCCTTTTTTGACACAATGGATAAGCGATTTTTACCAACACATACTAGGGCGTGTCTGAACAATCCGTAGGAGCGAGATTCCGGGCCGGTATGGCTGTCTTCGTTTCGTTGCAAAAAGCGCATAGCGAGACACGGGAACAAAGTGACCATGGCGAGACTTGTGCTCTGTGGGTACAAAGGCGAACCAAAAGCCAACCCGACCCTCCCTTTTTCTCACGGAAAATTGAATGACCAGACTCGCCCTAGTACTACAGTTGTACTGATAAGAGCAGCGCAGATGTGAGAAGGGAGGGTGGTGGGATGGCTGCGATCCTTTGCGCTTTTTGCAAGAGATCGAAGACAGCCCACCAGCCCGACCAACCCACGCTCCTATACTCGCTTCGCACAAATGCAACTGTAGTACTAGAGTCTATCGGATCTTCAATTTTTCTTGAGAACGCATTGTTTAATAAACGCCTTAGATTTTGGAGTTTGCGTGGTGGAAGGAGGAGGAATGCTTCATGGCACTGCGTCTGCGTACACCCATGCCTGAGTTGAAAGGGGCGACGGAATGGGTGAACGGCGAAGTGAACAACGAAGAGCTGAAAGGAAAGCCGGTTCTGGTCCACTTCTGGTCCATCAGCTGCGGTCTGTGCAAAGAGAACATGCCGGAAGTGCTGAAGATCCGGGATGAAAACCGGGATAAGGGTTTACGGGTGATCGGCATCCATATGCCCCGTTCCGAAAAGGATACCCAGATCGGACCCGTCAAGGAAACCATCGAAAAGTACGAAATGACCCATCCCCAGGCGATTGATAACCAGCACCGTATCGTGGATGCGTTTGAAAACCAGTTTGTTCCCGCATTTTATCTATTTGATGAGGAAGGTCAATTGCGCCACCGTTCCGCTGGCGAAAAAGCCCTGAAAATGATGGAGAAACCTCTCAAGCGCGTCTTGGGAATCAACGAGTAATCGGAGGGATGACGGATGAACCTGCCTAAGGAATTGCGTTACAGTGATGAGCACGAGTGGGTGAAACAAGAAGGGGGCAACAAAGTCCGGATCGGTATTACCGACTTTGCCCAGTCTGAACTGGGGGATATCGTTTTCGTGGAACTGCCGGAAGTGGGCGATGAACTGGAGGTCAACGAACCGTTCGGGAGTGTAGAATCCGTCAAAACGGTTTCCGAACTGTATGCGCCGGTCAGCGGAAAAGTGGTGGAAGTGAACGGAGAACTGGAAGACTCCCCGGAAAACGTCAATGAAGCTCCCTACGAAAGCGGATGGATGATCGTGGTGGAGATGACCGATTCCTCCGATCTGGACAAGCTGATGGAAGCGGACAAATACGAAGCAATGGTATCTACCGACTAAAAACCGTCGATCGTCCGTAACGGCGCCCCTGATTGAACAATCAGGGGTTTTTTCATTGACAGAATGCGGTGTTCAGGCAATTCGACAAAGGGATAAGACAAAAATCGACGGAATCAGATAGGTAAATTGAGTGGTTGTCTGAAACGCATCTTGTGGTACAATACCCATAAGCTATCACACAAATCCAATAATTCCGCTGATTGATCGCAAATCGGATGAGAGGTGGCGGGGGAGACATGGGCTTTTGCTGCGGTGCCACAATGGTAGGAGCAGTCGGAACGTTACGACAGGGTTCGACGTTGGTTCACAATGTTCCCCTGCTGTTCTGCCCGGTGTGCCACCATGTGGAGGTTCATCACGCCGTGGAGGACGAATTTCAGCTGATGCTGGAATACGCACAGGGGGACGGAGCGCGGGAAGTCAACTTGATCGACACCATCGAGCCGGACATGATCGCCGAATGGAAAGAATGTTGCACCAGCTTTCAGGATGGTCATCCGGAGGCGGTGTTACGGGAGCAGATCGATATGGCACTGGATTTGATGGGAGTGGCCAAGACACTGGGCGATAAGGAATGGGAAGATTCGTTGAAGGGCCGTCTTCACATATTGGGAAAACGATTTCAGCGTTATCAGAAGACCCAGATGCGCTAAGACACGGAGCCGCTCTAGTAAAGGGGGTTGCCCGCCGATTAACCGGTGGGCTTTCTGTTTTTTTCTGTATTATACTGATGAAGAAAATCGACCCGGACGGGAGGGTGAAAGATGCGAATATTGGTGGTGGGAGCCGGTGCCGTTGGCGGATATTTTGGCGGGCGTTTGGCTGAGGCGGGAAGGGATGTCACATTTTTGGTACGGGAGCGCCGCCGGCAGGAACTAAAAGAACGAGGGCTGGTCATCCGCAGCGTTCACGGCGATTGGCGGGAAGCGGTTTCCACTGTCGTTTCCGGTGAAGCGGCCGACCCGTTTGATCTGGTGCTGCTGGCGGTAAAAGCGTATTACCTGGAGGCGTCAATCAGGGACTTGGAACCTTATATCGGCGAAGAGACGCGGATCCTGCCTTTGCTCAACGGCGTCATCCATCTGGATCGTCTGCGGGAAGTCTTCGGGGAAGAACGGGTTCTGGGCGGATTGTGTTTTATCGAAACCACCTTAAACGCCCAGGGTGAGGTGGAACAATACAGTGAGCGTCACGATCTATTCTATGGAGCACTGACCGATGGACAGCAAAAATGGCTGCACCGCCTAGACGAGACATTTGCCGGGGTCCGGGCAGAGGTGCGACGCTCGGACGACATTCGCCGGGAGGTATGGAAAAAATACTTGTTTATCGCCACCTTCAGCGGAATTACCAGTTTGATGGGAAGCGCGATCGGACCGGTGAGAGAAACTGCGTCAGGGTTGGCGAGTCTCTCCCGGTTGTTTTCTGATATTGTCACCGCAGCCTCTGTTCGGGAACCGGAGCTGGTGCCGTCACTCAGGGAGGAGGTTTGGCGAACACTGGTGGAACTGGAACCATCGATGAAATCCTCCATGCTGCGGGATATGGAAAAGGGAACTGCCGTTGAAGTGGACCATCTTCATGGATCCCTGCTTGACCTGACCGGACCGGATACCGACCTTTCCCTGCTCCGAGCGGTGGTGGCACGTTTGAAAGTGTATGAAACGGTCCGCAGGATGGACAAATAATCGGAATTTGAAAAACACCGGATTTATCACCGGTGTTTTTTGGTTCACTTAAACAAGCTGGTGTGTGGAATCTGGCAGGTTAGGTGTAACCCATTTTTCTACCCGGCTGTCGGATAGGAACATGCCCCGTCCTCCTTGCGGTTGGATACGCGTACGATTCCTCTATCCCAATAGGCCAGGACGACCCATGCGAGCAGGATGACCCACAGCCAAACGGGAGTGAAATGGAGCAGGGCGAGGAACCCGGAAAAGAGGAGGCAGCTGAATCGGTTGAGCCATCCCGGTAACAGGGGGCAACAATCCAATCCTATGGAGAATCTCCCTGGGAAAACGAGCGTTAATGGAAAGGGCGGGCATTTTGGGAAACGATGGTCCGAATCTGGTTGACCAAGAGATCGACCGCCACCTGGTTGTAGCCCCCTTCGGGAATGATCAGATCGGCGTATCGCTTGCTGGGTTCAATAAACTGCTGATGCATAGGACGGACGACGGTGAGATACTGCTGTATGACGGAGTCGAGGCTACGCCCCCGCGTTTTCATGTCCCGTTCCAACCGGCGTAAGATGCGGACATCGGCATCTGTGTCGACGAAGACCTTGATGTCCATCATTTCCCGCAGTCCTTCGTCTTCCAGGATCAGAATCCCTTCCATAATGATGACATCCTTGGGGTGGATGGTCACCCTTTTGGGTGCACGGGTATGCAAGGAGTAATCGTACACTGGCTTTTCGATCGGTTCCCGTCGAAGCAGTTGATGCAGATGCTGAATCAATAGCTCATTGTCGAAAGCCAGCGGGTGGTCATAGTTCGTCTTGACCCGTTCTTCCAGAGGAAGATGGGCTTGGTCTTTATAATAAGCATCTTGCTCAATCAGGGCGACGGAGTCGGAAAAGCGTTCGCAGATATTGCGGGCGACAGTGGTTTTACCGGAACCACTCCCGCCGGCGACTCCGATGATAATCGGTCGCTTCATGGTTTTTTAACCCTTCCTAGAGGTAATCACTTTGCTGATCATAGCAATTTCAACCGTTGATTTCAAGCGGATCGTTGTGACGAAGGGAAGAAGTGGTTTCTTGTATGATCGTAATCGATCATATATAATCATAAATGAATGAAAAACGAAAAGAGAGTGATCAGATCCATGTTTGCTGAAGAGAGAAAACATCAGATTCTGCACTATATTGAGCAACAGGATCGTGCTTCCGTGGGAGAGTTGAGTGAGGCGTTCGGTGTGTCGGAGGTGACGATCCGGCGGGACCTGAAGGAACTGGAGCAAGAAGGGTTGTTGCGCCGGACACATGGGGGAGCGTTGTCCAATCGACCGGATACAGCGTTTGAGCCCAGCATGCTGGAAAAAGAGTCCTCTTTTGCCGGGGAAAAGGAACGGATTGTTCAGAAAGCGGCAGCGATGATTCAATCCGGTGAGACACTGTTCTTGGATTCGGGAACCACAGTTCTGGCTTTGGCCCGGTTGTTGCCTCCTATCCCGGGAGTGAAGGTGGTAACCAACTCCAACCCTGTTTTGCAAACGCTTTCGTCTGTGGAAAGCCTCGAACTGATCAGCACGGGCGGGACGGTACGTCCGGGGACGCAGTCCCTGGTGGGGCCGTTTGCGGAACAGGTGTTGCAATCGATACATGTAGACCGTCTGTTTCTGGGTATGAACGGAGTCCATCCGGAACGGGGGCTTACCACCCCCAACCTGATGGAAGCACGGATGAAACAATGGATGATCCGGTCGGCGAGGGAGGTGGTGCTGCTCTGTGATTCCAGCAAACTGGGACAGATGTCCTTTGCCCGCGTGGCGCCGGTCCAGGCGGTCCATCGTCTGGTGACGGATACGGGAGCATCGAAGGAGACGGTAAGGGCCATTGAGGAGCACGGGGTGGAGGTGATTTTGGCGTGAGTGATGCTGTGCATATATTAACGGTTACATTAAACCCGGCACTGGATAAAATGATCACCTTGCCTGCGCTGACACGGGGGGAGGTAAACCGGGCACAATCGGTCCGTGTGGACCCCGGCGGAAAAGGAATCAATGTGGCCCGCGCGTTGACGTTGTGGGGAGGCGATTCGTTGGCTGCAGGCTGGATCGGCAAACAAGACAGAGGCACACTGATCAGTCGTCTGCAGGATCGGGGTATTCCCGCCTCTTTTGTGGAGGTGGAGGGAGAGACTCGTACCAATCTCAAGATCATGGAGTCGAAAGCGGGCCGGGTTACCGACTTGAATGAACCGGGTTTTACTGTGGGAGCAAGCGAGATGGATCGATTGATGGAACAATATCGATCATGGCTGAAAATGACTTCCTGGGTGGTTCTTTCCGGCAGCCTCCCACCTGGATCCCCGTCAGATTGGTATTATCATTTGATCCGCGAAGCCCGTTCCCGGGACAAACCGGTGGTATTGGATACGTCCGGGGAAGCGCTGCAGGAGGGCCTGAAAGCGGTTCCGACTGTAGTAAAGCCCAACCGTGACGAGTTGGAAGGTTGGCTGGGAAAGCCGATCCGAGGGGACGACGATCTGTTGGAAGCCGCCTGCGGCTGGTTGCGAAAGGGAGTGGAATGGGTGGTGGTTTCCCTTGGTGCCGACGGCGCATGGTTTGTGACAGAAGAGGGGATTTACCGAAGCCGGCCGCCGGCGGTTGCCGACGCCCACCCCGTCGGTGCCGGTGATGCGATGGTAGCGGGGCTCGTTTGGGGATTGTCCCGTTCCATGTCCCCGGAGGAAATTGCCCGCTGGGCTACCGCTGCCGGAGCCCTTGCCGCATCCAAACCGGGTACCCAGTTCGGTACTTTTGAGGAGGTGAATCGCTGGGTTAAACGGGTGGCATTGCAACGGTGGGACCGATGAACGGAAAAGGAGAAACAAAAAGGAGGGTTTGTGATGAAGAAGTTGATCGCGGTGACCGGTTGTCCGACAGGGATCGCCCACACCTATATGGCGGCCGAATCCCTGCAGAAGGCGGCAAAAGCCAAAGGTATCGAGATCAAAGTGGAGACCCGCGGGGCGACCGGAGTGGAAAACCGCTTAACCGATGAGGACATACGCGAGGCCCATGCTATTATCCTTTCATCCGACGTGGATGCTGAAGAGGAGCGGTTTGCCGGTAAACCGGTCTTGCGGGTGGCCTTGCGGGAAGCCATCAAAGAAGGGGAGCGATTGATCGAGGAAGCGTTGGAGCAAAAAGCGTCACCGGTTGAGGCTAAAGAGGAGAAGGATGATTCCGATCCCATCCCCCAAGTGAAAAAAGAATCCCGCGTCGGTTTTTACAAACACTTGATGAACGGAGTCTCATTCATGATTCCCTTGGTGGTGGCCGGGGGCCTGATCATCGCCCTCTCTTTCACCTTTGGCATTAACGCCGCCGAAGAAGAGGGCTCTCTGGCCGCCAATCTGATGCTGATCGGCGGTGGAAGTGCTTTCGCTCTCATGGTGCCGGTGTTGGCCGGGTTCATTGCTTTCTCCATCGCCGACAAGGCAGGGCTGGCCCCCGGATTGGTCGGCGGAATGCTGGCTTCCCATACCGGGGCCGGTTTCCTCGGTGGGATTATCGCTGGTTTTCTCGCCGGTTATTTGGCCCGTTGGATGAAAGACCATATTCGTTTGCCCCGAAACTTGGAAGGGTTGAAGCCGATTTTGATCATTCCGCTGTTGGCGACGCTGGCGGTTGGATTGTTGATGTTGTACGTGATCGGAACCCCGATCAAAGGGGTTATGGACGCCATGACCGGCTGGCTGCAAAGTTTGGGCACAGGCAACGCTGCCCTGATGGGACTTCTGCTGGGAGCGATGATGGCTGTCGATATGGGCGGCCCCGTCAACAAGGCGGCCTACACCTTTGGTGTCGGGCTGCTGGGAAGCGAGATCTACGGTCCGATGGCCGCCGTCATGGCGGCGGGTATGACTCCGCCCCTGGGCATCTGGCTGGCCACCCTGGCGGCCAAGCGCAAGTTTAACCGGGAGGAGCGGGAAGCGGGCAAAGCAGCCGGTATCCTGGGACTCTCCTTTATCACCGAAGGAGCGATTCCCTTTGCCGCAGCAGATCCCTTCCGTGTGATTCCGGCTTGTGTCGCCGGCTCTGCAGTGACAGGCGCATTGGCTATGGGCCTGGGGAGCACCTTACGCGCACCCCATGGCGGTATCTTCGTCCTGCCGATCCCTAATGCCGTCGGCAATCTGGGGATGTTCGTCCTGGCCTTGGCAGCGGGGATGGCCGTAACCGCCTTGCTCTTGTGGCTGTTGAAGAAGGATTTGGAGGCAGACACCGCCAAATCCGCGGCGTAAGGGATTTGTAATCAATGGCGGGAATAGAAAAGCCAGCGATGGAACCGCTGGCTTTGTTCTATTTTGCAAAAGCTCCGGATCCGTGCTTCCATCCCCCTTGCAACAAAATAGCAAGTCAACGGTGACGGGACGAATCGTCATTTGAAACCGCAGAAAAAATAGAAATACCGTCCCGAATGGACGGTAAAGAAAGTGTTATATGCGTGGTCCTGCATTCCGGATGGCGTCTCCTACATCGGTGAACCTCCGGAAATTTTCCTGAAAGCGAAGAGCCAGTTCCCGCGCCTTTCGATCATAAGCGTCGGGATCATCCCAGGTTCGGCGGGGCTGCAGGATGTCCGACGGCACTGAGGGGCACGAATCGGGAATGTGAATGCCAAACACCGTGTCGGGGGTAAATCCGGCCTGATCCAGACTGCCATTCAGGGCGGATTTCACCATGGCACGGGTGTAGGCCAGTTTCATCCGTTGCCCGGTCCCGTAGGGGCCGCCGGACCAGCCGGTATTGACCAAGTAAACCCGGGATTGGTGGCGGGCTATTTTTTCCCCGAGCATCTCGGCGTACACCCGGGCCGGTCGTGGCAGGAAGGGGGCGCCGAAGCAGGTGGAAAAGGTGGTTTCCGGTTCGGTTACTCCCCGCTCTGTTCCAGCCAGCTTACTGGTGTAGCCGGATAAAAAATGATACATGGCTTGTTCCGGTGTTAGTTTGGCGATCGGGGGAAGGACTCCAAAGGCGTCTGCGGTTAAAAACAGGATGGTTTCCGGATGATCGCCTACTCCGGGGATGCGTGCACCGGGAATATAGTCCACCGGATAGGCGGCACGGGTATTCTCCGTATATACGGAACTGCTGTAGTCCGCTACCCCCCGTTCGTCGAGAGCCACGTTTTCCAGTACCGTTCCGAACCGGATGGCATTCCAGATCTGCGGTTCTTTCTCCTCCGACAGACCGATGCACTTGGCGTAACATCCGCCTTCGATGTTGAAAACACCGGTGTCCGACCAACCGTGTTCATCGTCTCCGATCAGTTGTCGGTCCGGATCGGCGGACAGGGTGGTTTTTCCCGTTCCCGACAATCCGAAGAAGAGGGCGGTATCACCATTGGTACCCCGATTGGCTGAACAGTGCATGGGAAGGACACCTTGATCCGGCAACAAATAGTTCATCACGCTGAAAATGGACTTTTTCATCTCACCGGCGTACTGGGTGCCGCCGATCAGGATGATGCGGCGTTCCAGGCTAACGGCGATAAACGTCTCCGACCGGGTTCCATCCCTCTTTGGATCCGCCAGAAAACCGGGAGCACTGATCACGGTAAATTCCGGTTGGTGACGGGCAAACTCCTCCTCTGTCGGTCGGACAAATAGCTGGCGGGCAAACAGATTGTGCCAAGCGTATTCATTAATCACCCGGAGTGGGAGACGGTGTTTACGGTCGCTTCCCGCAAAACCGTCAAAAATGAAGACATCTTTGTTCGCCAGATATTGCTGCACGGCTGTTGCCAGGTGGTCGAAGACAGCAGGCTCCATCGGGCGATTGACACTGCCCCAGTCAATATGATGGTGGACCGCTGGTTCGTCCACGAGATACTTGTCCTTGGGGGAACGGCCGGTGTACTTTCCGGTAGTGGCCATAAACGCGCCCGTGGACGTTAATCTTCCTTCTTTGCGATGAAGGGCTTGTTCAATCAATTGAGAAGTGGACAAATTGTTGTGAACGGTTCCATGAAAGGATCCGCTCACCGAACCGCTTACAAATACCTCGGTATCCATCGGTCCATCCTTTCCTTTGCGTTACCTTATTCATATGATTAGCGTTCATATTGGTACATTCCAACAGAAAAAGTATAACACATTGGAGGTTTTGTTGAAAACAATAGGGGGAATTCATCAGTAAGGAGTAGAGCTTTGGGTTGTTCTCCCATTGACTTCATCCTCAATAAGTGGTATCTTCATACAGAATGAATACCTTAGCGGGAGTGTTTGAATGAGTCAGCTAGCGGAAGGATCCGTCGTGAGCGGAGAAGTCGTCGCGATTAAACCCTTCGGGGCTTTCGTCAAATTGGAATCGGGGGAGACGGGCCTCATCCATATCTCTCAAATTTCCACCAAGTTTGTGGAGAAGGTGGAGGATGAATTGTCCGTTGGAGACACCGTTAAGGCCAAGGTGCTTTCCATCGATTCCTCAGGGAAGATCTCCCTCTCCATCAAAGCGCTCAGCGACGACCGTCCCCGTGGACCTCGCGGACGCCGCGGACGCGGAGGTGCGCCGGATTTCGAGGACATGATGAAAAAGTGGATGAAAAGTAGCGAAGAGCGTTTGAGCGCGTTGGCGGCCAAACAAAAGAAGGGGCGCTGAACGTTCAGTCGCTTGGATAAAGGGACATCTTCCGTTTATTTCGGAAGGTGTTTTTTATTATGGAGGCAAATTGATTGTTTTTTGAATTGGGACAAAATGATAGAATCAAAAAGCAAGCACCACCCTTTGTTCAGGGGAATCCTCCGGGTTACGAATCATAGCGAGACCCGGGAACGAAAGTGACCGTGGCGAGACTTGTGCTTCTATGAGTGCATAGCGAGACCCGGGAACGAAAGTGGCCGAGGCCAGACTGGTATTGAAAGTGCATATGCAAGAAAGGTGGATGCTGGTGGAAGGAAAGCGGTTGGGTGGGCGGTACGAGATCATCCAACGCGTCGGCGGCGGCGGGATGGCGGTGGTTTATCTGGCCATCGACCAGATGTTGGAGCGCCGTGTCGCGGTCAAAGTGATGAATGATTCCCTCAGCCATGATCAGGACTTTATCCGTCGATTTCATCGGGAAGCGAAGGCTGCCGGGAGTTTATCCCATCCTAACGTCGTTAATGTGTACGATGTGGGTCGAGAAGGCGACACGCATTACATGGTGATGGAATTAATCAAGGGTACCAGCCTCATGGAAACCATTGAATCGAGGGGCTTTATTCCAGCTGAAGAGACGGCTCATATCGCGATTCAAATCTTGGAAGGGTTGGGGCATGCTCATGAAAACGGGATCGTTCATCGTGATGTGAAGCCTCACAATATCATGGCTACTCACGATGGGCGTTACAAGGTGATGGATTTCGGGGTTTCCCGTTTAGCCCGAGCTTCCACCATCACGCAGACGGGGTCTGTGATGGGCTCGGTTCATTATTTCTCACCGGAACAGGCTAAGGGAGCGGAGACCAGCAGTGCGTCCGATCTGTATTCCTTGGGCGTGGTGTTGTATGAGATGGTGACAGGCCGATTGCCGTTTGACAGCGATGAGGCCATCGCCATAGCGTTAAAGCACCTGCAGCAACCGGTCCCGGATCCCCGAACCATCCGTCCCGAACTGCCGGAGCCCCTGTGTCAAGTTATCTTCCGCGCGATGGAGAAAGATCCTCAGGATCGATATCAATCGGCACAGGAAATGATCGCCGACCTGAAGGCTTTTTTGGGAGGACAACCGCTGGGCGCCACCAGTGCACCAGCGGCAGCCGGGGGCGTCTGGGAGCGGGAACGCGATCAAGGAACCGGTCACCAGAACCCCCCGGAAGAATGGGAACAGGAGACGGTTTCCCGGAAAACGGATCCTCTCATGGAATCTCGTCTCACAGGGAGAAAAGGAAAAAAACGAAGTGGGAAGAAACGATGGATCCTGGCGGTGGCGGCGGCTTTATTGCTGTTAGCAGGGATAAGTTATGGTTTATTGGGTGATTTTCAGGAATCCGCTGCCGAAGATGGATACCCGGAAGGAGAGGAGACGGAGAACGGAGGAGCCGGATCCGAAGAGCCGGATGAGGAGGCGGTCAATCCCGATGATTCCGCCGATTCCAGTGAACCGGCGCCCGGGGAAGGTTCGTCTTCACCCGGGTCCCCCGGATCCTCTGATTCCTCACAAACGCCGTCTCAACAGGAGGAACCAGACGAATACGACTGGTGGGTGGACAAGCCTCAGGGGTACAATGAAAACAGTAGTTTCCGCAATATCAATAAAACCGGATCACGCGGCAATTACAACGTCAGCTTAAACACCAGTGTGGAGGGCCAGTTTTCCTACGAGGTGTTTGTCTCGGACGGAAAAGGAAAGCGAAAAATAAAAACCGGTCAGGTGCCGGTTCCCTACTCTGAGGAAGAATACACCGCCGTTAGCTTCGGGGTTTCCGTTCCGGCGGAAGAGATTCCTAGTCGTGGGTTGATCAAGATCGTCATCTTTTCAAGCGCGGCAGATGAAGTGGAACACTTGTTGGAACAGTGGGATTGATGGTGAAGTCCGAGCTGCTGATCGATGTTCGGTTAGCAGTTTTTTTATCATCCAAACGGATAGGGATGGAAACGTTCATGGATGTCGGAAGGAGAAAGGGTGATGGTCTTGGAGGGCAAAACGCTGGGAGGACGGTACGAAGTCATCCAACGCGTCGGCGGCGGCGGGATGGCGGTGGTCTATCTGGCCATCGACCGGATGCTGAAGCGCCGTGTTGCGATAAAAGTGATGAACGATTCCCTCAGTCACGACCAGGACTTTATCCGTCGATTTCATCGAGAAGCCAGGGCTGCAGGAAGCTTGTCCCATCCCAACATCGTCAATGTGTACGATGTCAGTTGCGAAGGGGACACCCACTACATGGTGATGGAATTCATCCAGGGCGAAAGTCTGATGGAGAAGATCCGATCGGCAGGTTTCATCCCAGCCGAGGAAGCGGCCCGGATCTCCCTACAGATTCTGGAGGGTTTGAGACATGTCCATAAAAACGGAATTATTCATCGTGATGTGAAGCCCCACAATATCATGTCTACTCGAGACGGACGTTATAAAGTGACTGATTTCGGCGTGTCTCGTCTGTCACGCGCTTCTGCCATCACCCAGACTGGATACGTGATGGGGTCGGTTCATTATTTCTCACCGGAGCAGGCTAAGGGTACGAAAACGAGCCGCACGTCGGATCTGTATTCCCTGGGTGTCGTGTTATTCGAGATGGTGACGGGTTGTCTCCCCTTCGAGAGTAATGAGGCGATCGCCATCGCCCTGAAACACATACAGGATCCGACACCGGATCCCCGGACGATTCGGCCGGAGATCCCGGAACCGTTGTGTCAAGTGATCTTCCGGGCGATGGCAAAAGATCCGTCGGGTCGGTACCAATCAGCGGATGAAATGATTGCCGATCTAAAGGCTTTTTTAAATGGCCAGCCATTGGAGAAAAAGCAATCCGCAGCGACAGGGGAGACCGTGAGGCAAAAGAGTCATCTGGACTCTGGGAAGGAGAATCATACGGTTACCCGATGGAAAGCGCCGTTGGATTTACACTTGTTAAAGAAGAAAATCATGCAACTTGAAGGGAAAAAGAAGTGGATCCTGGCGGTGGCAGCGGCATTGTTGTTGTTCGCTTTTATCGGCATTTATCTATCGTACGATTCGCAAAAGACAGCGGCCGAAGGGGTGGAGTCCGCGGATAAAGCGCCAGACAGCGCTACGTATGTTCAAAAGGAGTTGTCCGATTCATCCGGTAACAGCGACTCACCGGATTCGTCTCCGTCATCGCCTGAGGAAGAGCTGGACGAATATAATTGGTGGGCCGATACTCCCAGCAACGACAGCTTCTGGGATATCACTTCCCTTACGGAGGGTACTTCCGGGAATTACTACATCGAGGTAAGCACTCATTCATCCATGGGGCAGTTTTATTATGATGTCATAATCGCTGACGGAAGGGGAGAACGAAAGTGGAATACGGGACAGGTGAATGTTCCTGAAGACGAAGGGGAATTCACACGGGTTGAATTTACCGTTTCCATTCCCTTGGAGGATCTGCCCAATCGGGGGGCTGTTAAGGTGATTATCTATTCCAATGATTTTGACCGGATTGAGCACGTATTGCAACGTTGGGGATGACGGCTGATCTACAGAAAGGGTGTGATGCCGTTTAAAGGGCCCTTTGAGGAGTCGATCTCCCCTCCTGGAGATCTCCCATAATAAATATAATAAAAAGCCAGAATCCCCAACGGTATCCGGGGATTCTGGCTTTTTAAGCTTTTTCTTTTTCACGAAGTCATGAGCCGGAACATCCGGTCCATACCCTTTAACGCTTACATACTGCCGTTAATAGGGGTGCATGTTCCCGGTTGAGGATTTGATAGCGAACCGTCTGATACTGTTTCGGATCCAGCTCTTCCAACCACATCAACACCCGATCCGCTTCCGTTTGTCCGCCGGGATGACCCGTGTAAAGGACAGCGGTCAGGATTCCACCGGGGTGGAGCATCTCCGCTGCTTGCCGCATGGCATCCAGCGTGGCTTCCGGTTGAGTCGTAATGGCCGGGTCGCCATGAGGGAGGTAGCCTAGATTAAACATGGCAGCATCAATATGGAGCACGCCTTGGCTGTATAAATGGTGTTTCATCTTTTCGTGGCTGTCGTGGAAAAGGACGACACGGTGGGCGAGGGACTCTTTTTCCAAGCGAAGTCGGCTTCGCGTGACCGCCTCCTCCTGGATGTCGAAACCGAATACACGTCCCGCGTTCCCTACATGATCGGCCAGGAAGCGGAGGTCGTGACCGTTTCCCATTGTGGCGTCGACAGCTGTCCCACCTGTAGGCAATCGTTCGGACACCCACTCGTGGGTTTGCTCTAAAATGCCAGGAAGCATCAGGGCTTCTCACCCGCCCACGCCGGCAGAAGTGACGGTGTGGAAGGAGACCACTTTTTCCCCTGCCAGGACCCGCGCCGCTCCAGTTCGTCGTCGATGGCGTTCAGCGCCTCCCACTTTTTTGTGCTCCACATGGGACCGATCATCAAATCCGGCGGACCGTCCCCCGTCACCCGATGGATCACCATCTGCGGCGGCAGCATTTCCAGTGTGTCCACCACCAGGCGCACATACGTCTCCCGATCCAGGAACTGGAGCAGTCCTTCCCGATATTGCCGGACCATGGGCGTCTTTTTTAAAAGGTGGAGAGAGTGAATCTTGATTCCCTGAATATCCATACCGGCACAAGCACGCGCTGTTTCCAACATCATCTCCTCGGTCTCCTGCGGCAATCCGTAAATAATGTGGGCGCATGTACGGATGTTTCGCTCTCTCAGTTTGGCGACCCCTTCCAGAAAACACGCATAATCGTGGCCGCGGTTGATCAAATCCGAGGTCGAATCATGAACGGTTTGCAAACCCAATTCCACCCACAGATAGGTTCGTTCGTTCAGTTCTTCCAGCAAATCCAGCACATCCTCCGGCAAGCAGTCCGGACGGGTGGCGATGGAAAGGCCAACCACATTTTCCTGTTCCAAAATGCACTCGTACATGGGCCGCAGTTCTTCGGCAGGGGCGTAGGTGTTGCTGAATGCCTGGAAGTAACCCAGATATTTGGCCTGGGGCCATTTTTGATGAAGACGCTCTTTTACCCGCTGAAACTGTTCGACCAGGTCCTGTCGCCGGTCACCGGCAAAATCTCCGGAACCACGCGGACTGCAGAACGTGCACCCGCCGGATGCGACAGTGCCGTCCCGGTTGGGACAGGTGAATCCACCGTCCAGGGGCACCTTGAAGATCTTTTCTCCGAATCGGGTGCGCAGATGGTGGTTCCATGTATGATAACGCTTGTCCCCCCAGATCAGGGGAATAGGTTTAGATATGCGGTTCGATACGTGCATCAGCAACCATCCTTTAACAACCAGTCTGCACTCATTATACACCACGGGTGGAGGATCCCAAGTTTGATTCTAGTATGGGCCGGGAAAATAGATACCGAGGATGAACCGCATCGTTTGGAAAGGAGAGGTTTCATTGAATCAGGAGATCCGAGCGCTGATTGATGGTTTGAACGAAGATTTGGCGTATGAGTATGCTGCCGTGATCACTTACACCTACAACGCCGCCGTGGTTTACGGCTTGGCTCGTCCGGTGTTGAAGCCTTTCTTTGAATCGGAAGCCCAGGATGAAATGAAGCATGCCAGTTATCTATCGGAGAAAATCGCTTCCCTGGGAGGCGTACCGGTAGTGAAACCGACAGAAGTGAAGCAAGCGGCCGATGTGAGAGAAATGCTGGAAAATGCAATTGCGGATGAAGAGGCTACCATCAAGCGATATATGGAACGGATTGATCAGGCGGAAAAAGCACGTCAATACGGCCTCAAGATTGAGCTGGAAGATATGGTGGCCGATGAGTCCAACCATAAAGAAGAATTGCAACGTTTATTAAACGATCCTCGTTTATAACCATACAAGAAACGAACCGTAACCCTGAATAGGTTGCGGTTTTTTGGTGTGCCGGGTATGCTGATAGCGGGAGAAAGGTCGAAAATAGTCGATCGGCCGTTATGGTCCGGTGTTTTTATATGGTTATGGTTTGCGGAAAGGGGACTGTCCGATGAAAAAACCGCTACACTTATGTTTGTTGTTGATTTTTTTGGTCATGATTACAGGCTGTTCTCTGTTTGGCGGCGCTGAACCGGAAGAGTCGGGTCAGGCGAAGGCGGAAGCGGATCGTCCAACCCCGCCCGCCATGGAAATCCTTCAGAATGCGGAAGAGTCGATGATGGACATCAAGGGTGTCCGTTATGATGTGGCAGGTGACCAAAATCTTCGGCTGGCCCAGGACGGGAAAATGGAAACGGCCTCGATGGATTTTAACGCGGGATTGCATCTGGCACGGGATCCCTTTGGCATTCATTTGAAAGGGTATATGAATACGGATACCGATACCGTGCCCATGGAAACCTACCTATCAGAGGGTGTTTGGTATAACCGAATGGATCAAGGGGACTGGATGCGGACAAAAGGACCGTCCTTTGGAGAGGGCCAGGGACAAACACCGCTACCCACTGAATCGTTAAAACAGCTTCGATTGGTATTGGAAAAGCAATCCAATGGCGGCGAGGGTGTCCGTATGACAGCGGAAGAGGAATCCTATGTACTGGAAATGAATCTATCGGAAGAAGGCTTGAAAAAACAACTGGGTGACGATTACAAAAAAATACGAAAAGAACTGGAACCGTCCTGGGCGGAAATCGGGCTCCCTCTGGCAGATCGGGATGCCCGCCTGGTTCAGGTCAATAGGCGGATCTCAGTGGACAAGGAGACGTTTATGCCGACACAGATCGATCATTTGACCGTCTGGGAAATTCCATTGGAAAAAGGTTCTGTAACACTGGAACAAAACATGATTATGTCCTATGCCGGTGAATCGACGGAGTCGGTTACCGTACCGCAGGAAGTGAAAGAGAACGCCCGTGATCGTTGATCTTACGAATGATATCGAGAACCGCTGTCCCTGGGATAGCGGTTTTTTTCTGTCCCCTTTTCTGTTTTGAACAGCAAGCCGAAAAGCGTTTCATCTGTTATAATGACTTATTCCGATCTGTACTATAACCTGTAGTATCGTTGCTTTACATAGGAAACATCTTGAATTTTACTGGTATTGACGAGGTTTTTTGTGGGGTGTATCATGCAAATGTAAAGATTGTCACCAAACCGGGGCTCAGCGGCTTCATTTTGTAAAAAGGAGCCATTTTTGTCTGTTCGTTGGTCGCGGGAAGAAGTTTTTGCTCTTCGCGTGTCGGGAACGTACCATTGAGACCGTTTGCTTCCGGCTTATCCGGCATTTCCCCCGAATTCGCATGGGCGTCGGGTGAAATTGGCAGGATAAAGGGATGAACGAGATTTCAGCCCCGTGAGGGACCCACCACAAGAAGTGAGGTGTGCAATTGTGCCCAAAGTGATGGAGTTGAAACAGGGTTCGGAAATGTTCCAAATCCTGAACCAGGACGGTGAAATTGTTGAAGGGCAACAAGTTCCGGATCTCTCCGACGATGAGTTGAAGGACATTTACCGTTGGATGTTGAGAATCCGCACCTTTGACGGTCGTTCCATCAAGTTGAACCGTCAGGGACGCCTGGGCTTTTATGCCCCGATGGCTGGTCAGGAAGCGTGTCAGATCGCATCCATGGCAGCCCTTCGAAAAAGTGACATGCTGTATCCCAGTTATCGTGATGTCGGAACCGCGATGTATCATGGCCTGCCGATGGAAAATGTTTTCCTTAATTCCCGCGGTCAGATTACCGGCATGAAAACGCCGGAGGGTGTAAACGCCTATCCGCCGCAGATCATCATTGCCGCTCATGTTCTACATGCCGCCGGGTCCGGTTGGGCTTTCCGTTTGCGGGAGGAAGATCATGTGGCGATCGCCTTTTTCGGAGACGGGGCGACCTCTGAAGGGGACTTCCATGAAGGCCTCAACTTTGCTGCGGTTTACGATGCCAACGCTATTTTCTTCTGTCAAAACAACCAGTATGCCATCAGTGTGCCGGTGCATAAACAGATGCGCTCCGAGACGATTGCTCAGAAAGCGATTGCTTACGGCATGGCCGGCATTCGTGTCGACGGCAATGACCCGTTGGCGGTTTATGAGGTGACCAAGAAAGCGGCCGACCGTGCCCGCAAAGGGGAAGGACCGACTCTGATCGAAGCCGTCACCTATCGCGTGGGTCCCCACACCATGGCTGGTGACGACCCGGGTCGTTACCGTACGAAGGAAGAGGAAGAAGACTGGGCTTCCAAACGGGATCCCCTCAAACGGTTCCGTCAGTATCTGGATTCCAAGGGGCTCTGGACGGATGAGGAAGAAGAGCGCGTCAAAGAGGAAGTTCTCAACGAGATGAACGAAGCGATCAAAAAGGTGGAGAAAGCGCCGAAGGGCACCGTAGCCGAATTGATCGACGATCTCTACGCCGAGACTCCTGCGCTCCTCAAAAAGCAAAAAGATGAATACCTCTCCTGGAAGGAGGGCAAATAATCATGGCCACCATGACTTTGATTCAAGCCATCAATCATGCGCTCCGCGTTGAGATGGAACGGGATGAAAACGTAATCGTAATGGGTGAAGACGTAGGGGTCAATGGTGGCGTTTTCCGCGCGACCGCCGACCTGTATCAAGACTTTGGCGAGAAACGTTCGTTTGATACCCCCCTCGCCGAGTCCGCCATCATCGGTACGGCAATCGGTCTTGCCAATCATGGTTTCCGTCCGGTTCCCGAGATCCAATTTGCCGGTTTCGTCTATGAGTGCATGGACCAAATCTCTACGCAAGCGGCCCGGATCCGCATGCGGTCCGGGGGGCGTTTTACCGCTCCGATCACGATCCGCATCCCTTACGGCGGCGGCGTGAAAACCCCGGAAATGCACTCCGACAGTCTGGAAGCGTTGTTCCTTCACAGTCCCGGGGTGAAAGTGGTGGTTCCCTCCACCCCCTATGACGCCAAAGGCTTGTTGATCTCCGCCATCCGGGACGATGATCCGGTTATCTTTTACGAACCGATGAAACTGTACCGCTCCATCAAAGCCGACGTGCCGGAGGAAGCGTACACCGTGCCGCTGGGCAAAGCCAACGTGGTCCGGGAAGGTTCCGACGTGACCCTGATCGCCTACGGTTCGATGGTACATGTAGCGGAAAAAGCGGCGGCTCAGGCTGAGAAAGAACGGGGCGTAAAAGCAGAAGTGATCGATCTGCGCACGATTTCTCCCTTTGATCTGGAAACGATTATCGGCTCCGTGACCAAAACCCATCGCGCTGTTATCGTCCACGAAGCAGCCCAGACCGGCGGCGTCGGTGCCGAACTATCCGCCCGCATCCACGAAGAAGCGATTCTCTCCCTGGAAGCGCCGGTGGAACGTGTAACCGGGTTTGACACCCCGTATCCGTTGACCGCCATCGAGGATGAATATCTGCCTACG
The DNA here is from genome assembly GCF_031454155.1 of Desmospora profundinema. Taxonomy (GTDB): domain Bacteria; phylum Bacillota; class Bacilli; order Thermoactinomycetales; family DSM-45169; genus Desmospora; species Desmospora profundinema. The sequence goes on from NZ_JAVDQG010000004.1 coordinate 90,574, forward strand.
GTGGACCGGATTTGTGCTGGTATCTACAAAACTCTGGACTTTTAATCGAAAGGAGGTTTCTTGAGTCGTGGCATTCGAATTTAAACTGCCAGACGTGGGTGAAGGGATCCACGAAGGCGAAATCGTGAAGTTCTATGTGAAGGAAGGCGACTCCATCAACGAAGACGATGTGCTCGCAGAAGTGCAAACAGACAAAGCCGTGGTGGAAATCCCCTCCCCGGTGACGGGTACCGTCAAAAAGCTGAACGCCGATGAAGGCGAAGTGGTGGAAGTAGGCTCCGTACTGGCGGTATTTGACACCGGGGACGGAGACGACACGGTGGATGAACCTACGGAAGAAGAAGGCGCCGCCGACCAGGATTCTGCACCGGCGGAAGCGAAGAAAGATAAAGCGCCTGCTGCCCCTGCTGCTGTATCGGGTAAACAGGTGTTGGCCATGCCTTCTGTCCGCAAAAAAGCACGGGAGCTCGGCCTGGAACTCACACAGGTGGAAGGAACGGGTCCACGGGGCCGCATCACCTTTGAAGACTTGGAAAACTTCCAAGCAGGCGGCACCCAGCAGAAAGAGACGCAGCCGGAGCGGGTGGAAGAATCTCCTGTCGCCGAACCGAAGGAAGAAGCGGCTCCCGCAGCGGTCACCCATGTTCCGCAAGGGAACGAAGAACGGATTCCGCTTCGCGGGATGCGCCGAACCATTGCCAAGCGGATGGCCCAAAGCGTGTATACGGCTCCCCATGTGACGATCATGGACGAAGTGGATGCTTCCGAGATGATCGAAATGCGCAAATGGGCCAAGCCGATGGCGGAACAGCGCGGCATCAAGCTGACCTACATGCCTTTCATTGTGAAAGCACTGGTGGCAGCCCTGCGTGAATTCCCCACGTTGAACGCTTCGATCGATGATGAGAAAGAGGAAATCATCATCAAAAAGTATTATAATATGGGGATCGCCACGGCCACGGAAGACGGCCTGGTGGTACCGGTCTTAAAAGATGTGGATCGAAAGTCCATCTTCCAATTGGCAGATGAGATGCGCGACTTGGTGACGCGCACCCGGGATCGGAAAGCCGGTGTGGATGAGTTGAAGGGCGGTACCTTCACCATCACCAACATCGGATCCTTTGGTGGGCAATTCTTCACTCCGATCATCAACTATCCCGAAGTGGCCATTTTCGGCATGGGCAAAATGGCAGACCGCCCCATGGCGGTGGACGGTGAAGTGGTGATCAAGCCGATCATGAACATCTCCCTGTCCATCGACCACCGGTTGATCGACGGGGATGTGGCAGCCCGCTTCCTGAACCGTGTCAAAGAGTTGCTGGAGAACCCGAAACTCTTGATGATGGAGATGAGCTGATTATGGTAGTAGGAGATTTTTCAACGGAAGTGGACGTGCTTGTTGTCGGCGGAGGCCCCGGCGGGTACGTCGCCGCCATCCGGGCGGCGCAGCTGGGGAAAAAAGTGACGCTTGTGGACAAAGCGGAACTGGGCGGGGTGTGCCTCAACCGGGGCTGCATCCCCTCCAAAGCCTTGATCCATGCGGCAGACGAAGTAAACAAGGTGAAAAATGCTTCCCATATGGGAATCGAGGTGGAAGGGGTCCGCGTGGACTTCTCCAAAACGATTCAGTGGAAGGATGAAGTGGTGAAGAAGCTGACCGGCGGTGTCGCTTCCCTCCTGAAAGGGAACAAAGTGGAAGTGGTCCAAGGGGAAGTCTACTTCTCCGGAGAGAACACCGTAAAGGTGGCCACGGAGAGCAACAGCACCACTTACGAATTCAACCATTGTATCCTGGCGACGGGTTCCCGTCCCACCCAGATCCGTTCGCTGCCTTTTGACGGAGAGAAAATCATCTCCTCCACCGAGGCACTCAATTTAAAGGAGATCCCGGAAAAACTGATCGTGGTCGGCGGCGGCTACATCGGGTTGGAGTTGGGAACCGCCTACGCCAAATTGGGCGCTGAGGTGACCATCCTGGAAGGAACCGACAGTTTGCTGCCGGGTACGGATCCCTCGATGGTGCGCATGGTGAAACGGAACCTGAAAAAGCTGGGTGTCACGGTGGTAACCAATGCCATGGTGCAAAAGGCGGACACTTCCGGAAACGGAGTCACCGTTACCGCGGAAGTGAAAGGGGAAGAGAAATCCTACTCGGCAGACAAAGTGCTGGTGTCTGTCGGCCGCACTCCCAATACGGATGAACTGGGCTTGGAACATGCCGGCATAGAAGCGGATGAACGCGGTTTTATCCCCACCGACAAGCAAATGCGCACCAAAAACGAGCGTGTTTTTGCTATCGGCGACATCGCCGGCCAGCCGCTGTTGGCCCATAAAGCCAGCTATGAAGGAAAAGTGGCGGCGGAAGTGATCGCAGGGGAACCCAGCGAAGTGGATTACCGGGCCATGCCCTTTGTCATCTTCTCCGATCCGGAATTGGCCTATACCGGCTTAACCGAAAAAGAGGCGAAAGAGGAAGGATATGACGTCAGCGTCAGCCGCTTCTCCTTTGCCGCCAACGGCCGCGCCCTTTCCTTGGATGCAGCCGACGGTTTCTTCCAAGTCGTCGCCGACAAAGAGACGAAGCAGATTCTGGGTGCCCAGATCGTAGGACCGGAAGCGGCCAGTCTCATCTCCGAGGTAGTTCTGGCGATTGAGATGGGGGCCAATGCAGAGGATATTGCGCTTACCATCCATGCCCATCCCTCCTTGCCGGAAACCTTTATGGAAGCGGCCGAGGGAATTGTGGGGAACGCCATCCATATGGTAAACAAGTAACAAACAAAAGGCTTCAACAAGCAACCCCCGAATGATCGGGGGTTGCTGCTGTTTGGGACAATCAAGCGGGATCGTGTTGGATCGGATTGAGAGCTTTCGGCAGTATTTGCATCATATTGAGAGACAAAGTGGCGCTTCATTTGCCAGCTGGGGTTCACTTCCGGATTATGGCGTAATAAGAAAGCACCCCGGGACCGGGGTGCGTTGGCAGCGCTTCTCTTCTTTGATACAGTGGTGATGGAATGACAATCAGTGGATATTATTTTTATGCGCTGCATGGCTGCTCGGCCCCTGGCTAACGGGGGCCGTTTTTTTCTTGCGCTTCAGCAAAAAGTGTGGGATGATCCCCGCAGGTACCGGCAGCTCTTCTTCCATGCGGCCGGCGGGTTGTTTCCAAGCGTGGCGGATCCTATCGATCATCGTGGGCCCTCCTTTCATTCCGAAGGAAAAGGTTGTGATCGGGAGTAAACTCCCTTACCTACAAGATAAACTCTTCTGACGAGATGTCAATAGGTTTTTTCATGTAATATGGTCTTTATTCCGGTTTTTTGCTTTGTGAAGGGATGAAAAAGGGATGAGGGGATTGAAGGACAGACAGTTGCCGTATGGGAGGAGGAGTTCAATGATCAGAAACATTCGTGAAGCGGAACAGGCGGACGTGCCTTTTTTGTGGGAGTGCCTTTATCATGCCATTTATGTTTCCACGGGAGAAAAACCCCCATCAAAAACGATCTTGGAAAAGAAAGAGATTGCTCATTATCTGACAGGGTGGGGGCGAAAAGGAGACAGGGGCTGGGTGCTGGTACAGGAAAGAGAATCCGTGGGAGGGATCTGGCATCGACTGTTTGATGCGAACGACCCCGGCTATGGTTTTGTATCACCGGACATCCCGGAGTTGACCCTATCCATCCTGCCCGGCTATCGTGGTTCCGGCGGGGGGACTCGATTGTTGGAGACCATGATGAAACAGGCCAAAACAGCCGGCTATGCCGGATTATCGTTAAGTGTTGATCGGAGTAATCCAGCCCGGCAGCTGTATGAGAAGAAGGGATTTATCAAGGTGAAGAGGCGGGGTACATCGGATACCATGCTTCTCCGGTTTACCTGTGAATAAAGCGTCTGCCTGGTCACGGGATGGACCCCATAGTAGAATAAGGTCAAGGGTACGAAAGAATATTCCATCCTGTTTTACAACATTCATCTACAGATCGATTCAGAGAGGGAGGTCCCCCATGGAAACATCCATACAAATTGAAGTTCGGCCGACGGAGATCGATGTGATGGGGCATGTGAACAATGCCAAATACCTGGAGTACATGGAATGGAGCCGGGAGGACTGGTACAACCGAAGCCAACTCCCTTTTGATGTGTTTACCGATATGAACGTGGGAACCGTAACGGTCAATATCAACATTAACTATCGCAAGGAAGCCCGCTTAGGAGAAAAGTTGACGATTTTTACCCGCCCTATCAAGAAGGGGCGAACCAGCTATGTACTGGAACATGAGATCGTCAATGACCAGGGGGAGCGAGTGGCCGACGCGGAGGTAACCAGTGTCACGATCGACCTGGAGAAAAGAAAAAGCGTTCCGCTGCCTGCTGATTTGGCCCGGCAATTTGATGTTGCAACAAAGGGGTAAAAAAACAACCCGCCAATGGCGGGTTGAGGCTGCTGATCAGCCATTTATGAAGGGAAGAGGACCGGTGTAGGTTCTGTGGCCGACTGTTCAGCAGAGTCTCCGTAGGACCCAACCCGTTTTGTAACCATCTTGCTTTTCATTGAGCCGCTGTTGTCCCGAGGAGATGGAGCGGACTTGTCCTCATCCTGTGGGAGAACGAAAATTCGGGCTCCGGGCTAATGTTGATAATCGAATGGCCCGCCACTGGCGGGCCATTCTGGTCGATCCGAGAGAGTCGTTCAGCGGGGCTTTCGCAGCTCTCCCAATTCGGCTAACACCCCGTCTAATTCCATCATGGTCAGGTTGCCTTTCTTCCGTTCCACCATTTCATATAGGTCTTTTACTTCCTCGTAGTCGTCCAATCGATAGTCTTCGGGATCAATCAATCCGGCATTGACCAATTTGAGATGGTTCTTTATCGCATCGATCATATAGACCAGGTTTTCCTTGCTGGGATTGTTCAAGTCCATCCTATCGCTCCTCTCGATGCTTGGCTTTTCCCATTGTATTCGAAATCATGCAGAATGCCCACCCTCTCGGAGGATTTTTCCGGTGGTAATCAGGGAAGAAAAAGAAAAAGGACACAACCGCGGCGGAGGTGGGAACGTGTCGACGGGGGATGGAGAAAAATCACCGCTGTTTATCCGTTTCCTCTATCATTTTAACGTTGATCGGGATTATTATGAATGTCATGAAGTCTTGGAGGAGTTATGGTTGGAAGAAGGACGGGATCCTCTTTATCAGGGACTGCTGCAAGTGGCGGTTGCCCTGTTTCACTGCCGCAACGGCAATCTCAACGGTGCACGTAAGCTGTTTCGACAGGCCTTGGACAAATTGCGTAATTATCCGGGGGAGAGTTTGGGAATCGATTTGGCCCGGTTGCGGCGAAAATCGGAAGCATACTTAGCCGATTTGGAACGGGCCGGTGAAGCACCGTTTCTGTTTTATGACTTGGATATTGAAGTGGTGGATCCGGATTTGCGTAAGCGGCTGGCGGAGTTGGAAAACCAAACGCCGAGATGATGCAGGAGGGGGAGGGGCGATGAACACGATCCGCCTGGTGGATACTCACTGTCATTGGGATCGTTTGCCTCCAGAGCAGATGGAAGAAATCGTCCGTAGGGCCAAACGCTCCGGTGTAACCAAGGTGTTGGCGATGGCAACCGATGCCGAATCCTGTTTGCGGTTGTTGCAGTGGAAACAACGATATCCGGACTTTTTGGAAATCGCATTTGGCCTTCATCCCGAGCAAGAGTGGCAATGGAATGAGGTGGATTTGGTGATCCAACTCATTCGAGAGCACCGCCATGTGATCCGGGCCGTGGGGGAGGTGGGGCTTCCCTACTATTCTCTGCCGGAATCGATGCGATTGCAGAATCCGAACCAGGAAGAGATTGCGATGTTGGAACGGTTTTTACGTGTGGCTGTAGAATTGGATCTCCCCGTATCCCTGCATGCGGTCCATCACCGGGCGGAGGTTGTTCTCCGCTTGTTGCGGCGGGAGGGGGTCCGAAAGGCTGTGTTTCATTGGTTGAAAGCCCCGGAACGGGTAGTAGGGGAGATTGTCGGTGCCGGTTATGGGATTTCTGTAACGCCGGATGTTTGTCACCGTGAACGGGATCGACGGCTGGTGGAGAACGTTCCGCTCTCCAGTCTATTGTTGGAGACGGACGCACCATGGTCTTACGGGGGCGCCTGGTTGGGACAGCCATCGGAGCCGGCGGCGGTGCAGCGGGTCGCTGAGGCTGTCAGTCAGTTGAAAGGGGTCTCCCTGGCACGTGTGGCGACGGAAACGACTATCCATGCGGAGCGGTTGTTCGGAATCCGGGTGGAATGATACGTTTTAGGGCCTGTCTGGTCATTCAATTTCTCGCGAGAACAAGAGAGGGTCGGTGTGACTTTTGGTACACCTTTGCATTCACAGAGCACAAGTCTCGCCTGGGTCACTTCGCTCCCGGTCTCACGATGCGCTTTCTGTAACGAAACGAAGAGAGTCATACCGACCCCGGACCCCGCCCAACGGATTGTTCAGACACGCCCTAGCCGATTCGGTGTGTTTCCGCAAGTGGGAGGGCCCGGGATCCGGTCCTTTTTATAGCCCAGCCTTTTGGATACAATAAGTGGGATTAAAGGCGGAGAAGAAACCACCGCATCAGGGCGAAACATTCCCGGGTGCGATGATACGGCACCCACAGGTGACGGGTCGAGCAGGGCGCCGGTGTCGCATCGATCCCGTACCTTTTGGCATGGAGACAGGCCCGGTACATATGGTACTCATGGGTGATTAACAGACACGTATCGATCCGTTGTCCCTCCAAGATCGGACGGGCAAATGCGAGGTTTTGTGCCGTGTTGGCGGAGGCATCTTCCAGCAACACGGCTGTGGGGGGGACGCCTCGTTCAAGCAGGTAGTTTCGCATGACTGCCGCTTCACTTACCTGACGGCGGAGAAAGCCTCCACAGCAGACGAAGAGGGAAAAACGGCCGTCCCGGTATAAGGTGAGGGCATAATCCAACCGTTCCCGTAGAGCGGGGCTGGGCTTATTCCCATGCAGGGCCGCCCCCAGGACGATTGCCGCTTCCCGGGGCGGACCGGGCACAGGCTGTTCGCGGAAACCAGCCACCCGCACGTAACAATAAAAGAACCCGGCCAAAAAAAGGAAAAGGGCAGCCAGGAAGATCATCCAGACTCCCGTCATTCCCCAGACTCCTTTTTTTGCGACGGTATGGGACAGAGGGTGGAAAACGGAGGGGACGGATGATAGATGGAAAACGAATCCGTCTCCTTTCGCCAGTCGATGACGATTCCATCCAGCCATCCCTTTTCAGCGGGAGGACAGGTGAAAGGAACACCTGCTGCTTCCGTCAGATAAGATCCGGGGTTCACTTCAGTCAATTCAAGGGCGAAAGAAGGGGTGCTGCAACCCGAAGTGAGCGGGACAACACGAACCGCCAATCGATCGGCGTCCGGTTCCTGCATGAGGATGGCGGTCAGTCGGGCTGCCGCCTGTCGGCTGATCTGAATATCCATGGGTTTTACGTTCCTCTCTGCGTTCCAAGGGATAAACATTCCATGGTTACTATAGCAAATATCCAATGCGGCGCAAAAGAGCGGTTCCTTCCTTTTGTGCCGCAGGGTGGGGTGAATGGAATGAATAGGCGTTCCACGGCTGTTTTGATTATTTTGAGCCTGATTGTGGCTGCCTTCGTGGTCCCTTATACCCTATTGGCGAATGTATACCGGTGGACAGGCAGTTTTTTGTTCTGGATCTTGTTTGTGCTGGCAGCCATCGGGGTGAATATCTGGATTGCCGCCAGGTGGAGGGATAAAACATGAATGCGATCGGGGTGGGTATAGGGATCGCCCTGTATGTGGTGATTGCCCTTGTTATCGCGTATCTTGCCCGAACGGGAAAAGCGGAGTCTTTGTCGGATTATTTTCTCGCCAAACGTTCCATGGGAGGGGTGATGGCGGCCCTCAGCTACAGTGCCACCACCTACAGCGCGTTTATGTTGGTAGGTTTGGCGGGCTTGACGTACCAAGGGGGCGTGGGTGCTCTCGGTTTTGAACTCATTTATCTGTCGGGGATGGTTTTGGTGGTTTTTTTCGGCCCCCGCTTCTGGTTGGTGGGAAAACGATTCGGATACGTCACTCCGTCGGAGATGATGGGGGATCGCTATGACAGCCGGGCGGTGGCTGTCACGACAGCTGTCGCCAGCTGCCTGTTCCTGATCCCCTACAGTGCCGTGCAATTGGCAGGGGTGGGTTATCTGCTGTCGGGAATGACGGAAGGTGCGATCTCCTTCACAGCAGGGGCCGTAATCGCTACTGTTGTGGCTGTCGCTCTGGCCTGGATTGCCGGCATGCGCTCGGTAGCCTGGACGGATGCGTTTCAGTCCCTCGTGATGATTGTGACGGCCACGTTGGTCGTAGGAATCGTGATTGACGGCTTGGGCGGGGTGAGCGGCTTTGTTTCCACTCTGGAAGCCGACCGCCCCGAGTGGTTGGCTGTTCCCGGCAATGGTTTTTTCAATTTCAGTATGTTCCTGGGTTTGACCTTGCCATGGTTTTTTTTCAGCATCTCCAATCCGCAAGTGAGTCAGCGTTTGTTTATGCCGGCCAGTCTGGCGGAGTTAAGGCGGATGCTGATCATTTTCATGGGATTTGGCTTTGTTTACACGTTGGTGGCGGTGTTGTGGGGACTGTCCGCACTGATTCATGATCCTGATCTGACTTCTCCCGACCTGGCGACGCCCCGGCTCCTCTCCTCTGAGTTGGTTCCCCCGGTGTTGGGGGTGGTGGTCATGGTGGGGATTATGGCTGCGGCCATCTCCACTGTGGACTCCATTTTACTCACGCTGTCTTCTTTGTTTGCAAGGGATATCGTAGGAGGATGGAAGAGAAAAGGGGATCCCCGTTGGCAATTGCGTGTGGCAAAAGTGGTGATTCCCATTATTGCTCTGTTGTCCTACTTTTTTGCCCAATTGAAACTGGATTTGATCGCTGTGTTGGCAGTATCCTCCTCGGCGGGGTTGCTGGTCATGGTGCCGGCGATTGCAGGCACTTTCTTTTGGCGAAGGGGAACGGCCGCCGGTGTGATCGTCAGTGTGCTGGCGGGGGGGCTTTTGGTTGTATTTCTGGAATGGACCCAAACCCGTTGGCTGGGGCAAGCATCCGGCATTTGGGGGTTAGGTGTCTCCACCCTGCTCTTTATCGGGGTGAGTCTGGCAACAAGAAGGCCCGCGCAAAAAGCGGATCTGTTTCTCGATTATCTCCGGCAAGCGCTGAAGGAACGACGGGTGTGGTAACATTCACCGTCTGATCAGACGGTGAATTTTTTCCAATCCATTATTGTTATGTTATAATAATGTTCTTCTCTTCTCATGATGAGATGAGAGTGGCTATTATTGATAGGTGACATGTGGTTGTGGAGGTTATCGATGCAGCAAATAGGAAAGGAACGATTTTTTTATTCAATGAAAAATAAGCCTATTATATGTAATGAGCCACCCACCACTCTCATTTCTATGGATTCCGATCGCTATCATTGTTGCTGGAGGGAGTGCGGGGGGCGGTTTCTTTCTGAGCCCATTCGTTTGGGAGAAGGATCGTATACGTTTACATGGTCACTGGAAGCGGTTGAAGAGAACCCCTTTTTTCAGGCGGAGTTGCAAGATCCAAACGGGAATCCGGTCACGTTATTGCCGCCGGGCGATGACGGGGATGGTGTGGGCCACCACACGGTGACCGTTACAATCGAAACGGCGCTTGCATACCGACTGTACATCGTGGCCCGGAACGTCATCTGGGAGATGGGTGTGCTGAGGCTTCCCCAGTCACCCCGGTAGTGAGGGAAGCAGGGGATCGTTTACGAATTCAGAGGAAGGTAGAGAGGCGGCGAAACCTTGACAGTCGTGTGTTTATGCCGCCCCTTTCTTCTCGCTTCAGTTGAAATGGCACCCATCCAAACTTCCGCGAAGGAAGTTTTTTGTTTTGGTACAATGGGGGAGAATGCACCTTTGACCCTGAAGGAGGAGTGGGAGTCATGGCCCAATCCCAAACATTTCGTGCATGGATGGTGGATCGGTCCGGGAATGATTTTTTGATGGAGTGGAAGGAGTTGACTCTGGAAGATCTCCCTGAAGGGGATGTACTGGTAAAGGTGGAATACTCCGGAGTCAATTATAAGGACGGATTGGCAAGCATCCCCCATGGACGGGTGATAGAATCCTATCCGATGATTCCGGGAATCGATCTGGCCGGTCAGGTGGTTCAGTCCCGGGATGATCGTTTTCCGGAAGGAATGGACGTCATTGTGGCCAGCAGTCAATTGGGGGTTTCTCATTATGGGGGATTTAGCCGGTATGCGCGGGTTCCCGCCGATTGGGTTGTGCCGCTCCCCGAAGGACTCACCCTGAAAGAAGCCATGGTGCTGGGAACGGCCGGTTTCACCGCGGCGATGTCCGTGCTTCGTATGGAGGAAAATGGATTGAAGCCGGACAACGGCCCGGTGCTGGTAACCGGAGCTACCGGTGGGGTGGGAAGCACGGCCATTGCAATTTTGTCTAAAAAAGGATATACCGTTGCCGCCAGTACCGGAAAAGAAGAGGCCCATGAATACCTGCGGGAACTGGGTGCTGTGGAGATTCTGGGACGTCAGGAGGTTAAGCCGGATCCCAGTCGTCCTCTGGCTCGGGCCCGATGGGCGGGAGCTGTCGATCCCGTCGGGGGGGATACGCTTTCTTATCTGTTGAGTACCACGCGTTTTGGCGGGTCCGTGGCCGTAAGTGGATTAACGGGGGGGACATCCCTTTCCACTACGGTGTTTCCTTTCATATTGCGCGGGATTAATCTCCTGGGTATCGATTCCGCTCACGTGAGCAATGAAACCCGCCGAAACATTTGGGGTCGGTTGGCTGCCGATCTGAAGCCGGAATCCCTTCAAGAACGGATTGGTACCAGAGAGATTCCATTGGAAGCGTTGCCGGAAACGCTGTCTGCGATCTTACAAGGAGAAGTCCGGGGGCGAACCGTGGTGAAACTGTCTGAATAAAGGATATAAAGCTAGCTCTCCAGAGCATGGGAAAAGATTCCTTGGAATTGGGTTCCGATTGCTGTCTTGCCAAGAATGAACGGAATCGGTAAGATGATGATTGTGTTGCGGTAATGGAACAAAGAGCGTTCACAGAGAGATGGTCAAGTATGGGGGGAGAAGCGTGTGAAACGGATCTGCTTGGCAATAGCGGCGGTTGTTGCCATGTTGCTTCTGATTGCTTGTAGAAGCGGGGCCGTCGGTGAAGACGCATCGGCCAACCCCAAGCCACTGACAGAGAAACAGCCGGAAGTAAAGCTGAAAACAGATGAATCGGTGAGCGGTGCCTGGAAAGAAGGAAACGGAATCAAAGCCCATGGAGCGATTGTGCTTGAGAACAAAGGGGAATCACCGGTCGAAATTCATTCGGTTCGCCTCGATTTCAAAGATGGGAATCAGAAACTGTTGGCATCCGAAGATATTCTGGCTGTCGTTCCTAAAATAGTTCAACCCGGCGAGAGAGTCCATATTGGTGCAACAACCGATTTGCGGGTGAAAGATCCGGAGAACCTGGAATCGATCAGCCCTTCCATTGAAGCCGATCCCGCCTGGAAAGAGTCTGTGAATGTCGAGGCGAAACAAGTGAAGTGGAAAGTAAACGGTGATAACGGGGCCATAGTGGAAGGATCGGTAGTCAACGGGAGTGAAGAGGATGTAACCGACCTCTTTGTCACCACCGCATTTCGTGATGAGAACGGGAAGCTGGTGGGCGTGGTGAATGATTACCTCGACGTAGCATTGGCTCCCGGAGAGGAAGAAGAGTTCAAGACGAAGAGTGGAAGTCTTCCTGCCGAGTGGTTGAAAGAGGTCTCCGAGGTGGATGTAAAAGCCTACCCCCTGTTTCGGGAAGAACCATAAGAAAAAAACCGGGTGATGCGATCACTCGGTTTTTTTATGCCCTTTTGCAATTCCGCCATTTGACACGGGTTTGTGACACACACTGGAAAAGAAACAGTCTTACCCGTGGTATACTGAAAGCAGGAGAATTTTAATAAAGGGTGACCAAAGATGGAGCGACAGACTGACCATACAGAAGAAAAAAATTTCCATTACACACCGTGGGTGGTGGGTCTCACGATTGCCATCAACCTGTTGGTGTTGATCTTGTTTCTGATGCCGGAAGTGGAGCGGTTCAGTCATCTGGATCTGACATTTTTACCGATGATGAACGCGATCTTCAACAGCTTTACCACGGTATTCCTGGCGGCGGCCCTCTTTTTCATCAAACAGAAAAATATCGCAATGCACCGTCGATTCATCTATGCGGCTTTTGGATCCACCAGTTTGTTCCTCGTGACATACCTCACCTATCACAGTCTGGCGGAATCGACGAGCTATGGCGGGACGGGCATGATTGCGGCCGTCTATTACTTTATTTTGATTACGCACATTATCCTGGCAGCGGTGATTGTGCCCTTGGCTTTGATTTCGTTCTTTCGCGGCATCAGCATGAAGGTGGAAAAGCACCGTAAGATCGCCCGCTGGACCATGCCTTTGTGGCTTTATGTCAGCATCACCGGAGTCATTATCTACCTGATGATCTCACCTTACTACTGATAAAGCAGCCGGCCTGACAAGGCGGGCTTTTTTGTTTTGTTACGGAAGGAGCCGAGGAAAAACGCGCCGAAGAAAGATAGGGTCGGCTGATGTAAGGAGAGTGAAAGGAGACACCTCCCCATGATTGAAGATTGGGATCACATTTATGCCAGTGGAGAGTACCGTAATCACTGGGACTACGCTCATCCTTCCCAGGAGTTGGTGGCTTTTGTCGCTTCCACCCCTTTTCCACCGCAGGCCCGGGCTCTGGATGTGGGCTGCGGAGCAGGTAGGGAGGCGGTATTTTTGGCAGAGTACGGGTTCCGGGTGGTGGGTGTGGATCTGAGTCGGGAAGCGCTGCGAATCGCCGACCAACGCGCAAGTAAAAAGAAAGTGGAAGTGGAATGGCGTCATGGGAATGCACTTCGACTCCCGCTGGAAGACGGGGCGTTTGATCTGATGAACGACCGTGGCTGCTTTCACTTGATTTCGGAAGAGGAGCGGGGGCGTTACGCCAGCGAAGCGGCCAGGGTGCTCAAACCCGGGGGGCGGCTCTTGCTGCGGGGGTGTCGCAATCCCGATGAGAATGGGGAATGGTTTGTAGCTGTGACGGCGGAGGCGATCGATCGCCACTTTAGTTCGTATTTTGAACGGGGCCCTGTGCTTCCCCTTCAATTGGTGTCCGATGCCGGCAAAGAGGGGTTGCCGGCTAATCTGGTTGTGTTGACACGACGGCAGGACGGATAAGCAAAAAGAACTGCCGAATGGCAGTTCTTTTTGTAATGAACGGGGTGTTCAGGATTTTTGCCTATGGATGGGCGGATGGGCTTGTTTCCGTCTTTTCAGTGCTGACTCGATGGCCCAGGTGCCGAAGATGGAGAATAGGATCCCCACACCGAAAAACAAGCCGATCATCACCTGTGGTGGCCATTCACTCATATTGAATCAGACCCTCTTTCCCAAATTCTTTCTCTTGTTTGTTGATTATACGCCAATCAGCGGGAGAATTCCTTTTCATTTTCAGGAAGAAATCACAAAGGTGTGTCCACTTTTGCGGTTCCCTTTCGGATCGGGAACGAAACCTGGTGCCCATTTGCGGTATCGATCGTGTATTCTAGAAGGGAGCTTGAAAATCCTGGAGAGCTTTGTACTTGCGTGTATGGGAATATAACGGTAATCCATTTTTTCGGGAGAAAAAGGGAGGGTGGTGGGATGGCTGCGATCCTTTGCACTCACAGAGCACAAGTCTCGCCTTGGTCACTTCGTTCCCGGTCTCGCTATGCGCTTTTTGCAAGAGATCGAAGACAGCCAGCCAGCCCGACCCACCCACGCTCATATCACGTTTCGCACAAATGCAACTATAGTACTAAAGAGTCGTGAACAACCACATCGATCATAGAGGGAGCGGTGCAGATGGAATCGGATATCCACCAGTTGGCAGGGTGGATTCAGGAGGCCGGGAGCACGGTCGTCCTGACAGGAGCGGGGATGTCGACCGAAAGTGGGGTCCCCGACTTTCGGTCCCGGGAGGGATTCTGGAAGCGGGTGGATCCGCAGCAGGTGGCAACCGTTTCCGCTTTGGAAGAAGATTATGAAACATTTCACCGTTTTTACCGCCTTCGGGTAAGGGGGGTGGAACGAGTCCACCCTCATATCGGTCATGAGGTATTAACCCACTGGGAGCACCAGGGGCGTATTTATGGAATCGCCACGCAAAATGTGGATCGTCTGCACCAGCGGGCAGGCAGCCGCCAGGTATGGGAGTTACACGGCAATCTCATGCAGTTTCACTGTTATGATTGTAAGGAGCCTGCGGAACGGTCGCGGTTTTTGGAGAAGGATGCCTGCCTTTCCTGCGGTGGGCGCCTTCGTCCCGGTATTGTCCTGTTTGGGGAATGGCTTCCGGAGGCGGTGTGGGTAGAGGCGATGGAGGCCGTACAGCAGGCGGAGTTATTACTGATCATCGGTACCAGCTTGGAAGTGTATCCGGTCAACCAGATGCCCACCCTCTGCCGGGGAAAGTCCGTGTTGATCAATGCGGCCGAGACGCAGATGGACCATCAGCTGGACTTGATGATTCGGGGAAAAGCGGGCCAAGTGCTGAAACAGGTCGAACAGGCTTTGAATAAGGAGGGGGAAGGGTGAACAGCTTGACAGAGGCAAGTGTGATTTTGTTTGTCTATGGATCACTCCGCCGGGGAGAAAAATATCATCATTATCTGGATGGAGCCGAGCGGATCGCTGCACAGGCATGGACGACCGGCCGGCTGCTTGATACGGGTTTGGGATATCCGGGCATGCTTTCGGCGGATTCCGGTCGTGTGTACGGGGAGTTATACCGAGTATCCCGTCCTTTGCTGGCACGGATTGATGCCTTGGAAGTCTATTCGCCGGGAGAAAATAACAACGAGTATGAACGGATTCAAGTGACCGTGGGAACCGATGCCAACGATTATCATGCCCAGACCTACTTGTATATTCAACCGAACAGGAATGAAGAAGAAGTCCCCCATGGTGATTGGCGCTTACGCGATTTACGGCGACGGCTGCCGTTGCTTTATTTTGCTTTCGGGTCGTGCATGGATGATGAACGGTTCCGTTTGCAGGGAGTGGCCGAAGCCTTCCGGGAGCGATTGGGTCGGGGGGTATTGTACGGGTACGATATGCGTTATACCCTGCCTTACCCCGATGGCGGCCGTGCAGATTTAGTAGAGGAAGCAGGAGCCGTGGCCGAGGGCGTGGTCTATCGGATCGATGCGAACGGGTTGGATTATCTTTTTTGGAGGGAAGGAGTGGAAGAGGGCACCTACCGGCCGGCGATCGTCGGGGTGGAGATGGATGACGGTGTTCAGGATGCCCTCACATTCCTCGTCATCAACAAAGGGGAAGAGTCGGCTCCTCCGGAACATTACGCCCGCGAAATCCTGCGAGGGGCCCATGGGACGGTGAGCGACACCTATCACCGGAACCTGCGGGAGCGGTTGAAAGAGCGGTTTCAAATGACGATACCGTTTTAAAGTAAAGTACCCGGCTATGAGGCCGGGTTTTTTCTAGCGTTGGAACAGGCGGGATAAGAACTGGCGGTCATGTGCCGTCCACCCCCGATTTTTCAACACGTTCAAAGCCTGATCGGACAACGGGGCACTTACATGGAAAGGGATTCCCCGTTTCAAGGCTTCATAGTCGACGGCCTGCAAACTTTCCACGCTCATATCGCTGCTTTTCCATATTTCCAAGCGGGTTCCATCCTGGAAGTGGAGAAGGTAAGAGCCACTGAAAAGCTCAAATTCTTCCCCAACGGTATAACTGACACTGATGGACTGGACATCCTCCCAGGATTGTATCTGTTCCACGCCCAGGGTATAGAAAGGAGAATGAACAATTTGGCGTTCATCGATCATCACATAAGAATCCAGCACCATTACCAAAAGCGGGACCGCCACAGCCAGGGGGACAAGAAAGGTCTTCAGTGTTTGCCGCCACGCTCCGATTCCGGCCCGTAACGCGTGTATATAAAAGAAAGCCAGCACCAGAATCGCAATGACAAAGGCAGAATTACTGGCGGTATCCCGGTACGCATGAAAATAGAGGGCACCTTGGTCCTGAAACAACCACGTCTGTATGACGGACATTCCCTGGATAATCAGTGCCAACGGCAGGATGAGGATCAAAAGGTTGGTTAAGGTGGAACGACTCCCCCGCAACAGCCGCCGGTGCCAACGCTCCTGGGAATGTGGATTTTGTTGGACCTCTTCTAAGGCAGTCATGCTGTCAGTCTCTCCTCTTATCGTGTATCTTTTGTTTATCTTACAACATTTCGGCAAAAAAACATACGACTATTGTCAGGGCGTTTTCCGGAATGTACGAATCGGAAAAAGGGAAAAGTATCCATGAGTATCCCTTGGAGGAGGATGTCATGATGTCCCGGCAGACAAACGGTCAATCCCAACAACCCCTGCAACCGCCTCAGCATCAGAACCGACAGCCCGGATTGGAATCGGAGATGGTTCCCCGCCCGGTGGCGGAGAATCCACAATATCAAGGAAGTGGAAAGCTGGCGAACAAACGGGCTTTGATCACCGGCGGGGACAGTGGGATTGGACGAGCTGTCGCCATCGCATTCGCAAAGGAAGGGGCCGACGTGGCTATTTTGTACTTGGATGAGCATGATGACGCGCGGGAAACTCAGGTGCGGGTGGAGGAGCTGGGCAGGAGAGCACTGGTGATCCCCGGGGACATCGGGGATGAGGCTTTTTGCAAACAAGCCGTTCAACAGACGGTGGATGGCCTGGGTGGGTTGGATATCCTGGTGAATAACGCCGCTGAGCAACATCCCCAAGATGGGATTGATCACATCGATGCGCAGCAATTGGAACGGACTTTTCGAACCAATGTCTTTTCCTTTTTCCACCTGACCAAAGCCGCATTGCCTCATTTGCCCCAAGGAGGCAGTATCATCAACACCACTTCGGTGACAGCATACAAAGGAAACCCGATCCTGATCGACTATTCCGCTACCAAAGGCGCGATCGTTTCCTTTACGCGGGCATTATCACAATCCCTGATCAAACAGGGAATACGGGTAAACGGGGTTGCGCCCGGACCGATCTGGACACCTTTGATTCCGTCCACCTTTGATGCGAATCAGGTGGCTTCATTCGGATCCAACACCCCGATGGGACGAGCGGGACAACCGGCGGAATTGGCGGCCAGCTATGTGTTTCTCGCGTCAGCCGATTCTTCGTACATCAGCGGCCAAGTGCTTCATCCAAACGGCGGAGAGGTTATCAACGGTTAAAGCAAGCCATTACTTTTATTCAAGATAAGGGAAATGGAAAGGAGAGTGGAGTCAATGGGCGATTGGGAGCGCGGCGGTCACGATACATCGCTGACACGGCCTTCTCATGAATGGGATCGTTCCTTTCAGCGGTTTTTAAATGAACCGTTATTTCCCGGGGAAGGGTTCGGGGAAGGGACGTTCCTCCCGGCTCTGAATGTAGAGGAAAAAGCGGATCGCTATCTCATCCAGGCGGAGATGCCTGGGATGGAACAGGACGACATCGATATTGAGGTGCAGGGCAACACCCTGACCATTCGGGGCGAACGCCGGGAGGAGCGGAGGGAAGACAGCCGCTACCATCTGATGGAAAGCCGTTACGGCATCTTTCAACGATCCTTCACTTTACCGGAAAACGCCGATGTGAAAGGGATCACTGCCGAGAGCAAAAACGGTGTCCTCTATATTGATGTGCCCAAAGATCAATCAGGGGAACCGCGAAAAATCCGGATTAAGAAACGGGAACAATAAAACAAGGGCTGGGATGATTGCCGTACAGTGGTGAGCAACGTCAATCACACGGTCGGAAAAATCTGTGGTAAGATGATAGCGAAGACACATAGAGGAGGCAGATCACCTTGGCACAGACTCGCGAAGGCGCCATTACATTCAAAGGAAACCCCGTCACCTTGTTGGGACCCGAATTGAAAGCGGGGGATGCTGCTCCCGATTTTACCGTTCTAGCTAACGACTTGAGCCCGGTCACCCTGGCTGACAGCCGTGGTCATGTACGGATCATCAGTGTGGTTCCGTCTTTGGATACGGGTGTCTGCGACGCACAAACCCGACGTTTTAACGAAGAAGCGGCAAACCTGGGTGACCGTGTCCGCGTGCTTACCATCAGTGTGGACCTTCCCTTTGCCCAGAAACGCTGGTGTGGTGCCGCCGGTATTGACCGGGTACAAACCTTGTCCGACCACCGGGACCTCTCCTTTGGAACCGCCTACGGAGTGGCAATCCAAGAACTGCGACTGCTGGCACGTTCCGTGTTTGTGATCGATGCCAATGATCAGCTCGTTCATGTGGAACTTGTCTCCGAAGCGACCAACCATCCGGATTACGAAGCCGCAGTGGAAGCGGCCAAACGCGCATTGTGACGAAAAGCCCGGGAGTGGTCCCCGGGCTTTTGTTGGATCGGTGAAGTGCCGGAATGCTTGGCGGATGGAAGCGGCAAGAGTGGGTAACACTGAACGACAAAGATGGCACCTGTGAAAGAGGTGAGGCGCGCCCTTGTCGCTCTGGCAGAGCGTCCGACCGATTCAGATGAAAGGCAGGTGCATCGCGGTGTCTTCCCGTTCTCTCTACCGGTTGTTCATTGCGATCCCGGTTCCTTCCGAGCATCGGCGTTGGATGGAAGAATGGTGCCGGGAGCGATCCGAACATTGGCCCTTCAAGAAATGGGTCCACCCGTCGGATTATCATATTACGGTCCAGTTCCTGGGAGGGTGCACCTTTCGTCAGGCCCGCGAGGTGAAGCAGCGGGTTCGCTCCCTGGTTGCGGACCAGGAACCCTTCACCCTTTCTTTGGGTTCGATAGGGTGGTTTGGAATCCCCGATCATCCGCGCATTTTGTGGGCGGGGCTGAACGGGGATCTGGATCGTTTGCACCAGCTCTACCAGGCGGTATCGGATACCGTCTCCCCTGTGGGATTTGAAAAGGAAAAACGCGTGTACCGGCCCCATGTCACATTGGCCAAGAAATACAAGCGGAACGATTTTCCCCATGAACAGGCAGATGCGCTGTTTCGTCCGGAATCGGCAGGGCTGAAACCATGGATCGTCGATGAATTGATCCTCTACCAAACCCATGTGTATCGGTCTCCAATGTATCAACCGCTGGCTGTGTTTGAAGTAGGGGCAGGATGAATGGAAACCGGGCGGAGTATGAAGCTCCGCCCGGTATGATTTTGTTAAACATTCTTCTTAACATGGATTTCCTCATTCTTGCTGTTGCAATGGTTCCTGTCGTTCGATATGTTAAAAATGGTTATGGAGTGTCGCAAACCCACCACTCCCAAAACAAAACTAGGGAACCGGAAATGAATCGACTTTCCCGCACCTGCGGGCTTATTCCGATGTTCCCCTTTAACGAAAGGGGTTTTTTTGTGGATTTTCAAATACCCGTAAAGCTGGAGCGTTTCGGCGAGGACATTAAACGGAACGAACTGAGATATCACCACCGGCGGGTGGCCGTCACCAAGTCGTTCACCTTTGATGCCGCTCACCACCTTCATCTGTACGAGGGAAAGTGCAAGAGCCTCCACGGCCATACGTACCATTTGTCGATCACAGTCAGCGGTTATGTGGATGAGATCGGCATCGTCATGGATTTTGGAGAAATCAAGCGCTTGTTCAAGGAAGAGATTGATGCCCGGCTGGATCATCGTTATTTAAACGAGGTATTGCCCAATATGAATACCTCTGCTGAAAATATGATTGTTTGGATGTGGGAGCAATTGGACCGCCGTCTGGAAGCGGATGGTTGGAAAGCGAAGGGGCACCGTCTGGAAGAGCTGACGCTTTACGAGACGCCCACAAGCCGTGTAACCCTGAAACGGGAATGGATGACAGGCGATGAGTGATTGGATGCTGCCGGATTCGGAAACGTACTTGGAATGGGAACTGCCGATGGTGGAGATTTTTGAAACGGTAGAAGGAGAGGGAATGGCTGCTGGTTTTCCCACCGTGTTTGTGCGGACGTTTCACTGCAACCTGCGCTGCCGTTGGTGTGACACCCCCTACAGTTTTGCCCCCGCCAAACCGGTGTTTACTGCTACCTTGCGCCAAATTCGGGAACGGGTCGGCTCATATGCCAGTCGCCGCATCTGTCTCACCGGAGGGGAGCCCCTGTTGCATCGGGAAAAATCGCTGGCTTTGTTGGAAACGTTGGCATCGCTGCCGGATGTGGATGACGTTCACATCGAGACCAACGGAGCTGTTGACCTGGCTCCTTTTGACCGGTGGCGGCGGGAATCGGTCACGGGGAAGAAAGTCCGGTTTATTTTGGACTGGAAGCTGCCTGACTCTGGTGAGTCGGACCGGATGTTGCCGGACAACCTTTCTCTGCTAAAAGAGAGAGACGAATTGAAGTTTGTGCTGGCGAATCGGGACGACTTCCGCCATGCCGTGGAGTTTCTCTCCCGCAGTCCCCATCGGGGACAGACCTTGTTCAGCCCCGTCTTTGGTGAATTGGAACCGCGTCATCTGGTGGAGTGGGTGTTGGCGGAACCGCTGCCTCAAGTCAAAGTCAGTTTGCAACTGCATAAAACCATCTGGGATCCGGCACAAAGGGGGGTGTAAACCATGAAGAAACGAGCGGTCGTCGTTTTGAGCGGCGGGCTGGACAGCACCACCTGTATGGGGCTGGCCCAGGAGGCGGGATACGCGTTGCTTCCTCTCACCTTCGCCTATGGACAGCGCCATGGGCGGGAAGTGGCACAGGCACGGAAGGTGGCACGCCACTACGGGGTGGAACATCAGGTGGTGGATATCGGCTTTTTCGGGCAGATCGGTGGGAGTGCGCTGACCGATACCGCCATTCCCGTTCCCGATTCGGGGCAGGAAGAGGGGATTCCCTCCACCTATGTCCCCGCCCGCAATCTTATCTTTCTCTCCCTGGCGGCGGCGTATGCCGAAACTCGTGGGGCGGAAGTGATCTATATCGGAGTCTCCGCCGTCGATTTCAGCGGATATCCCGACTGCCGTCCCGCTTTTATTGAGAGTATGGAGGAGACGATCAATCGGGCCACCCGTGCCGGTCATACGGGCACTCGCTTGCGCATCGAAGCCCCTTTGGTCCATCTCAGCAAAGCGGATACGATCCGGGAAGGATTGCGCCTGCAGGTCCCCTACCACCTCACCACCTCCTGCTACCGCGGGGAGGAGCTGGCCTGCGGCCGCTGTGACAGCTGTCGCCTGCGCCTGAAGGGATTTGCCGATGCGGGGGCGGAGGACCCGATTCCGTATCGGGAAAGGGTGTAGATGGGATTTGTTCCTGGTTCAAAGGTTGGTAAAATACCAAGAGAGGGAAAGGGCGCCTCTCCTGGTTTTTTTGTTGGTTTTAATCCTTATGGTAAGAGAGAGTCAAAGAGAGGTTTCATTTATTTCGTGTACAATAGAGGATATCAGCTGATGGGACCCTGTTGGGAAGTCCGTCCCTTTATAGGGTGACCGGCGGAAACGGAATTTTAAAAAACAGGAGTGGAAGTTAGGATGCGCGTGGCAGTCGACAAATGGAAGCGGACTTGGGAAACGGAGCGGCTGTTTCGGGAAATGACCGCGGGCTTTCCGGATCGTTGGTTGTTGGACAGTTGCGGTAAAGGGCGGTACACCGTGATGGCGTGGGATCCCTGGGAACGGATCGCTCTATGGGATGATCAGGGAGCGGATCCGCTGGATGCGTTGGAATCGCTCTTGGTACGGCTGCCGCATGTGGATGCTCCTAACGGGGCGCCTCCCTTCCTGGCGGGGGTACTCGGTTGGCTGGGTTACGAGCTGGCTTGGCGTTGGCATGCCATTGGAAAGCCCAAGCGGAGGCACCACTCGTTGCCTGATGGGATGTGGATGGTCCCGCGCAAGGTAATGGTTATGGATGCAAAGTTAAGGGAAACCTGGGTCTGCGTGTTGGATGAGGCGGATCCGGAAGGGGAGCTGGCTCGGCTGTCGGAACGGCTCAACCGGCTGCCGGTGACAGGCGAGGAGGGAAACCGTCCGGGAGAACTTCTGGCTCCACTGACACCGGTGATCAGCCGCGATCATTACCGGAAGCAAATGGCCCGGATCAAAGAGGCCATCGCCCGGGGAGATATTTATCAGGCCAACTTCACGTACCGGGTGGAGGGGAAAGTGGCGGGAGAGCCGTGGGAATTGTACCGCTCCCTTCGCCGTGCCAACCCCGGTGTGTATGCGGCCTATATCGAAGGAGACGGCTATGCTTTGCTCTCTTCCTCCCCGGAACAGTTTGTCCGCTGGTCCGGATCCCATATCGAAACAAAGCCGATCAAGGGAACTCGCCCCCGCGGTGTCACATCGGAGGCGGATGCCCGGGAGAAGGCGGCTCTTGCCGCCAGTGAAAAGGATCAGGCGGAACTGGTGATGATCGTCGATCTGGAACGGAATGATTTGGGGCAAGTATGTGATATCGGGTCGATCCGGGTGCCGCGCCTGTTTGATCTGGAGCCTCACCCTACGGTGTGGCATCAGGTAGCGGTGGTGGAAGGGCGGCTTAAGCCGCAGACCACTCCCGGTGCAATTTTTCGTGCCGTTTTCCCAGGAGGTTCCATCACCGGAGCCCCGAAATTGCGTTCCATGCAAGTGATTCACCAGTTGGAAACCGGGCGCAGGGGCGTCTACACCGGCTCCATCGGTTATATCGACCCCAGGGGCTTTGGTGAATGGAATATCGCGATCCGCACCATGACTTGGTCCGGCGGAGAAGAGGCGGATCTGTCCTATCATGTGGGCGGGGGGATCGTCTGGGATTCGGATCCCGATGCGGAGTATGAGGAGACCCTGGCCAAGGGACGCGGCATGAGCGAGGCCGTACGGCAATGGGCGGCGAAGAAGGTGAAAGCATGAAGTGGATTGTCAATGGACAAGTGGTGGAAGACGATGGGGGTTTGTCACCGGCGGATCGGGGTTCCCTTCTCGGAGACGGTTTGTTTGAAACCTTTCGGGTGGAGCGAGGAGTTCCCTTGCTGTTGGAGAAGCATATGGATCGGCTGATGGAAGGGACGCGGATTCTGCGCTTTGCCCGGGTTCCCGCCCGCGAGGAGCTGGCAGCCGGAATTCGGCGGGCGATTGCGGTAAACGAGATCGACGGCGGGTACCTTCGTCTCACCTTGACCCGGGGAAGAGGGGGGCTGGCGCAGCCGCTGACGGAATTGACCGATCCCGCCTGGTGGGTGGAAGCACGGCCGCTTGCGCTGGATCCTCGGGTGAAAGAACGGGGCGTGACGGCTGTCATTGCGTCCACCCGCCTCTACCCCGATACGCCTTTGCGGCGGGTGAAGTCCCTCAGCTTTTTGGAGAATGTATTGGCCAAACAGGAAGCACGGGACCGGGGAGCGCAGGAAGCCCTGTTTCTCACGACGGACGGAGACGTGATGGAAGGGGCTTCCGCCAATCTGTTTCTGGTGAAAGAGGGGATTCTCTCCACCCCTTCTCTGGACCGGGGGCCCCTTCCCGGTGTGGTGCGGAGCTGGGTTTTGGAGACGGCGGTCCGTCTCGACCTCGCCGTGGAGGAGAGGCGGGTGAAGCGGGAGGAGTTGGACGAAGCCGATGAACTTTTTTTGACCAATTCCACTTGGGGGCCCTTTCCCTGTGTGGCCGTAAACGGCTCCCCGGTGGGGGACGGTTTGCCCGGTACCCACACCCGCCGCTGGATGGAACGGTGGGAAGCGGAAGTGGCGGCACAGATCGGCAGGGATCAGTGAAGCTTCTCCAGTTCGGCCTATTAGGCAGGGTATAAAGAATCAGACGTTTTTAAGTTTAAGCCCGCAAGGGCTTTTTTTAACAGGATGTCTTCCTTCGGGAACGGGGTGACGGTTGACGGAACTGTAACGATCCTATCGATCGAATTGCCACTTGTATAAGGTAATAAAGGTTCATAACAGATCGAGGACTCGGTGGTACCCTGGTAATCGCCAGGGTTTTTTCAATGATCCCACATCACGTGGATTTCAATGAAACGTCAACAGATTTTCACAGAAGCGATCAAAAGGTTCATTGAACGGATATAGTGAAAAAGGTACACTCGATATGAGTTTGTTTTCTGTTGTGATATTCAAACAAAATCCATCAAAAGCATTTGTCTTTAGGAGGTGGCTGGGGGTCCGGCTATGAAAAAAGGATTGGCACTTCTGATATGGACGATGGTACTGCTGTTTGCGGTGCCTCCTTCTATCTCTGCTCATGCGGCGCTTTTGGATACCAATCCCTCCGATGGGGAGGTGGTTGCGGCAGCGCCGGAGAAATTGGTGCTTACGTTTAGTGAGGTGCTGGAGCCGGATCGCGGCGAGGTACTGCTCTTTGATTGGAACGGGCATCAAATCAAACTGCCGCAAGGAGAATCCGGTGAACGGACTGCAACGATCACGCGGGAGCTGCCGATGTTGCGGGACGGTACCTACACGGTAGTGTGGAATGTGGTTTCCGCCGACGGTCACCCTGTGGAGGGGAGCTTTTCCTTTTCCGTGGGAGAGGAAAGTGATGAAACCGTTACCATCCCCACCGGTTCCGATTGGGCGCATATAGGGTTGATTCTCTCCCGGTTCGGCGTGGTGGGCCTGCTCCTTGTCGGAGCAGGGATCTACTGGACTGCTTATTTTGCTGCCCGTAGGGGATTGCCGGATTTCGCTGGATTGCTGGGACGGGGACGGCTGTGGGGCGGGGGGGCCATCGTGGTGGGGATGATCCTCAGCATGGTGTGCTACTCCGCTGTCTTGCCGGGCCCTTCTCTGTTTGCATTGATATGGGAAGGTCGTTGGGATTTGGTGTTTCAATCTCCGGCAGTCGTCGTGTTGTTTATACAATTGGTTTTGTTGCTGCTGCTGGCGGTTCCCGATATGACCAATGGCTGGTATCTGGGAGTTTGGGCCGTTTTGGCTGCCTCTCCGGCTTTTGGCGGCCATATCTGGGGGATGGAAAGTTCCTGGACCGCTGCTGCCGTACGAGTGGGCCATCTATGGACTGTCGCATGGTGGGTGGGGGGGCTTAGCTACCTGTTGCTGGCTGGTTGGCATATCAAACGTCATCACCGCTCATGGGACTGGAGCACATTCCGTCCTTTTATGGGGCGGGTGGCCATCGGGGCGGCCCTGCTTGCGATCATCAGCGGGCTGGTGATGGTCGTTCTGCAAACAGATGGAATCTTCGCTTTTACGGCGGGAACGCTCTGGTCTTATCTGCTATGGACTAAAATCGTGCTGACCTTATTGATGCTGTTTCTGGGTTGGGCTCTGTCCCGAAAGTGGTCCCAACGTCCCGCTGTTTTGCCGCGGCTGCCAGTCCGTTTGGAGTGGGTAGTGGGGGTGGGAATTCTCTTGGCGGGAGTCTGGATGAGCCAGTTACCGTATCCGTTGCCGGAACGTCCTCATGTACAGGAACTGCAATCGGAGGAAGCGGCGGTTCCGGCGGAATTGCATATTTCCAGGCTTCATATCGGTACACAAACCCTGACATTTTCGTGGGACACGGAAATGACCGGGGAACCGGAGCGGGTGGAGGTTCGTCTGTACATGCCGGAGCATGAGATGAAGTTGGATCCCATCGAGGCGGATCGGACGGAATCCGGCCGGTATCAGGCAGAGATCCCCTTGAACATGGTGGGCGTTTGGGAAGTGGAAGTACGGGCGACCTTGTCGCAAGGGGAGGAAATCCGCTGGATGGATCGGATATTTGTACCTGGAGGAGGAGTATCGTGAAGCGTTTGATGTCTGTCAGTCTGTTGGCGTTGGCCCTGTTTTTTAGCGTTCCGGCGGTTACTTACGCCCATGTAACGGTGCAGCCGGGTGTCAGTACGACGGGTGCTTATGAAAAGTATACCGTTCGGGTGCCGGTGGAAAAAAAGGTCAACACCACCGAAGTGAAACTAAAGATCCCGAAGGAAGTCCGTGTGGTGTCGGTGATGCCGGTACCGGAATGGGACTATTCCTTGGATCGGAAGGATGGGCGAGTGGCTTCCATCACTTGGACCGCTGCCAAGGGCGGCATCGGGGAACATGAATTTATGGAATTCTCCTTCGTGGGAGCAAATCCCGATAAACCGGGTGAAGTGGCTTGGAAAGCGATCCAGACATACGAAGATGACTCCGAGGTTCGCTGGGTCGGTGAACCGAGTGATAAGGAACCGGCTTCCATCACGGTGATCGAGCAGGGGGAAGGTCACAGCCATGGTCATGACGATCAAGAGGCAAAAAACGAGGAGACGGAAGAACAGCCCTCCGCTGTGGATGAAGAGGAGGAACCTACTGCAGCAACAGGTGAAAATGGGTGGCCCATGGGGCTGGCGGGTCTGGCTCTTCTTCTCTCCATGATCGCCTTGTTCCGTAAACGCTGAAAAACGCCAAAGGAGGGGGATATGGATGTTGCCTCACGAACGGCAGGAGCGGATCCGACAATTGATCCGCCGACACGGTAATATGAAGATCAGTGAGCTGAGTAAAGAGCTGGACGTTTCGGAGATGACGGTTTACCGGGATATTCAACCACTGGTGGAGGAAGGCTTGGTTCAGAAGGTCTACGGCGGAATCACGCTGGTTCAAGGGAATGCCGTCTCTTACGCTCCTTCTCAAAGCCATGGTTGTGTGTTGTGCAGCCGCCAGATCGACCTTCGCTTGGCCTATCGCCTGATTTTATCGGACAACCGGGTGGAGACGGCTTGTTGCAGTCACTGTGGACTGCTTCGCCATCAACAAGCGGAAGGACAGGTGGCCCAGGCGGTGTGTCAGGACTTTATCAC
This sequence comes from Desmospora profundinema, assembly GCF_031454155.1. GTDB lineage: Bacteria > Bacillota > Bacilli > Thermoactinomycetales > DSM-45169 > Desmospora > Desmospora profundinema. The sequence continues at coordinate 117,454 of NZ_JAVDQG010000004.1, forward strand.
CAACACCACCATCAGCGCACGGCTGGCTTGGTTTGTAATGGGAAGTGAAGTGGACGTTCGCTGTTGCAAACCCCAAGTTCTCAACTTTGAACGCTTGGAAGATGCGAAACGTTTTGTTCGGGGATTTGCAGAAGAGGTACTCTCCTTCGAAGAAGCGCTGAACCGGGTTCAACGGGAGATGGAGGGGCATTCCTGCTGTTCCACGGGACAGGAATAATCGTGGAAGCACGTCCATAGATTGGAATGGAAAGGACTCGATAAGATGAAGACCATGCGATGGAAAGGGCTGCGTCTTTTGTTTGTTGCCATCGGGGTGGTGGCGTTAACCGCCTGCGGCAGCTCCACGGATGAGGATCACACCAACGGGCATAGCGATCATGGACAGCAACAAGGAGCTGAATCCGACGTGGAAGCAACCCTGAAGGTGGATGTGACGGTTGAGCCGGAACCTGTGCAGGCGGGAGAAGAGACCGCTGTCCGAGCGGCCATCATCCAGAACGGGGAAGCAGTGGAAGACGCCCATGTCGTCCGCTTTGAAATCGGGCCGGAAGGTGCTTCCGAAGACGAGCGGGAAAAAGTGGAGACTGCATTGGTGGACGGTGTCTACCAAGGAATGTACACGTTTCCCGAAGCGGGTGATTATCAGGTGATGGTTCATGTCACGGCCCGGGGCAGTCACATGATGGATGCCGTAGAAGTGTCCGTACCGTAACTTCAAGACGCCCTTTCCCCATTGAAAAGGGGGATCTCGATGCAAGGTGGACGGCAATGGAGTATTTGGGTGGCACTGGCTGTGGCAGTGATCGTGGTGGGAAGTTGGTGGTGGCTGGACGATTCCCCGCAACCGGTGACCCGAACGACGGATCCGGCCGGAATCAACAGTGAACCCATTCCGGAGTTCTCGTATACTAATCAGGATGGAGAAGAATTTGGATTTTCCGATCTGGAGGGGGAAATCTGGATTGCCAACCTCGTGTTCACCCGTTGTCCGGATGTTTGTTCCCCGATGACGGCCAACCTCTCCCGCGTTCAGGAACGCCTGAAAGAGGAGGGGATAGACGTGGAATTGGTGACATTCAGCGTGGACCCGGTTCATGACCGGCCGGAAGTATTGAAGCAGTTTGGGAGCAACCTGCGGGCTGACTTTTCCAACTGGAACTTCCTCACCCATGATGACCCGGAAGTGATGCATCGGTTCCTGCAATCGGCATTCCGAGCACCGATTAAGGCGTCTCCTGCCACTGACACCGAACCGTTGACGATTGACCATTCCACCCGTTTTTACGTGATGGATCCCTCGGGGCGCATCATGATGACTCACGATGGCCTTCAACCGGACATGGATGCAATTGTACGCGATGTGGCGGCATTGGATGCAGCGGACGGATTCGTAGCAAAGAAGCGTTAATAGGGTTGAAAATAATGCCGTGTGCGAGTTGCACGGCGCTTTTTTTCGTTCTACATGTCCGGTTTGTCACCATTTTGCTCGTTTTCGGGAAGTTATTTAAATTTGTTCAATAATTTTGGATACCCCTATGCCTGGATTGTTATATACTGGTTTTGTAGAGGTTGATCCTTTACTTAGCTTAAGAGATGTTTCAATCCGAGATGGGTCGGATCTGTCGTTTTGACTTTGATACATAGAATGAATCGGGTTTTGGAGTTGGAGGGGGCATTACTTTCGTTGAATTGATTAAAAGGAGGGGATCCGATTCTATGATCCATCCGCATTATATCAAGCAAGAGCTTACGAACCGTTTTAAACGGACGCTGATTGCGGTTTTAAGTGTGGCAATCGGTGTGGCCTTGTTTGTCAGCTTACAATCGTACTCGGAAGGCTATCACCAAGCGTCCCGAGCTCCCCTGACCGAAATCGGAGCTGATATTGTCGCTCAGAGGGAAGGAAAGGTTCCGAAGGATTTTGTCGGCATTGTGTTTCCTCACTCCACGGCCCCTCTTCGCAGTGAAGAGATTCAGTCCATTCAACGGATTCCCGGTGTTGAAAAAACGACCGAAGCACTCTTTTTCTGGTCTTTTGAAGGAGATCAACGCTTCCTGGTCACATTGGGAATCGATCCGGTTACCAACATCGGTCCGGCACGACTGAAAACAGCAGTCCGGGAAGGACGCTTTCTTCGTGAAGACGACAAGAAACACGCCGTCGTCGATACCAGCTATGCCAGCCAGAATCAGCTGGATGTCGGTGACTCCATCCTAGTCAACCAAGAATCCTTTGAGGTTGTCGGGCTGGTGGATACCAGCCGTGTCGGCCAGGTGGCCAACGCCAATGTTTATATCCCCATCGAGGAAGCACAACAGATGACTCGGGAAGCTCCCAATGTGATTAATCTCTATGAAGTGGAGCCTGACATCACCAACCTGTTGTTTGTAAAAGCCAACCCGCAAGACGCTCCGCAAGTCTCATCTGAAATCGATCAACTTTTGGGCAAGCATGCGTTGGTAACGACTCCCGACTCGTTTGAAGAGATTTTGGGAGCCACTTTTCAATTGGTCGACCGATTTGGCGTCCTGGTCGGTTTGGCCGGATTGTTTATCGCTCTTGCCAGCTTGCTCCGGACGGTGTCATCAAACATTTGGGAACGAAGGCAGGAAATCGGGTTAATGCGATCCATTGGATGGAAACGCCGGGAGATTACCATTCAATTGTATACGGAAACGATGGTGCTTACCTGTTTGGGATGGATGGTTGGGATCTTTCTCGCCTGGGTTATTTCTTGGGGGCTGGGTACGCAAGAAGTGACGGTGCCCGTTCCATGGGAATTAAGCCCGACGCCTCATTTTTTAGGGGACGGAGCAGAGGAAATGGCGATCACGGTTCCGATGGAAGCAAATATAAGCCCGTCTATTACACTCTTGGCGCTGGTCCTATGCGTGGCAGGGGGAAGTATTGCCAGCTTGTTGTTAGCCCGTCGTATCTCCAATATTAAACCGGCGGAGGTGCTAAAAAGTGAGTGAAATGTTGAAAGCGGAACAGCTGACAAAAACATACGGATCCGTCACTTCAGTGGATCAGGTGGACTTGACGATAGAAAGAGGAGAATTTTTAGCGATTCTGGGCCGGTCGGGTTCGGGGAAAAGTACGCTGTTATCCCTTTTGGCGGGCTTGGAAAGTCCCGACCGAGGGGAGATTACCTTTTTCGATCAGTCGATCACTTCCTTGACAGAAGATGAGCTGGCTCTTTGGAGACGGGATAACATCGGACTCGTCTTCCAAAGTTTTAATCTGATTCCCACCCTGTCAGCGTTGGAAAATGTGTGTTTTCCGCTGTATCCTGAAAAAAATATCTCCGTGGATCAGAGGCGGAAAAAGGCACAGACTTGCCTGGAACAAGTCGGGTTGTCTCACCGAAGTGATCACCGGCCCGGCCAGCTCAGCGGCGGGGAACAGCAACGGGTTGCGATTGCCCGCTCGTTGGTTAACGATGCTTCTATGATTCTGGCCGATGAACCGACGGGGAATTTGGACAGTAAAACCGGTGATGAGATCTTGCAGTTATTTCAGCGGCTTCAAAGAGAAAACAATGTGACATTGGTAGTGGTTACGCACGATGAGGCTCATGTGGCAGCTGCTGCGGATCGTATCATTCGTATGGAGGATGGGAGGGTGATCGATGAATGGACGAACGCAAAGGCCAATTAGTCTGATCCTGATGGTTGTCGTTCCCGTTCTCCTTCTGATGGCATGCAGCCAGGAGAGTCAACCGACAAAAACATCCCTTGACGAAAAAGATGTCGTGGTATTGTACCTGGATCACCCTCCTGTACAAGGGATCCTCGACGATGTCAAAAAAGTGATGGACCGCCACCAGATCGATGCCCATTTTTTCACCATGGACTCCGAGGAAGGGAAACAGATCGCGGAAGAACGCGACCTTCAGGGGCATACCCCCATTGCCATTTGGATCAATGGAACGATGGAACATGAGGTGAATGGGAAAACCGTCACCTTTTACAGTTTTCCAGAAGGGTCCGGCTCATTTATGGTAGAAAACGGTCAATGGACGATCGACGACTTGGATCAGGTGCTGAGTGAAATCAGTGGGGATGCAAAATGAAAAACTATCTGTTTTCTCAGTTTCAACACCGGATGTGGAGAACGGCAGGGGTAATTGCAGGGATTGCCTTGGGTACGGCTTTATTTATCACACTGACTGTGCTGGGACGCGGATATCAGGAATCAGCCAAGCTCCCATTAAAGGGAGTGGAGTCCGATATGGTCATTACCCGGCCGGCAGAAGGAAACGGTCCCAATCAAAATACACGCGGCATCCGTATGCCGTTCGGTACGGAGACGATTACCCGGGAGGAAGTTGGAACCATCAGTCGTACGGATGGTGTCGCCCATGTGTCACCTGTTCTTCAATTATGGGATTTTGGTGAAGACAGTTATACCACCATTGCCGGTGTCGATCCGCTGGAAAAAGAGGTGGGTCCGCTAAAAGCGTTGGAAAGCGGGATGGATAAAGGACGAGCCTTTACACCGGGAGAAACTGGTGTGGCGGTGGCAGACCTTCACTTTGCTGCTTTTTATCAGCTTCAACCGGGAGATCCTGTACAGATTGATGGGGAAACTTTTACGGTTATCGGGATTGTGGAAATTCCCAATACAAACCAAACCACTGCCGCCAACCTGTACATTCCTTACGAAGATGCGAAGCGGTTGGCCGGGATGGATCAGGATGACGTAAACCAAGTATATGTGCAGATGGCCGATGCTTCCGATGCGGAGGACATCTCGAAATCGCTTACGGATCAACTCGGGCCGCTAAACGTCATTAGCGAGGATAGTTTGGTTCAAGTGATGGGAGGCGTCGGAAGGATATCCGCCCAGTTTTCGACCATTGCGGCGGCGGTGGGCTTGATCGGCGGGGTACTCCTGGCGTGGTTTTCCTTAAGCGGATTGATCAACGAACGTCGACGGGAAGTCGGGATTATGAAAGCGATTGGTTGGAAAGGAAATCAAGTGATCCGAATTTTTGTTTCGGAAGCTGTGTTGTTAAGCAGTATCGGAGCACTTGTGGGTGTGGGAATCGGTTTGCTCGGTGCCCTCGGTTTACAACAATTACCCTCTCCCGACTTTTCCGTTTCCAACACGACGCCTCATTTGCAGGATCATACGGGGCCGACTGAAGAAGTTTCGTTGCCGATTCGGCTCGACTGGCTCCCTTTTGTTATTGCTTTTTCGGCTGCCATGATCGGAGGGGCTGTGGCCGGTTGGTATCATTCCAAACAGGCGGCCAAAATCAAACCCGCTCAAGTGTTACGGCAAAAGTGAAGAAAAGGGAGAGGGTCACCCTCTCCTTTTTTCATAAAAAGAGAAACGTCACCATGATGATGGCTGCCATGGCCGGAATGCTTACCATCACCCCCCGTAGGATTTGATTCGAAACGCGATTCGTAAATTTCGATCCAATATAAGAGCCGCTCATCATTCCGCCATTCACTTGTAACAGCAGCCAGAAATCCAAATAACCGGCTTGCCAGTAACCCAATGAACCAAAAAATGCGATCGGGATCATGGTCAATAAGGTGGTTCCCGCCGCTTGGCGAAGGGGCAGTCCGATCAGGGACAACAATCCCAACTGGATTAAAGGCGATAACCCGATACCAAAAACTCCGAATAAAAATCCAGTTAAGATCCCCACTCCGCTCAGAGCCGCTATCGGATGACGGCTGCCATCCACTGTCTGAGCGGGTCGATGGTTCATTCTCGTGCGATACCACATGAGAAAAGACGCTAAAAGCAGCATGACAACTGTAAACAGGATCAATACGTCACCCGGAATCAATCGGGCTACCTGAGAGCCGCCGTAAGAACCGACGGCTCCGGTCAATCCGATCACGATTCCGGTTTTCATGTGTACATTTCCTTGGCGGTAATGACCTGCCGCGCCCGAAAGGGTGGCAAACAGGATCGATACCAATGCGGTTCCCAACGCCATGTGCACAGGAATACCAAACAAGGATGTCAGGATGGCAATGATAAACCCGGCACCGCTTGCCCCTACAAATCCCAACAGTAGACCGATGAAAAACATAACTAAAATAAGTGTCATCGTACCGGCTCTACCCGAATGGCCGTAGCTTTAATTTGGGCATATACGGGATTTCCCGGTTTGATTTTTAAATGTTGCAATGCCTGAACACTGATTTTGGCTGTCAACTCCAGGTCCCCCTTCATCACTAATCGCGATCGTCCAGAACCATCTTCTGTGATGTCCAACACGGTTACCGGAAAACAATTTTGAGCCGAGTTTGGATATTTTTTGCTGGAAATAACGACATCGGTCGGATCGATCGTCACCAAAACCTGCCCCTCATTCTCTCCAACCGCGATTAAGGATCCCCCCTTTTCCAGCTGTACAGACAACAAGTTAGGGCCTTTCTTTTTTGCAAACCCGTGATAGGAATTCAACCCGGTAAATTCAGCAACAAATCGACTTCGAGGTCGGCTTTTCAGTTCTTGGAACGGGCCTTTCTGCACAAGCTTTCCGTCTTCCATTACGTATATTTCATTTCCGAAAGTTAATGCATCCATCGGATCGTGTGTCACCAGGATGGACGGAATGGAAGCCGTTTCGAGAATGCTCTTCACCTCTGTTCGAATCAATCGCCGCGTTTGAACATCCAAGGCGGAGAACGGCTCATCCAGCAGCAAAACAGTCGGTTCAATGACGATCGCCCTCGATAATGCGACCCGTTGTTGTTCCCCTCCGGATAAATCGGTTGGATGGCGGTCCAGCAGATGACTCATCTTGCACAGTTCGGCTACTTCCATAACCCTCCTTTTTATCTCCTTTTGTGTCATCCTGCCTCTTGCACGAAGCCCGAACGCCATATTCTCAAACACCGAAAGGTGGGGAAACAAAAGATAGTTTTGAGGAACATAGCCAATGCCCCGGCCTTCCGGTGCGATATTGATCCCCCTGGTTTTGTGGTATAAAAACCGACGGGCCAATTGGACTTGTCCTTCATCCGGCTTAATAAATCCAGCCACCATTTTGAGGAGGGTGGACTTCCCACTCCCACTTGCACCGGCCAGAACGGTAATCCCCTCATGAAAGTTTGTCCGCACTTGTAATCGGAAATCGGCATATCGCTTTTTCACATCTACATACATCACACAAGATCCTTTCTCAAAGTGATGAGACGAACACAAAACATCAAGGTGATACTGATGGTCAACAGTAGTGCAGCCAGAACAATCGCCACTTGCATATCGCTCTGCATAGCTGAATAAATGGCGAGAGGCATCGTTTCCGTTTTGCCGATAAAGCTTCCGGCAAACATAATCGTGGCCCCAAACTCCCCCAATGCGCGAGCCCAGCTGGTCAGCAGCCCAGAAATCAGATAAGGTTGTGCCAGCGGTAGACTGACTCGGGAAAACGTTTGGAACCAATTGGCTCCCAATGAACGGGCCATGGCTTCCATCTCTTGATGGGTGGTTCCAAATCCCGCCCGGGCCGCTCTGATGTAAAACGGAGCGGCAATAAACATCTGTGCGAGAATCACGGCAAGAGGTGTAAATGAAATCGAGATCCCCCATTGATACAGGGGTTCTCCAATGATCCCCCTTCGGCCGAACGCCATGAGCAGACCGATTCCCGCCACCGAAGGTGGAACCACCATGGGGAGATCGATAATAATGTTGACCAGATTTTTGCCGGGAAAGGTGTATCGAGCCATCGCATAAGCCAGCGGGGTACCGAATAAAACGATCAGACCTGCGGATATGGTCGTGGTATAGAGACTGATCTGAAAGGCAGAAACAACATGGGGGCTTTGCAAAGCCATTCGCACATTTTCGACATCAATGGAAAAAAACAACGATAGGACGGGCAGGCAAAGGAAACTGAGCATGGTGAAGGAGCTGACAAAAAGAAAAAAAAACATCCCCAATGGAAGGGAGAACTTTTCAAACCGATGGGTTTCTTGGGGATGTTTGGACGTCATGGTTTCTTGGTTCAACGAGAATCCCTCACTTTTTTATCGGTCAGTACGGCTGAAAATGATGTTTGGCGAGGATTGTTTCACTCTCTTCGCTTTGGAGCCACTCGAAGAACTCGTTTGCTTCTTTTGACGCAGTTGTCAACTTAACCAGGAAATATTCCGGCTGTACGGCGTAGTCGGAGGGGATGGAGAAGGTATGCAAATCCTTCTGATTCTCTTCGTTCAAGGAAGAGCGGTAGGCCATCCCTGCGTCTGCTTCACCCAGACGAACCTTGGTGATCACTTCTGGTTCGCTATGTTCATTTGAAACGAGATTCTCCATGACCGACCGGTAGAAGTGATGGCCGAAATCACCGGATTGTTCCGCATTTTTCAATGCCTGCCGGGAGTACATGCCGATGGGAGAACCTTCTTCCCCCAGGACCAACCGGACGTTCTTTTTCGTTAAGTCATTCATCGAAACAATCTCTTTACTCTTCTCTTTACTCACCAGCACAATCAACTCGGTTTTGGCAAAGGGCAGGTACTGTTGAACCAACCCTTGCTCTTGAAGGGCAATCACATCCGACTCCTGAGCAGCAAACAGTATTTCAGCCGGTGCACGTTGTTCAATCTGGGTTCGCAGCACATGAGTTCCGGCATAATGGAGGATCAGCTTTTGACCGGTCTTCTCTTCATATTGTTGCTTTGCCTCATCCAGAAAGGGAGCAAGGCTGGCTGCAGCGAAAATATGAAGTTCAGCACGGGGTTGTGCTTCCATGCTCCCGCATCCGGACAGCATAATCACAAACAATGCCAGCCATATCCATTTTTTTCTCACCGATCAGCCACCAGCCATCGGCATCAGAATATTCACCCGATCTCCTTCATGGAGAGGGGTGTGATAATCCATCACCATTTCGTCGTTGACGACCATTAAAATCCCTTTCCGGATCGCTTCCTCTTCAATTAATAGTTTTTTTGTCTCTTGATCCAAACGTTTAGAAAGAAATAGGGTTGCCTCCGTCAACGAAGCGCGCATAGGTAGATCCAACGTCAATTCATGGGTGTCCAGCGCATCCCTCAGTTGTCCATTGGCAGAAAAAGTCACCATCATAAACCCATCACTCCTTTGTCCAATTCACCGCAGACAGAACAGTCGGGGTTCCGTATTACTTTGATGTTTTGAAAAGTGGTCGTTTCACCGTTGTAAACCATCAGTTGGTTATAGAGGGGTTGGCCAACCCCCGTGATGATCTTGACTCCTTCCATTGCTGCCAAGGCTCCCATGGTGCCGGAGACTGCACCGATAATGGGAAAGGGCAGTTTCCATTCCTCACTTTGGAACCCCAAGCACTCCAAACACGGTGTTTCACCCGGTTTGATACTCGTCAGATAACCGTCTGCATAACATACGGAAGCTTCAACCATGGGCTTGTTTTGGCGAACGCATTCCCGGTTTAACGCCTTTCGTTCCTCAAAATACGGGGGACAATCAAAAGCGATATCCACCTCAGCCACCATGTTTTCCACGTTCTCTTCATTTACATTTTCTTTGATCGTGACAATCTCAATGGAAGGGGTGAGTTGTTTAATAAAGCGGGATACCGATTCAACAGGGGAAGTTTTCCCGACCGCTTCATATGGGGACAGGATCCACCGATTCATATGTCCTAATTCCGGTACTCCTCCATGGGCAATCACCAGTTTTCCGATTCCGGCCATGGCCAGATAGAGGGCTGTAGGAGAGCCCAGGCCACCTACCCGGGTGACCAAAGCGGAGGCACCCTTGAGCTTTTTTTGAGCGGATTCTCCGAAATCGGGAATCATCATCTGCCAACCGAATTGTTGTTTGTCGATCTCTGTCAACGGAATCATGGTCCCATCTCTCCCTGAGGGCTCATATTTTTTTCTTGACCAGATACCAGTCAGTGACTTCGCAACCTTGGGGACTATCCAGCCGTTTTTTTAGATCGTTCACGTTTTGTGGTGGAGGAACCACAACAGGCTCGTCCCTTTCCCAATTGGCGGGAGCGGCTACCGAGTGTTTGTCAGCCATTTGGAGAGCATCCACCAGCCGCAGGATTTCCTTGATGTTCCGACCGACATTCATCGGATAATAAATGATCGCCCGAATGATTTGTTGTGGATCGATTACAAATACACAACGGACAGTGGCCGTTTCACTGGCATGGTCATGGATCATTCCAAACTTTCTGGCCACTTCGGTCGTCAGATCCGCAATAACCGGGAACGGAATCTCGGTTCCTGTTTTTTCACGGATGTTGTTGACCCATGCCAGATGAGCAGAAAGACTGTCTACACTTAAACCGATTAACTCGACGTTTCTGTCGGCAAATGAGGAGTAATTTTCTGCAAAGGCCAGGAATTCGGTGGTACACACCGGTGTGAAATCAGCCGGATGAGAAAAGAGCACGACCCATTTGTCTCGATAATCAGACAGCGATCGGTCCCCGAAAGTGGTTTTGGCTTTGAACTCCGGTGCACGGTCTCCTATTTTTGGCATCCCAGTCTTTTGTTCATTGAAGGGTTCCATCGGCAGTGCCATCATGGATCATCCTTTCTTTTCTTTAGAATGTTAGGCAATATATACGGGTTTCCCGCATGTTTGACAGTGGTCATTCCGTTTTACTTTGACCTTGTTCGTACGTGAGCTTCTCCCATCAAGTACCAACAGTTGGTTATATAACGGGGTTCCATAGCCGGTTATGATTTTGATGGCTTCCATGGCGGCTAAACTGCCGATGGTTCCCGCAACGGCGCCTAAAATCGGAAAGGGCAGTTTCCATTCAGGACTGGTAAAGCCCAAACAATCCAGACAAGGGGTGATTCCGGGTTTGAGGCTGGTTAGGTAGCCGTCCAGTCCGCACACCGAAGCTTCCACCATCGGTGTTTCTTGACGAACGCATTCCTCATTCAGCAGATACCGTTCCTCAAAAGTCGGGGGACAGTCCAGCACGACATCCACCTGTGAAACCATCGACTCCACATTGGAAGGGTGAACGTTGTCTTCTATCACCACCGTTTCAATGGTGGGATTAATTTGTTTGATATGATCGGATGCAGTGACCGCTGGAGATATTTTTCCTACGGTATCGTATCGGGCGAGGATCATCCGATTCATTTGCCCCATGATCGGTGGACCGCCGTGGGCCAAGACCAGCTTACCAATACCGGCCATTGCCAAAAATAACGCCGCCGGTCCCCCCAAGCCGCCTACACGTGTCACAAGGGCGGACGACTGTTTCAGTTTTTTTTGTGATTCCTCCCCAAACTGGGGAATCATGATCTGCCAACCGAAACGTTCTTTTTCTTCCGAGTTTAAATCCAATCCATCATTCCTCCGTTCCATTTTTCATGGGATAACCTCGATTTTCCCAGTCCAACATCCCGCCCGACAGGCTGAAAACGCGGGAAAATCCACAATCATTTAAAATTTCCGCTGCTTTTAAGCTCCTTTTTCCACTCTTACAAACCAGCATGATTCGCTTTTTCTCAGGAAGTTCAGAGGATCGCTCCTGCAACTCGTCCAATGGAAGGTGCAGGGTTTTAGGGATATGTCCCGACATATATTCTTTTTGCTTTCGTACGTCCACCCAGATCGTTTGCTCGTCACCGTAATAGGAAACGGCATCTTCCAATGCGATTTCAAACGATGATGAGATCGGCTCGGACGCCGTCGATGGGGTGAATCCACAAAACTCCTCATAGTCCATCAGCGCATGAACCGTTGGTTCCTCTCCGCACACGGGACAATCTTTTCTCTTCATGCGGCGGAACTTATAAAATTCCCCGGATAAAACATGGTAGGTTAAGGTATGTTCATCCAGTACAGAATCTAATTGGAGCAGAATTTTGATTGTTTCCAACGCCTGCATCGAACCCATCGTTCCGGCAACCGCACCGACGATGCCGGCTTCGGCGCAAGACGGAACAGTCCCCGGTTCCGGCGGATGAGGAAAAAGACATCGATAACAACCTTTTCCCTTGCGAAATACTTGTACGTGTCCTTCCCATCGCAGGATGCATGCATCCACCAACGGTTTATCGAGAAGGACGCATGCGTCGTTGACCAGATATCGGGTAGGAAAGTTGTCACAGCCGTTGACAACGACGTCGTAGCCGGATAATATTTCGGTTGCATTTTTCGAGGTGAGCCACTCAGGATGCTCGACAACTTGGACTTCTGGATTGACATTTTCCAATCGATGTCGACCGGATTGCGTTTTGGACTTTCCTTGATAATGATCATCGTGCAGGATCTGTCGATGTAAATTGGACAAGTCCACGCGATCCGCGTCAATAAGGCCGATCACCCCCACACCGGCTGCAGCCAAGTAGAGAGCGGCTGGTGAACCGAGTCCGCCGACCCCGACGATGGCTACTTTTGATTCCCTCAGCTTCATTTGCCCGCGAACCCCGATTTCCGAAAGTAAAATCTGCCGAGAGTAGCGCTCCAATTGACTTTTGGATAGGGTTCGGCCGCTATTGGGATTTGATTCTTCTTTTGTTATCTGCAAGTTTACACCCCTTTTCCATACTGGATATCAATAAAATGTAAATCATTGATGATTATAATATCAATTAAATTTCAACAAAATGCAACAAAGAATTTCAATAGATAACGACCTGTATTCGTTGGTAATCTTTCATTTTCTTTTATTATCTCCAATATACCGAATATAATAAAAAATTTTACAAGAGAACTCCTTTTATCATCACGCAGATTCTACCTTTGCATCCCAAGAAAAAAGCAATCACTCATCGAGCGATTGCTTAGGAGGTTGTCCAGGGTATGCCATTTTACCGAGAGAATGACCCTTTTCGACAAAGCGATTTCCTTGATATTTGACAGACTCATTTTTTAGTAATTGGCGTAGACATAGGGATCTTTCGGCGCTTCGATCTCCCGGTATCCGTCCGCTTCCACCAGAGGGACACGGCTTTCATCGATCGTCGTCTCTCCGAGGGGGCCTTTTACTTCGATCCAATCCCCTTCTTTGAGCGTGTCAGAGCCGGGAAAAGAGGCGAACACTCCGATTACACTGGCGTCGGCAGCACAGCAAGTCATGGCGTAGCGGGACACCAGGATGACGTCATCGGGCATGTTGTCCGCCCGAAAGACAAACCCTTTCACCTCGGTTGGTTTACCGCTCAGTTCACTGTTGTACATCTGAATGGTGGTGAGCCGATCGATGTAATGATCGTCATCCAGGGTGATGAGTGGAGCGTTCTTCAACTCTTTGATCAGATCGTCATAGTAGGGATTGACGTCGATTACGTCTTCCTCTGGAGGATCATCCCATGCAGAGTCATCATCGGGCAGGGAGCGGTCGTCCCACTCTTCGCGACTCCGTTCCCCTTGCCGAAGCTCGGTCTCCTCTTTGCTCAATACGCGCTGTTGTGTCTGCATGGCTTCGGGAGAGAGATAGTTGACCCCTTTCTTGGTGGCCATGGAAGCATCCAGGGCGCCAGGCTGGGCAAATAAATAAGTAGCGACGGGCAACAGCAGCATCAGATAGCCCCACTTGCCCACCGGGTGCAGCGCGGGGCTTTTGGCATTCCATACTTGGACCAATCCCAATAACACGAGCAGCACGGTGCCCACCAGGACAAAAGGAAGCAGCCGCGGATTGATGAACAGCCCGATTCGTCCGGTTACGATCAAGGTCATCAGCATCAGGGCGGTCCCAAAACAGATGATGATGCGGAATAATGCGCCCATGTCAAATCCACTCCTTTAAGGCCAAAAGATCATGTACAGTCCCAGTACAACGAGAGTCAACAACGTCGATCCGGCGATAAAGAACAGCATGACATTCCGTTTGAAGGTGCCGGACATCATTAATACATTTTTCAGATCCAGCATCGGTCCATACACCATGAAGGCCAGCAAGGGAGCCGGTCCCATCGCGGTTCGGAAGGAGGCGGCCACAAATGCATCAGCGGAGGAACAGAGGGACATTCCAAAAGCCAATCCCATCATCAGAAGGATGGCCAACCATTCGTTCTGGGCAAAATCGCGGATGGCGCTCATTCCGACAAAGGTTTGAAAGGAGGCGGCAATCAAGGCACCCAACACAAAATACTTGCCCATGTCCATGAATTCAAAGACCGAATGGTACAACGCATGTCCGAAGCGGTCTCCTTTATGGCTGCCGTGATCGTGGGATTCGTGATGATGGGTGTGCTCATGCTCACAGTGATGGTGATGATCGTCGGATGTAGGTTCCGGCTTCAGCACATCTTTCTTGAAAAACCACAGGAACAACGCTCCCATCACCCAGGCAACCCAGGCGGCCAACAATAAGCGGGCGAACGTCATGTCCCATGAATTGCCGAAAGCGATGTATGTGGAGACGATGGTAACCGGGTTGATCACCGGGGCTGCAAGCAAAAAGGTAAAGGCAATGTATGAAGGCAGCCCCTTTTGGATCAGCCGCTTGGTAACGGGAACCACACCGCATTCACAAACGGGCAGCAACAGACCGAGACAAGAAGCGAACGGGATCGAAAGGAAAGGATTCTTGGGAACCCAACGCCAAACGGTCTCTTCGTTGACATAGATGTGAATCAATCCGGAGACCAACACCCCGATCAGGATGAAAGGAATCCCTTCGATAAAGATACTCAGGAAAATAGTAGCCACCGTCTGAACTTGCACCGGCATCTCGGGCAGGGACCACGAGTTCATCCAGTCTTGACGGGCGATGGCGTCGATTCCAAAAAAGATCATGTAAAGAAAGGCGAGCAACACGAACAAACCCGTGAGCTCCACACTGTATCCACGCAACCATTTTAACATGCGCTCCGACCTCCCGTCCTCTGGATTTACTATTATCCTATTGATGATAAACCGGGATCATGCGAAAAAAGAGAGACAAGTTTGCATACCTATCCATATTGTAACGGAAAACACCCATGCTTTTTACCCGTATTTGGTTATAGGAAAAAGGTAGAATCGTAAACATTTCGATTTACACCAAATCGGATTCATTCTATAATAGATGTAGAAAAGTCGCAACGGAGTATTGATTTTGGATGGGAGTGAGAGCTTTGAGGAAGACCCAGTCGTTTACCATTTTATTGATCATTACAGCCATGGTGGTTGCCGGCTGCAGCTCTGGTGAACCGGAGGCGCAATCGGGAGAGAAGCTGTCGATCCATGCAAGCCTGTATCCTCTAGCTGATTTTGCGCAAAAGATCGGCGGCGATCAGGTGGAAGTGACTAACATGGTTCCGGCGGGAGTGGATCCCCACGACTTTGAGCCGACAGCCAAAGAACTGGCCAAAATGAGCGAATCAGATATTTTCCTATACAACGGGGCCGGCTTTGAAGGTTGGATCGACAAAGCCAAACCTCTTTTGGACAGTGAAAAAACGCAGGTACTGGACCTGTCTGAAGGCGTGGATCTGTTGGAGTACAACGAGGAACACGCCCATGATGATGAGGCGTCCCATGAAGAGGATGAACACGCCCATGACGATGAAGCGTCTCACGGGGATGAAGAACACGCCGATGGCGATGAGGCGTCCCACAAGGAGGATGAACACGCTCACGATCACGAACATGGCGATTATGATCCCCATGTGTGGCTGGATCCCAACCGGGGCAAGCAAATGGCGGCCGCCATCCGCGATGCCATCATTGAAAAGGACCCGGACAACCGGAAGATCTATGAAGCCAATTATAACGAGTTGGAATCCCGTTTTGACGAGTTGGACGCGAAGTTTAAAGAAGCGGTAGAGCAGGGGGAAAAAGACACCATTATCGTTTCCCATGCCGCCTTCGCTTATTTGACTGAGCGTTATGGCCTGAAGCAGGTTGCCGTATCCGGTTTGTCACCCTCTGATGAGCCCAGCGCCAAGAAGTTGAAGGAGATCATTGACACGGCGAAAAAGCATGATGTCCACTATATTTTCTTTGACACCCTGGTCAGCGGAAAAGTGGCGAAAACCGTCCAGAATGAGGTGGGTGCCGAGGCACTCGTTCTGAATCCGCTGGAAGGCTTGACGAAAGAGCAGGAACAAGCGGGGGAGGATTATTTCTCCTTGATGAACGCCAATGCCGACAATCTGGCTAAGGCGCTGAAGTAGGCCAAAAAATCACTCCATCGAGTGGAATGAAAAACCCCAGCGAACCAACGAAAGTTGGAAGCCGGGGTTTTTTATTATCAGTGAATCAAGGATCCCGCTACCATGTGGACCAGGAAGAGTCCCGCGATCAGGTAAACCCAGGGGGATACCTGTCGTCGTTGTCCCATCGCCCCTTTTACCAAGGGATAGGCGATAAAGCCCAAAGCCAGCCCGTCGGCGATACTGGACGTTAACGGGATGCAGGCGATGATAAGAAAAGCGGGGAATCCCTCGGAAAAATCGGAGAACGGGATTCGCTGCACGCTTTGCATCATCAGCGCCCCAATCACGATCAGCACAGGAGCCGCTGCATGGGGAGGGATCGCTCCAATCACAGGGAGGATCATCAAAGACAAGCCAAAACCGATGGCCGTCACCAGGCTGGTCAATCCAATACGGCCGCCTGCCGCAATTCCGGAGGCGCTTTCCGCTGATGCGATGACGGGGCTGGTTCCCAGCATGCCGGATGCCACTGTTGAAACAGCGGTGGCTTGGTAAGCGCGCGGAAATTGTTCTGGACTGGGGAGCATGCCATTGAGCAGCCCTATATTTTCAAAGACGACGATCATCGTCATCGAACCTACAGCGGCCCAAAAAGCGACAGATAGCCAGGGGATGTGAAGCTGTCCGACAACCCCGCCCCAAGCAGTCACGTTTGGAGCCGAAGCGGCTTCCCCCGTCACTCCCACAGCCAGCGAGAGGCCGGCGGTGACGGCGATTCCGATCAACAGGGACCCGGTTGTCCTTCTGGCGTAGAGGAGCATCGTCACGACCAGACCGACAAGGGTAATCCAGGCAACTGGACGAGAAAAATCACCCAGGGCGATAAACGTATCCGCGTCTGGTCGAATCCACTCTGCTTTTTGCAGTCCGATAAAGGTGAGAAACAGGCCGATTCCCGCGGTGATGCCGTTTTGCAGCGAAGGGGGAACGGCTTGTGCCCACTTGCGGCCCAAGGGAGTGGTTGCCGCAACCAAAAACAAGATCCCGGACAAGGTGACAGCGGCCAATCCCTCTTTCCAATCCAAACCGAGGGATTGGACCAAGGTATGACTAAAAAAGGCGTTGACGCCCATGCCTGGGATGAGGATGATGGGGGCGTTGGCCCAGAATGCCATCAGGAGACAACCCAGGACGGAGACGGTCACTGTGGCTACGGTACCGGCGTGAATCGGGATTCCGGCATCTTGTAAAATCAGAGGATTGACTACGATGATATACGCCGCGGTAAAAAAAGATGTCATCCCCGCAGTCCATTCCCGTCTCCAGTCACTGCCATGGTTCTTCAGTTCAAAACGGTGTTCCAACCATCCTTTCAATGTGTGTCCATCCTTATGATGTGAACCCTCTCCCACCCATCGTGCCTGACGGCATGACGGAGATATTATACCTGAAGCGGCGGGAAGAAGACAGGGGAAAATGTGGCTGGATGGATTGTTTGCGGTTAAGCGGAAAAGGGACGGGCCTTTTATCATACACTGGGTACAAGACCAGCCGGGGAGGAACCGTTCGATGAAAGTGATGCTGAACCTTTCCTGGGAAGAGTATCAGGCGGCTTACACTTGCATGGAACGCCGTTATCGGGAATGTAGGCGAAAGATACTAGAGGGGGACCGGATGGGGCGCAGCATTCAACGTTACCGGGATGAATCCCTGCTGTTGGAACGGGTGTTGGAGGAATGGAAACAGATAGGACGTAAAAATGACCCCGGAATCCGGTAGGACTCAGGGGTCATTTTTACGTGGATACGGATGGCAGGAGTCGAACCTGCACGCCGTCCGGGTGGGGCGATTTCCTTTTACATCCGCTTGGTGGATCGCAAGGGTTCACCCGGCTTTCCCTTTCCGATCGAAGGAGCCGTGTTTTACAAAAAGATCCGCAGGGTGTAAACAATCGCCAGCCAGCATGGAATGCTCAGGACCGTTGCATTGATAAGGCCGATGACTTGGTTCATGGAACACACCCCCGTTGAATGATTGCTTTCATTATAACGGATCAAAATCGGCTTGGAACCGTTTCCGGTGATTTGTAATGGACCTTTAATGTTCCGGTAACATAGGGCGTTCGTTTAACTAAATGGCTGATAATCGACTTACATTCCACTATACTTAACCATATGGTTGAACAAAATAATGAACATCTCGACAACGTCTTTCACGCCCTTGCTGATCCGACCCGTAGGGAGATGGTTCGCCGACTTGCCCTCGGGGAACGGACGGTGACCGAACTGGCGGCACCGTTTCAAATGTCGCTGGCCGCTGCCTCCAAGCACATCAAGGTCTTAGAGCGGGCGGGGCTTCTCCTGCGAAGCGTTCGGGGCCGCAGGCATATCTGCCGTCTCAATCCCCAATCCCTGGCCGATGCCCATGAGTGGATTCGCTTTTACGAGCGTTTCTGGAACGAGCACGGATACGCTGAAAACCGGTAACATCCATGCGTGCAGGTGAACGAAATAAAGCAGTGAAGGGTATCAGAGGAGGTCTGAGCAATGAAAGGAACATTGCATGAAATCAATGGTCGTTACGCCTTGACGTTTGAGCGGTTTTTCTCCCGCCCGGTGGAGAAGGTTTGGCATGGCATCACGGATCCTGACTGCTTCAACCAATGGTACCCCTTTTCCACCGGCGAGATGGATCTTCGGGTTGGCGGCAAGTTCCACTTGGACGACGGTGAGGGTTCGATATACGAGGGGATTATCACCGAGTTGGATCCACCTAACATCTTCGCTTTCAGGGAAGTCGATGATTGGCTCCGCTTCGAGCTTCGATCCAAAGGAGATGGTTGTCTGCTTCGCTTTACACACACCTTTGATGATCGGTCAATGGCGGCCCGTACCGCTGCCGGTTGGCATGGGTGCCTGGAAGTCTTGGACATGGTAGTGGACGGAAAGCCCGCCGTTTGGCCGGACAACATGGCTGAATGGCGGGAGAAGTATGCCAAGGAATTCAATCAGAAAGGGTGAGAAACCGAGTGGAACACCCCAGCCAAAAAGTCACCACTTTTTTGATGTTTGAGGGCAAGGCGGAGGAGGCGATGAATTTCTACACCTCGTTATTCAACGATTCTGCCATATTAAGCCTCACCCGCTATGGAGCGAATGAAGAGGGTGCGGAGGGATCGGTGAAACATGCTGTTTTTTCACTGTGCGGACAGGAGTTTATGTGTATCGACAGCAGTGTCAAACATGATTTTACCTTTACCCCATCCATTTCGTTATATGTAACTTGTAAGACGGAGGAAGAAATCGACAGGGTCTTTGAAGCGTTATCGCAGGATGGGATCGCATTGATGCCGTTAGGGACCTATCCGTTCAGTGAAAAGTTTGGTTGGGTTCAGGATCAATACGGTGTTTCGTGGCAATTAACACTTTCGAAAAAGTAAAGAGTAAATGGTTTTATTTGATGAGTGGGGAGCAGGGTGAAGTCTTTCGTCCCTTGCAGTATAATGAACAAGGTTTGACTGGAAAGGACGGGACAAAAGATGAACGAAGACTTCACCGTGGCGAAAGCGATTTACAAACAATATGGGGAATGGCGGGTATTAGCGGAACGGTTGGACGATCCTTCCCCGCTTTCTTATGCATTGGAAGAGGCGGTGGGAGAAGCGGTGGCGAGGGAAGAAGTACCGCCCACCCTGCGGATTTGGCGGGGCCCCCGGGCGCTGGTGGTAGCCAAGAAAGATTTGCGTACACAACGGGCGGTGGACGCGGCGGGAATGATGAAGCAGGTGGACTGGCCGGTCTATGTACGCCAGAGCGGGGGGACGGCGGTTCCCCACGGGCCGGGAACCTTAAACCTGTCCCTGTTCCTTCCCCGCCCCCGCCGGGTGGAGTGGACCATCGACGATATTTACCGGGCGCTGGGACTGCCCCTTGCTCAGATGATGCGAAAGGCTTACCGGTTGCAGCCTTATTTCGGCGAAGTGCCGGGTTCATTCTGCGACGGTCGATTTAATGTGGTGGTCCAAGGGAAGAAAATCGTCGGCACTTCCCAAGTGTGGAAAGGGGGACCGGCGGGATTGGCATCGAAGCGGCCGGGGTATATTCTCGCTCATGCTACCTTGTTGACCACGATTGACCGTGAACAGACCGTATCCGCCCTGAACGCCTGGTATGAATTGGCTGAGGGGACCAAACCGGTCTACATCGACACCGTGGCCACATTGGCCTCTTACGTTCCGCAAGGTTTAGCGGAGGACGGACATGTGGTATCCACCCTGCTGGATGCGATACAGGGTATGACGGATCGAAGTCGGGTGGAGACGACCGTTTCGGAAAAAGAGCGAAAAAGCGCTTCCAAGTATCAGACCAATGCGGATCCGGAATCGTACCGGAGACGGGCCAGTGGGTAAAAAGCGCAATGCGGATCCGGGAACGAAGCGAACAAGTCGTGACTTGTGCTGAAAAAACGCTCCACCGGCCACATCGACCGTCTCTCGTTCTCGTAACTAGGACCATCGGCGAAAAACGAGCGACAATCGACTTTTCCTTATCGCAGAAAAAACACGACCCTTGGTTTGCCGGGTTTATCAGTAACCTTACCCTCATTTATAAGGGAATAGCACAAGTCCATTTAAAAATCGCTTGTCCACTATTTTTGACTTGACTCTAGAAGGTTTAGAATGTAAACTAAATGTGTTTCAGCCGAATGACCGGGTTCAATTTTTTTGCCGATTTAGTTTAGTTACTAAACAAAAGGGGATAGGAAAATGAAGACATCGTCGAAACATGTGAACCGAGTGGCTCTGTATTCCGTTTTGTTGATGATTCTTACAGCCGTTCATCATTACTATGCGTCCATCATCTACCAATCACCTTGGAGGCTTCATGTCGTTCAAGTGAGTGTCGTTGTGATTATTTATACTCTTGTGACACTTATTGTTCTCCGTAAATGGCCAAATACCTTATTTGCAAAAATATTGCTTTCCATCTTTTTCGTCGTTACTTTTGTGGTTTCCGTTGCTTGGATCGGACTTTTTGAAGGTGGTTACAATCATGTTGTCAAAAACATTGTTTATTTGATTGGAGTACCTGAATCGGTGACATCTGCCATGTTTCCGCCAAGTATTTATCATGCGCCTCATGATCTCTTTTACGAGGGAAGTGGTGTGGCTCAGTTTGTCTTTCCATATCTGATTCTGCTCCATTTTTATCGTTTCTATCAACAAAGAAAAGAAAAACAGGAAAATTAAAGTATCCCCATTTATCGATGTACGATTTGGTACCGTATGAGTCCATAAAAGCCCTCTAATTCAAGAGGGCTTTTACTAGGGACTTGTCTGGTCATTCCATTTAAATAAGGAAGGGTCGTTTTTTTGTTTCGCCTTGCTCCTCTGCACAAGTCTCGCCTCGGTCGCTTCGCTCCCGGTCTCGCTATGCGCTTTTTGTAACGAAACGAAGGGCCATACCGACCCGGGAGCGCGCTACGGATTTATCAGAAGGAAATCAAAAATCCCCCCGAATAACGGAGGGATTTTTCTGTTACAGGGACCGCACCGCTTCCGGGATCGGCGTCTCCCCCGGCAGCAGGTCAAAACCGGTCCGGTAGGTGGCGGGTTGTTCCAGCACCATGGCCAGCACCTGGGCCACATCGGCGCGGGGAATCGGATCCGGGTAGAAGGGAAGATTTCGGGCCAATGCCACCTGCCCCGTTCCCTCTTCGTTGGAGAGACGGCCGGGGCGGACGATGGTGTAATTTAAGTCAGTCTTCATTAAGCGCTCATCCGCCGCTTTTTTAGCCTCGAGATAGTGCCGGATTTTCTCCGGCCCCTCCTCCGGACGCTGGGACCGAAGGGAACTCAGCATAATATAACGTTCCACACCCCGTTGTTCCGCTTCTTCGATCGAGCGGATCGCGCCGTCCCGGTCGACGGACAGGGTTTTGTCCGGTCCCGTGTGGGCACCGGATCCGGCGGTAAAATAAATCGCTCCCACTCCTTGGACCGCATGAGAGAAGTCCTTTTCCAGGTCGGCGATGACGGGATGACCCCCCAGCTCTTCCATCCGGGCGGCATGTTCAGGATCCCGGATCATGGCCCGCACCTCGTGTCCGGCGGAGGCCAGCCGTTTCACCACTTGTTGGCCGATTTGGCCGTTTGCCCCAATCACTAAAATACGCATGAAAATCCTCCTTCACGTGTTCTTTCAATCTGTTCCCATTTCACAACCGGATTTAATCCTCAACCAATCGATTACTGTGAAAAAAACGGAGAGGGGTCATGTCGACTCGATGCTTACATATTCTTGAAAGAAGTATTCGATTATAAAAAATTCCGATAGGCAAAACAGTAGAAACATGGTTTTATTTTTCCACAGGGAATTTTGAACGAATTCAGAAGGAAATACTATTCGTTTATCGAATAGAAAGGAATGCGAAAAAGAACGGGAGGCGTCACCGCTGATGATTGGATCGTGAGTTGACAAGCGTTGATGGACAAAGTCGGACCAACATTCAAAAGCGCTGGAACATGCGGGCAGATAAAGGAGTGGACCCATTTGAACACCTTCAAGCGATTGAAGGCCTTTTTTTGGCCCTACAAAGGATACTTTCTCATATCAATCTTGACACTGTTGATGGTGACCGGGGTCACGGTCGTCTATCCATTGGTGTTGAAAATCACCATTGACGACGTGATCGGAGCGGGAAGGTACGATTGGGTACCCTGGATCGCCATCGGCTTTTTGCTCTTGATGGGGCTGAAAGCGGTGGCTTCTTTTTTTCACCAGTACTATGGGGATCTGTTCGGGATCCGTTCGGTTTATGAATTGCGGAATGCCCTGTACCAAAAGTTGGAGGTGCTTCCGTTCCGTTTTTATGACAATGCCAAGACCGGCGATCTGATGTCCCGTCTGACGGCGGATGTGGAAGCCTTTCGCTTTTTTCTCTCCTTTGGATTTGCCCAGTTTATCAACTTTGTGTTGATGGTCTCGTTTGGATTGGGGATCATGTTGTGGCTGAGCCCGTCCTTGGCTGTGGTTACGCTGCTTGCGATGCCTTTTCTGACGGTGGTGGTGTATCGTTTCGATCAAAAGGTTCATCCCGCCTTTAAAAGTATCCGCCGCTCCTTCGCCGAATTGACGACCAAAGTGCAGGAGAACATCAGCGGGATGAACACAGTGAAGGCCATGTCCCGGGAAGACTTTGAGATCGGCCAGTTTCATCGGCGCAACCAACAATATAAACAGACCAACATCCATACCGGGAACATCTGGGGTACCTATATGCCGCTGATGGAATGGATCGGCAGCATCTGTGTCGTCACCCTGTTGGCTTACGGCGGTTGGATGGTGATTGAAGGGGAACTTCTTCTCGGAGAGCTTGTCGCCTTTTTCAGCTTGGTCTGGTATATCATCGGTCCGTTGATGTACCTGGGATTTATCATCAACACCTTCTCCCAGTCCAAAGCGGCTGGTGAGCGGTTGTTGGAGGTGTTGGATGAACCGGAAGAGATCAAAAACGAGGAAGGTGCGGTGGTGAAAGACCGTCTTCATGGACACGTCACGTTCCGTAACGTATCCCATCGCTATCCGGGGACGGAGGAATGGGCTCTAAAAGGAGTCGATCTGGATGCTCCTCCGGGCAAAGTAATCGGTTTGATCGGCTCAACGGGAGCGGGAAAAACCTCTTTGACCCAGTTGATCTCCCGTTTTTACGAAGCCACGTCAGGTGAACTTTTGATCGACGGACGGCCGATCAAGGAATACGACCTAAAATCACTGCGGAAAAACATCGGAGTGGTGTTCCAGGAGTCATTCCTGTTTTCGTCCACGATCCGGGACAATATCGCCTACGGAAAGCCAACGGTCAGCATGGAAACAATCCAGCAGGCGGCCCGGCGCGCCCAGGCTCATGATTTCATCATGGATTTCCCTGAACAATACGATACCATGCTGGGAGAGCGGGGGATGGGACTTTCCGGCGGGCAAAAACAGCGGCTGGCCATTGCCCGAGCATTAGTGATCGACCCCAGTATCCTAATCTTGGACGATGCCACCAGCGCGGTCGATATGGAGACGGAACACAAAATCCAAGCCGCTTTCCGGGAAGTGATGAAGGGGCGAACCACGTTCATCATCGCTCACCGGATCTCTTCCGTCAAACAGGCGGATGAGATCCTGGTATTGGATCAAGGACAGGTGGTGGAGCGCGGCACCCACGATATGCTGCTGGCGAACAACGGGATTTACCGCCGCATCTTCGATATCCAATTTAAAGACCGGCAAGCGGTCCACTCATCATAAGGAGGCGAGACCCGTGACACAACCTGAGCTGCGCCGTGAACGGTTCCAGTACTCCAACGAAATGGTCATCGAAAAAACCTTCAACTGGTCGCTGATGGCCCGCCTGTTTGGCTATATCCTGCCGTATACCAAACGTCTGCTTCCATTGGCCATTCTGGCGATGCTGGTCTCTACGGCGGCCCGCCTGTTTGCTCCCCTCATGATCAGCTTGGCGATCGATTACGCCTTGGTGGAAAAGGATGGTCAACTGCTGACCATTTTCGTCTGTGTGATCGCAGCCATGTATATTCTCAACTGGATCGCCAACACGCTCCGGATCCGCTGGATGCAACAGTTGGGCCAGTCCGTCATATACGATCTGCGCCAACACTTATTTCAACATATTCAACGTCTTTCCCACCGTTTTTTCGATCAACGGTCGGCGGGTTCCATCCTGGTGCGGATCACCAATGACATCAATTCGCTCCAGGAATTGTTGACCAACGGGATTGTCAACGTGATCATGGATATTCTCCTGCTGGCGGGAATCATCGTTATGTTGACCATTCTCAGTCCCAGCTTGACGGCAGCGATCCTGGTGGTGCTGCCGCTGATGTTTCTGATTTCCATTAAGCTGCGGCGAATGATTCGCCGATCCTGGCAACAGGTGCGCATGAAGCAATCGATCATCAACTCCCACCTGAATGAAAGCATCCAGGGGATGCGCATCACCCAGTCCTTCACCCAGGAAGAAGAAAACATGCGCTTTTTCACCCGGCTCAATCGCGATAATTTCGACGCTTGGAACGATGCCACCAAAAAAAGCGCGGTCTTCCGTCCTTTTGTGGAGCTGACGGGAGCGATTGGGACGGTCATCCTGATCGTTTACGGCTCATACCTGGTTCGTGCCGACGCCATCACCGTCGGGGCACTGGTGGGGTTTGCGATCTACATCGGCAACTTCTGGGAGCCGATCTCCCGTTTGGGCCAAGTGTATAACCAGCTTTTGATGGCGATGGCCTCCACGGAACGGATCTTTGAATTCCTGGACGAAAAACCGTCTGTACCGGAGAAGGCCGACGCGAAGCCCCTTGGTGAGATCAAGGGCCGGGTGGAGCTGGATGGGGTTGTGTTCTCCTATGACAGCAAGCGTCAGGCATTAAACGGGATCAATCTGACTATCCACCCGGGACAAAAAATAGCGTTGGTGGGTCACACCGGTTCCGGCAAGACCTCCATCGTCAACCTGATCTGTCGCTTCTATGATCCGACAGGGGGAAGTGTCCGCATCGACGGGCAAGACTTGCGCGATTTGAAGTTGGACGATATTCGTTCTCAGGTGAGCATCGTGTTGCAAGAGACGTTTATCTTTTCGGGGACGATCATGGAAAACATCCGGTTTGGACGCCCGGATGCTTCCGATGAGGAAGTGAAAGCCGCCGCCCGGGCGGTGGGGGCTGATCCCTTTATCCAACGCCTGCCCCAAGGGTATAAGACCGAGGTGGAGGAGCGGGGCAACATCCTGTCTACCGGGGAACGGCAGCTGTTAAGCTTTGCCCGCACCTTGCTGGCGGATCCGCGCATTATCATCCTGGATGAAGCGACGGCCAGCATCGACACGGAAACAGAAATAAAAATTCAGGAAGCACTAAAGACGCTGTTAGCCGGCCGGACCGCCATCTTGATTGCACATCGGCTGTCCACCATCCGCGATGCGGATCACATTGTCGTTCTGGAAAACGGCCGCATCAAGGAACAGGGGAACCATGAGCAGCTTATGGACCGGCACGGCGAATATTACAATCTCGTCACCGCCCAGTTCCGGGTGTTGGATGTGGGATAACAAAAAAACCTTCACCGGGTCGTGGTATCCGGTGAGGGTTTTTTCATGGATGGAGGACAACCATGTCTAATACCGGGCATGGTTTGGAAGACAAACTTGGTAAGGGAATCCACCTGTTGAAAAAATGGCGAGCCTCTATACAGACCCTTTTGCCAGGTAAAAAGATCAACAAAGTGAACTTTTTTCTCCAAAACGGTTTACCAATTCCCGTTGAGGATGTATGATGATCGGAAAAGCTAACGGAGGCATATCACATTGAGAGAAGCGACAAAGACCGGATTAAAAGAAGAGAAAGTGCTGAAGGAAGTTTCCGTGGAAGAGGTGATCAAAGCCAACCATATCCTCAAAGAGGTGGTCACCCACACACCGCTTCAGAAGAATCCCGTTCTCTCTCAACGGTACGACTGTCACCTTTATCTCAAACGGGAAGATCTGCAAGTCGTACGTTCTTTTAAAATCCGGGGGGCGTACAATGTGATTCGTCATCTGCCGGAGGAAAAACTGAAAAAGGGCGTCGTCTGCGCCAGCGCCGGCAATCACGCACAGGGGATCGCATACTCCTGTCAGGCGCTCCGGATTCCGGGGTATGTATTTATGCCCAACACCACACCAAGCCAGAAGGTAAAGCAGGTGAAGCACTTCGGCGGCGATTTTATCGAGGTAATCCTGACAGGGGACACATTTGACGACTCCCTGGCCCAGGCTTTGATCTACAGTGAAGAGCACGGGATGGCGTTTATCCATCCGTTTGAAGATCCAAAAACGATTGCTGGTCAAGGAACCGTCGGATTGGAGATCCTGAACGACATGCATGAACCCTTGGATTACCTGTTCGTGGGGGTGGGGGGTGGAGGGCTGGCGGCAGGAATCGCCTCCTATGTCAAGGCATTAAGTCCCCGGACCCGCGTCATCGGAGTGGAGGCGACAGGAGCTCCCTCCATGCATCACTCCATCCAAGAGGGTCGGATTGTCACCCTTGAATCCATCGACAAATTTGTCGATGGTACCGCTGTCCGCCGAGTAGGGGAAATTAATTACGAAATCTGCAAGCGGATGGTGGATGAATTCGTTCTCGTGCCGGAAGGAAAAGTGTGCAGCACGATCTTGGAACTATATAATGAGAACGCCATTGTCGCCGAGCCGGCAGGGGCGCTTTCCATTGCGGTCTTGGAACATTTCCGGGATCAAATTCGGGGCAAAAACGTGGTTTGCATCTTATCCGGTGGCAACAACGATATCGATCGCATGCAGGAGATCAAGGAGCGCTCGCTGATTCACGAAGGGTTGAAGCATTACTTCACCATTCAATTTCCGCAACGGGCCGGTGCGCTGCGGGAATTTATCAATGAAGTGCTGGGACCGGATGATGACATCACCCGTTTTGAATATACCAAGCAGAACAGCAAGGAACAGGGCCCCGTCCTTCTTGGCATCGAGTTGAAAAACAAGGCGGATTACCAGCCGCTGATTGATCGGATGAACCGGAAGGGCTTCCGCTACATTGAAATCAACAAGGATCCGACCCTTTTCCAGCTGCTGATCTGAGTTTGACACTCCCCACGCCTTTATGCATAGGGAGTGGTCAAACCGAATTGGATATATCGAAGCAGGTAGGATCCCCCGTTACGCGAAGTCACCCAATGGCGATGATGATGATACGATCGCTTATTATAAAGAAATCTGACGGATGGATTGGATTGCAGGATCGTTTTAAAATGATACGTAAACACAAAGACGTCGGCAGCCCGCCGACGTCTTTTGATATGGATTATTCATCTCCGTCATCCATCGCGATTGATTCCAATATTCGTACCATCTCTTCAGTAAGGGGTACGCTTTTCTGTGATGGATAGTCAAAGTGGACCATAACAGCCCGTCCATCAGCAATCAAGTGGCCGGAATCCCGATCCAGGATGCGATGGCGAAGGGTGAAGCTTTTCGTGCCGATCCGTTCGGTCTCGGTTGTGATGGTGAGCCACTGGGCAAAGGATGCCTGTGCTTTGTATTCGCAGCTGGTGGAAGCGACGATCAGTTTCCAATCGTGTAAATCCATTTTCGGGTCCAACATTCGGAACAACTCAATCCGGGCCGTCTCCATATACGTGTAGTAGACGGCATTGTTCACATGGCCCAGTCCGTCGCATTCGTTGAAGCGAACCTGTAGGGTGGTGGACAGCGACATGGGTTTCCCTCCCTGATATAATCTCTCTCTCCCTTTCATTATACTAAAAGGTGAAAGCCCTTTCTGCCACCGATGGTCCGGCGGAAACGAAACAAAGGCAGAACCCGCCCGGGCTCTGCCTTTGTTAGGTTGTTCGTTTATCGGTAGATCTTGGCGCCGCTCTCCCGGAATTCTTCGGCTTTTTCCTTTAGGCCGCTTTCCAGTGCTTCGCGGGTGTCCATACCCTTTTCGGCTGCATATTCCCGGATGTCCTGGGTGATTTTCATACTGCAAAACTTGGGCCCGCACATGGAACAGAAATGGGCGGTTTTGGCCGGTTCGGCAGGAAGGGTCTCATCATGATATTCGCGGGCGCGGATGGGATCGAGGGACAGGTTGAACTGGTCCTCCCACCGGAATTCAAAGCGCGCTTTGGAAAGAGCGTCGTCCCACTGTTTCGCTTGCGGGTGTCCTTTGGCCAGATCGGCGGCGTGGGCGGCGATCTTGTAGGTGATCACGCCTTCTTTTACATCATCCCGGTTGGGCAGTCCCAAGTGCTCCTTGGGAGTGACATAACAGAGCATGGCGGTTCCATGCCAGCCGATTAAAGCGGCCCCGATGGCTGAAGTAATGTGATCGTATCCCGGTGCGATGTCCGTCGTAAGCGGTCCCAAGGTGTAGAAGGGCGCTTCGCGGCAAACTTTTTGCTGGATATCGACATTCTCTTTAATCTGGTGCATCGGGACGTGACCAGGGCCTTCCACCATCACCTGGACATCGTGTTTCCATGCGATTTCTGTCAATTCCCCCAGGGTTTCCAATTCCGCAAATTGAGCTTCGTCATTGGCATCGGCGATCGAGCCGGGGCGTAAACCGTCCCCAAGGGAAAAAGAGATGTCGTAGGTGCGCATGATTTCACAGATCTCTTCAAAATGGGTATATAAAAAGCTTTCCTGGTGGTGGGCCAAGCACCAGGCCGCCATGATCGATCCGCCGCGGGAAACGATTCCCGTCAGCCGTTCCGCGGTCAAAGGAATGTGGTGCAGGCGCACGCCGGCATGGATCGTGAAGTAATCGACTCCCTGTTCCGCTTGTTCGATCAAGGTGTCGCGATAGATCTCCCAGGTCAGTTTTTCCGGTTCTCCCTTTACTTTTTCCAATGCTTGATACAGAGGCACCGTGCCGACGGGAACGGGGCTGTTTCGGATGACCCATTCCCGGGTGGTGTGGATGTCTTTTCCCGTGGACAAGTCCATAATCGTGTCCGCACCCCAGCGCGTCGCCCAGATCATTTTTTCCACTTCTTCCTCAATGGAGGAAGTGACGGCGGAGTTGCCGATGTTGGCGTTGATTTTCACGTGAAAGTTCTTTCCGATCACCATCGGTTCGCTTTCGGGATGGTTGATGTTGGCGGGTAGGATGGCTCTTCCGGCTGCGATTTCGCTGCGGACAAATTCGGGAGAAACGCCTTCGCGGAGGGCGACAAATTCCATCTCCGGCGTGATGATCCCCTGCCGTGCGTAATGGAGCTGGGTTACGTTGCGTCCGGGACGGGATTGAAGAGGGCGACGGCGCAATCCCGGATAGGCGGGAATGGATGAATCCTCCTCCCGGCGGCCGTTGTCTACGGGTTGTACCGGCCGTCCCTCCGTTTCTTCCACGTCTTCCCTTTCCAGAATCCATCGGCTGCGCAGGGGTTCTAATCCATGGCGTACATCGATGCGAACGTCCGGATCGGTGTGTGGGCCGCTGCTGTCATAGACGCGCAGCGGCGGATTTTCTTCTTCGCCGAAGCGGCCCTGGGTGGGTGAGAGGCGAATCTCCCGCATGGGTACCCGGATATCCTCCCGGGATCCGGCTTGATATACTTTACGGCTGTTAGGGAAATGCTGATGAATCGGTTGCATGAAACTCCTCCTCGGATAGGGGTGGCAACCCGGTGAACAGGGAGAGTACCAACTTCGTAGGGGGATGGATAAGGCAACAAAAAAAGCCGTACGGCAGCGTACGGCTCCTTTGTTCATCAAATAGAAAGGATCCTTTTCGATGTTTCCTACGCTGGCATTACCCAGATCAGGTTTAACGGTCGGTGTTGAGTTCCCACCCTCTCAGCCTGGCTTCTCCAAGCTCCCGTTCATATGAGGTTGCTTGCTCAACAACTTATCATATGGGGCAGTCGTTTGGCAATGGTTTGTGAGAATAAAAAATTAGACGACTTTTTTGTGGAAAACTGGAACCTTTTTATGGTCTCATCCGTCTATATAAGGGGACATCACAGCCGCGAATTGTCACGGATTCCCGCCAGTAAACCCGGCTATGGTCTTTCCATGGGTCCGGCGGATACGTTATGCTTGTAATAGCGGACGGGTTGGAAAGGATGATGGTTCCTTGCGCATTGAATGGTCTCATGTCAATAAAGTCTTTTTCGAACAAGAAGGTGGAGATCGGCCTTCCTATCAACGCCAGGCACAGACCGGACTGCTGGACTTCACGGCTTCCCTTCGTCAGGGAGTGACGGTCATCCTGGGGCCGGAGGGTTCGGGCAAAAGCACCCTGCTGCGGGTGACGGCGGCCGCCACCGTCCCGGATGACGGACGAATCACCTACCAAACCCGCCGCAGTGAAGTTCATGTTTGGTCGAAAAGCATCGCTGCCTTGGGTAGTGCCGCTCCGGTGGAAGCGCTCCGCCGACGAATCGGTTATGTACCGCAACGCAAACGCTTAAATCACGATACCCTCTTGGATGAGTCCTTGCTCTATCTGGCCCAGTCCTATCAACTCCCGCAACCGAAGAAGCGCGCAGCCGAATTGATCGCCCGCTGGGGGTTGGCCGGATATCGCAAGCAACCGTTGACTGAATTGCCCCGGGAAGTGGCAGCCCGTTACATAATTGCCCGAAGTCTGCTCGGTGAACCGCTGATTTGGTTGCTGGATGAACCCGTCCAAGGGTTGGACGAATGGGGTTGGCATTTGTTCACTCAGGAGTTGTCCCGCCGCCGCAGCCGCGGAATCACCCTGTTGGCCACCAATGATCTGGACTTGGCCGAGGCGGCGGATACTCTCCTGTTGATGGAATCGGGAGGCTGCAGGCGGATCGGCCCCCGCAAAATCCTGACTGCCGGTGTGCCGGATGGAAAGGTCGCTTCCTGGTATCAGGCGATGCAGACGTTTTCCCCGCTGAAAACCCGGACGACAAAATGACCCTTCTTTTGTTAGGGAAAATTTCCCCGCCATCGATGGCGGGAATTTTCTTGAGCATATGATACGGATCCCGAAAATTCCTGCTTGTCCGCTCTTTTACGGCTTAGCTATAATAAACATTGTCGCGAGACAAAAATGCAAAAATTTAAAATGTTCTTCTCAGACAATGGGTTCGCTCTATTTTGAGGATAAGGGAGGGTTTTCATGAGAAATCGATTCAATCTGTTGTTGTTATCGGCTGTTTTGGCCTTGGGAGGGGTGTTTGCCGGCTTCTCCTCCCCCGTGTCGGAGGCCGCATCCGTCTCTTCTCAGGACAAAAAAATTACCGCCCGTTTTGATTCCGCCCGCGCTTTGGAACATATTCGCCATCTGAGTGTCGATCTTGGTCCGCGAGTGACAGGGACTGAGCAGGAGGAGGAAGCATCCCGCTATATGGAGCGACTGTTCAAGCGGTACGGATATAAGGTGTCAACCCAGAAATTCAGCATTCCGGATCGACTCGAAGGAACCCTGACTCTGCCTTCGGATGGTAATCGGGAACTGGCTATCCGGATCGCCACCGGGTCTGCTCCCACCGGTGATGAGGGGCTTCGTGCGCCTCTGGTGGATGCGGGCTTGGGAGGAGAATCCGACTTTCCAGATGACACCGCAGGCAAGGTCGCCCTGATCCGGCGCGGGGAGTACACCTTTTATGATAAAGCGCGAAATGCCGAAGAAGCCGGAGCATCCGGCGTCATCCTCTACGACCATGCGGATGCTCTTGTTCCCCCTTCGCCCAGCTTGGGAGGAAACGATGTTTCCATCCCCGTCGTGGCGGTAACGAAAAAGGACGGAGAAGCGTTGCTGGAAGCGATGCAATCCGATGACGTGACGGTATCTCTGTTTATCCAGGCCCTGGGGAACCAAACATCGCAAAATGTGATGGCAATCAAGAAACCCAAGGGAAAAAAGGGGAAGGATGCGGACATCGTCTATGTAACCGCGCATTATGACAGTGTCCCGTATTCTCCCGGTGCCAATGACAACGCATCGGGAACGGGTGTCCTGTTGGAGCTGGCCCGCATCATGAAAGGGCTGCCCACTGAGAAGGAAGTGCGCTTTGTCGCTTTCGGAGCGGAAGAGATTGGGCTGGTGGGTTCCCGTTATTATGTCAGCCAGCTGTCCTCCGATGAGATCCGACGGAGTGCGGCCAACTTTAATATGGATATGGTGGGTACCAATTGGGATCAAGCCACCCAGCTCTATGTCAATGTGGTGGATGGCCAACCCAATTTGGTGTGGCAGTACGCTCAAGCAGCAGCGGAGCGGCTGGGCAATGACACCCTGTTCCTCTACCAACGGGGCTCTTCCGATCATGTCGCCTTCTATGAAGCAGGAATCGATGCCGCCAACTTCATCCGGCGGGAGCCGGAAACCGCCAACTTGGAACCCTGGTATCACACTCCCGAAGATACCATTGACAAAATCGACCAAGAACGCTTGCAGGAAGCCGGTGAACTGGTCGGCTCCGCCGTCTACGACCTGACCGGAAAAGAAACCCCCCGTCGTAAAAAGAAGAAAGAGCGGCGGATGGTGAGCAGCCACCACTTGCACGAGGATCATGAGCACGAAGTGATGCGATAATCGGTACCGGGATGAAGGTCCGTCTTTTACCACAAAATTCGTTCCCACCTATCCCTGGAACCTGAGTAATACGAGATGCCCCTGACTGTAACCAAACGAACACCGCTGCTCCCTGGAGGATAAAAAGGAGCAGCGGTGTTCGTTTGGTTACAGATTCTAAAGAAGCCAATAAGAGGAAGTGACTCTTAATTTAACAATGAAATGTCATCCTTGGTTCTCAGCAATTGAGTTAGATATGCTATTAAGGTATCATTTTGTATTGAATCACCAATGGTGATTCTTAAACCGGTTGGAGATCCCCAGGTACTCCCCGAACGCACTATATAGCCCTTGGTTAACAAATAACCGGCGATCTTATCGCAATCTCTCCTTAGTTCTATGAATATAAAGTTGGTTTGGGAGGGGTAATACGACAATCCAAACCGCCAACAAAACGTGTAATACTCCTCTAACTCTTGACGGTTTTTTCGTTTGCATTCATGAACAAAATGCTGGTCGTTCAGAGCGGCTAACGCCGCCACTTGTGCCAAATGCGATGTGTTGAACGTATCCTTGACCACTTGTAATAGGGAGATGACATCGGGATGGGCAATACAATATCCGATACGTAATGCGGCTAGACCATATGCTTTTGAGAAGGTTCGTGTAACGACTAAGTTGGGATAGCGGTCGATCAGGGAAACAGTGTCAGGAAAATCGATCGCATCCACATATTCGAAATATGCCTCGTCGCAGACAACCAACGTGTCAGAGTCAACCTCGTTCAACAGTTGAAGAAGTTCTTTTTCGTTGACATACTCTCCCGAAGGATTATTCGGATTACAGATCCATACGATGCTGGTCTTTTGATCCACCGCTTCGATTATCCTCGGGATATCGTGTTTACCCTTGACATGGGGAATCTCTCGGATTTCCGCTCCCTCGATGACTGCATTCTTTTTATATTGGGGAAACGTAAAGTCAGACATTACCGTATTGACTTCTTGATTTAAGAAAGCCCTGGCTAACAGATGAATAATCTCATCCGTACCCTTGCCGAACAAAAGACATTCAGGGGAGATTTGATAGTAACTCGCCATTTTTTGTCGCAATGGATCAGCATTGGCGCTTGGATATAGAAATAAATTGGAAAGTTCCCTGTGCAATGCTTTCACTACCTCTTCCGAACACCCGTAAGGATTTTCATTGGAAGCCAGCTTTACGACTGTTTTGACACCATAGGCTTTTTTGACTTCATCGATTCCCATGCCGGGTTGATAGGGAGTTAGCTTCTTTAAATGACTCCTGGCTTTCATGATCTATACACTTCCCAACCATTTGAAGATTAGGAATACATCCCCTCTTCACTGCGTAATCGAGTCTGTTCGACGGAACGGATGGACTTGCTCCGCAGAGCATAAACGATGGCTCCTAGCAAAATCCATAGCAGTCCTGTCAGAAAGCCCGTTTTCCCCACAGGAATCAAAAGGCTTACGCTGATTATGAGGGCCAGAAGAGGGATAGCCGGATAAAACGGGACTAAAAACTGATCGGGATGCTTCTTGGTGGACATGCTTTTCCTTGAAATGAAAAATGCGATCATCGTAAAGATAAAGGTTAGCAAGTATAAAAATCCCGTGGCGTTTACGGCTATGTTGATGGAACTAAACAATGTAAACGCCACCTGAATTCCAACCCCTAACGCGATGGCTCCTACCGGTGTTTGAAAACGGGGATGGATATAGGCGATCTGATGTGGGAGGAGTCCGTTACGGCCCATAGCGAATGCCG
This sequence comes from Desmospora profundinema, assembly GCF_031454155.1. Lineage (GTDB taxonomy): Bacteria > Bacillota > Bacilli > Thermoactinomycetales > DSM-45169 > Desmospora > Desmospora profundinema. Next base: position 152,378 of record NZ_JAVDQG010000004.1, read on the forward strand.
TTCTGGATATGGACACGATAAATGCATTGGCCGTTGCGGGGAGGGCAGTCACGATCACCATGCTAATCAATATGGGTCCAAAGGAGCCCAAAAACTGTTCGCTTGCCAAGGCGACAGGAACTTCGGAGGATCCTAGTTCCCTCCAATCAACAACTCCTGTTGAGATGAACAACAAACCCAAATACAGAAGCAGGACAATTCCAATCGACAAAAAAATGGATAAGGGGATGGTTTTTCTGGGGTGTTTAATCTCCTCTCCAGAAGCGACGATGGCATCCCACCCCACAATGGAAAGAAATCCAACCAGAGCTGCTGCCAGAATTCCGGATATTCCGTTTGGAGCAAAAGGGCTGTACATAGACGGATCCACGTGACTCACCCCTAAAAGAAAGAAACCGACGAGAACGACAACGACGATGGAGACGATCCCCAGTTGTACTTTACCGCTAAAACGAATACCCAAGATGTTTAGTACACCGAGAATCAGAAGAAGGAGAATCGCGCTGGGTAAAGGAGGCGCTCCCGTTAAGGAGTGCAGATAATTCCCAAATCCCTGTGACACAAAACTGCTGGCGGCCAGCCAAGCACCCCAGTACGACCAGCCAATCAACGTACCGACAAACGGCCCCATCGTTTCTCGAACGTATTCATAAGATCCGCCTGCCCGTGGGTACCGGGAAGCGAGCTCCGCATAACATAACCCGAGCAATACGGCCAAAGAAGCGGCTAAGATAAAGGAGACCATAACCGCTGGACCGGCTTTTCCAGCTGCTACCCCGCTTAAGACAAAGATCCCTGCCCCAACCATCGCCCCGATTCCTAGAGAGGTTGCTTCTTTCCACCCCAACTCTCTGCTTAACGACATGGCAATCCCTCCAACCGTTAGAAATCCCGAAATTCTCCTGGTTTTTTTACGAACTGCCATTGCTTCAAGTCTACAATCCAATATTTTTTGGGTCGAATGGTTCCGTCTTTGTTGTAGCCTGCTCGTTGTTCCCATTCTCCGCTTTCGAATCGATCTGTCACCTCTAATGACCGTAAACCCTTCACGCTTTTATATCCATAAAGACCAAAATCAAACAGGCGCAATGGATAGCCCTGTTCCATGGGCAAAGGCTCCCCGTCCACGGTATGGATTAACATCGACCGTCTGGAAATAGCATCACCCAATGGAATGGTGGATTGATAAACCCCCTTCTCCTTGGTTCCGATGCTGGTTTGTTTCAGATAGTATTTTTCGAGGTCGGAAACCCCCGCCATTTCCATCACTGTGGAGAGCAAAATCCCTTTCCAGGTTCGCCGAATACTCCAATTGCAAACACAAACCATTCGCCGACTCTCCTCGATCTGAGGAAGTTTTAATATTTCTTCATAAGACAAGTGCAACGTTGATTCCACCTTGCCAGATACGGTCAGTCGCCACAAATCCAATTCAATGGACGTAGGAGGACCTTCTTGATAATAACGAAGAGAAGAAGGTTTTTTATCCAGATTGGGCGTTTTCAACCGTTGTATCATCACTTGATCCTCCTCACATCATTGATTACACATCGGAAACCGACCAAATTGTCCCGCATGGATGGCGGATAGTAATCCCGACTGGTGCACCGGAGGAAGTCCTCGTTGTGCAGTCCACAACCACCTCTAACGATGTGATCCTCGGTTTTCTCGGTTATATAAACGGGATTCGTACAGGATTGATCCCATTCGTAATGGATAGAGGCGTTGTCCAGACACCACTCCGCCATGTTTCCGGCCATATCCAGACACCCGAAAAAAGACACATTCTTTGAGTGTTTATAGATGGAAGTTGCGCTTCGGTCCAAATCAAAAGGATCACAATCGATCGCATAATTCGCATACTCCGGAGTAGGTTCTTCATTCCCCCAGGGATACTTGCGGCCGTCCGTCCCTTTACACGCATACTCCCATTGCGCTTCGGTCGGAAGCGTTTTACCCATATAGGTGGCATAAGCGATGGCTTCCCACCAACTGACCCCTGTGACCGGCTGGTCGTCTTGATTAAAATGATCGTCGTTCCAATAGTTGGGATATCGGATGTCGAACGCTTGTATGTAATCCCAACCTTCCGGGGGCCAGAAATCTGGTTGACGATACCCACCGACTTCCACAAACTCTCGATAATGTTTGTTTGTAACCGGAACCCGATCGATCGCAAAGGCGGACATTTTTACTTTCCGAACCGGTTGTTCGTCCGGTGATTGATCACTTCCCATGGTGAACTCTCCAGCTGGGATGATAATCATATCGTTTAACCGTACTTCCAACTGATCTTTCAATATTTCCCCCCCCCCCATGGCTTTCTGTCAGCGTAAAAGACCTAGACTTCCAGTCAGTTTATTTACGGTTTTTTTATCCCCGTAGATGGCAATACCCAAATATTGCAGGTCATTTTTTGTGAATTGAGCAATCTTTTGGGTATAATCTTCGTAGTTTTTGGTTGTTTGCGCTGCATTGGAGAAATCGATTAGAAGCAGGTCAGGATGATCGGTATGAATGACATCGCGTAACGTTTTAATGGTGGTTTTATTTCCTTTTAAAATAGGGATGGGCGTGGTTGTAATCCCTTCGTGAGGTGTCCCGTCCGCATCATAGACCTTCGGTCCAATGATTCCCTGCAATTGATGACCCAATGTCAGTGCTAATACCGCTCCGGTGTTGGCGATCAAGCCTGTCGGCAATTCCGAATCGATAACCATTACACATTTGCTTTCCAATCAAGACACTCCTTTTTTCAGTTTGTCCATTTTTATATTTTCAGGTATAAATACAGACCATAACATGACAATTCTCCTCGTTCGGGAGATGAATTCTAAACCGTACTTTCTGCATGCATTGGCGGTGGTTATACACAGATCCGCTTCCCCTCTTTGAACTTTACGGGCCGCTTCGCTGGTGGAATGAGCCGGTATCAATTCGTATTCTTTCTTTAAGTGAGGCAAAAACCAAGGGATCAAGCTTGATGGGGCGTGATGGGTTGAGATTGTTAAAGGAGATTTATTCAACCATGGACTTCTTAATTTAGCCGCCACCCCGTATAGAGGTGTTTCGAAGACGAAAGGCAACAGAAATCGAACCTTTAAGGACATGTAAAATTGATCGATTCCTTGATATGCATTAGCCACGATAAATAAATTAGAGCGGTTGTTTACCAGATCTTCAAAAGCCTCCTCATAGGTTGGATACAACGTGCATTCTACCTGCTTATCAGGCAAATGAGCGATTAAATACTGTGCTGCCGCCTCACTGCTAGTCCCTTCAGGACCCAGTGTCGACATACGGATCTGAGGAAATGCACGAAGCTTCGCAATCAATGGTTCCAGTTGTTGTTCCCAGATTGATGAGAGATCCGATTTTTCTGTTTGTTGGGAGAACGTTCCCATGATTTAATTCTCTTCCCTTCGATAGAAAAATAGGTTTAAGGGGTTTCGCTTATGCACCAATTTACTTAAGATAGAAGAAATAGAAAAGAACCAATTATAACGTTTTTTTTAAGTACCAATGATGAGGATGAATCCCATGCTTTGGTTACACATTGACCGTTCGTTGGACATTTCCTTAAAAAAACAAGTCTACGAACAAATCCGTACACGCATATTACAAGGGGAGTTAACAGCCGGGTACCGACTTCCTGCAAGCCGGGAATTGGCTATCCAGTTAAATTTATCACGGAATGTGGTGATAGAAGCTTATGAACAGTTACTGGCGGAAGGATATGTGAAAGGAAGACAGGGATCGGGCACTTATGTCGCACCGGGGGCTTATCTGGAACGGGATTTGAAGGAACAGCCGTCGTCTTTTTTGGAAACCCACAGAGACGAAGAAAAAGAGAAAGATGAGATTGATTTTCGTTCGGGTATTCCCGCCTTAAACCACTTTCCTAAAAAGAAATGGGGTAAACTGTCGAAGCAGGTGTGTGAGGAGGCTTCAAACGCAGATTTCGGATATGATAATCCGGAGGGGCGTTCTGAATTTCGACATGTATTGTCCCGTTATCTAAAAAGAACCCGGGGGGTTCATTGTCATCCTGATCAGCTTATAATCACTTCGGGAGCGACACAGGGATTTTCCTTAATTGCAAACTTATTGCTTTCTCCTGATGACCGGGTTATCATCGAAGATCCGATCACACATGAGATCCAAACCATTTTTTCCTCAAGCGGTGCCACTCTTTACCCTGTGCCAGTAGATGAAGACGGAATGCGAACCGATCTGATCCCAGTGGACAAAAAACCGGGATTTGTATTCGTTACTTCCTCCCACCAATTCCCTTTGGGAGGGATCTTGCCAATCCAACGTCGGATCCAATTGATCCAGCTTGCCCGAAAATTGGATACATATATCGTCGAAGATGACTATGACAGTGAATTTCGCTATGATGGGGAACCGATTCATTCATTGCAAGGGTTGGACCCGGAGCGAGTCGTATACGTCGGTACTTTCAGCAAAATCCTGTCTCCTTCTTTACGGTTGGGTTATCTGATTCTTCCCCCGGTTCTCACCCAGCAGTGTCGGGAACTCAAATGGTTTTTCGATCTGCATGCTCCGTCGTTGGAGCAGATGACGCTTTCCCGGTTTATTCATAACGGAAGCCTCGATCATCATATCCAGAAAATGAGGAAATTGTATGTAAAACGGAGGAAAATCTTAAAGGTCTGCTTAAAAGAGGAGTTTGGTGATCGGGTTTCCATTTCCGGTGATTCAACGGGTCTTCATCTGATTGTCGAGTTTAAAGATGTCCAGTTTGATGAAGGAATGTTAAGCCATATTAGCCGATATAAGGTTAAGGTTTATCCTGTGGAGTTACATTCCATCCAAAAAGGGTTCCACCGCAAAAAGCTGATATTAGGTTACGGCAATCTCAATGAGGAACAAATCCGTGAAGGAATTTGTCGATTAGGACAGGCTTTACATCGCTTATAAAGAAAACCGTTTACGGTCACACCCCCTCTCTTTTGAGAGGGGGTGTGACCCATATGGAACCCATAAGGCTAGGGCGTGTCTGAACAATCCGTAGGGCGGGATTCCGGGTCGGTATGGCTGTCTTCGTTTCGTTGCAAAAAGCGCAAAGGCTCTCCGCCAGCCATACCGACCCTCTCTCGTTCTTGCGGAAAATTGAATTACCAGACAGACCCTAGTGCCCCTTCAGGTAATTTCGATCTGTTATTCTTGGCCTTTACGCGGACAAGTCGGTCGGCTTGGTTTTCCGTCTTCGCTCCATGCACTCATCGAGCACAAGTCTCGCCTTGGTCACTTTGTTCCCAGGTCTTGCTATGCGTGGCAGAGTCGACTCCGCCGGAAAACCAAGCCTCCCTCCACGTAAACACGATCGATATTGGTAGAAAGGGGCACTAGTATGTTTATCTATCATAAGCGATTAATGCGCGTCATAGGGAGTGGTTGACCAGAAGCCGCCTTGTTCCTACGCCCTCACACGAGCGACACCATTGTTGTCGTACCCTTTCCGATTCAAGCGGGGAACCATGGGTTGAACTCGACCAACGTCGACTTTTTTACAGGGTATGAGCAGAGAGACCGGACGGTCACCGTGGATATTCATACACAAACCCCCCTGTCCCAGGACAGGGGGGTTTTCAAAAATAACCGAGGTGAGTTTCGTGTTACTTGCGATTCTTTTGCTCAATCAGTTCCAGCCGGTTGCCGAATGGATCCCGCAATTCAAAACGATCGAAGCCGGGAATGGGAACAGACTCCACAATCGGGACACCGGCCTCTTCGAGGCGCAAACGCCAGCGGGAGAGGTCTTCCACCTCGTAGGCGAGGTGGGCTTTGGTCCGGTTCCGGTCTAAGCCGTCTTCCGTGCCGACATGGAGATCGGCGTTGGACAGACGGAGCCAGAAACCGCCGCGATCGGAGAGGGTGTTCGGTTTGGGAATTTCCATCAAACCCAGCAGGTCGCAGTAGAAACGGCGCGCTTTTTCTTCGGCGCCCTTCGGCACCGTGATCTGGGCGTGATGCAAGCCCCGGATGGTCATCAGGCGTTGACTTCTTCTTTGTTGTCCAGGAACTGGCGCAACACGGTTTGCAGGATGCCGCCGTTTTTGTAGTACTGAATATCCACCTGGCTGTCCAGCCGGATGATGGCGTCAAACTCCACCACCGATCCGTCGGCTTTGGTCGCTTTTACCTTTACGTTCTGTAAGGGCTGGATGTGATCGTTTAAGCCGAGGATGTCGAAGGTTTCCTCGCCGGTCAAGCCGAGGGATTGCCAGCTGTCCCCTTCGGAGAATTGCAGCGGCAGCACACCCATGCCGACCAGGTTGCTGCGGTGGATCCGCTCAAAGCTCTCGGCGATGACGGCTTTGATCCCCAGCAGATTGGTTCCTTTGGCGGCCCAGTCACGGGAGGAGCCGGTGCCGTATTCCTTACCGGCCAGAACCACCAACGGGGTGTTTTCTTCTTTGTATTTCATGGCTGCATCATAGATGGCCATGGTTTCACCGGAAGGCACATGCTTGGTAAAGCCGCCTTCGGTTCCAGGGACCATCTGGTTGCGGATGCGGATATTGGCGAAGGTACCCCGGGTCATGACACGGTCGTTCCCGCGGCGGGAGCCGTAGGAGTTGAAGTCGCGGGGGGCGACATGGTGCTCCTTCAGGTATTTTCCGGCCGGGCTGGTGGGTGCGATGGCACCGGCAGGGGAGATATGGTCGGTGGTGACGGAATCCTTCAGGATGGCCAGGGCACGGGCGCCGCTGACTTCCCGGATCGGCTCCACTTCGGGGGACAGATCCACAAAGAACGGAGGCTCCTGGATATAGGTGGAGTTTTCGTCCCACTCGTACAATTCCCCTTCGGGGGTGTCCATTTGGTTCCAGCGTTCGTTGGCATCAAAGACCTGAGCGTACTGTTCCCGGAATTGGTCGGCGTTCATGGACGCCTCCACCGTTTTCAGGATTTCCTCGTTGGAGGGCCACAGATCCCGGAAGAAGACCGGGTTTCCGGCCGAATCGTGCCCGATCGGTTCCGTTTCGAAATCGATATCGACGGTACCGGCCAAGGCATAAGCGACCACCAATGGCGGGGATGCCAGATAGTTGGCTTTTACATCGGGATGGATCCGTCCTTCGAAGTTCCGGTTCCCGGACAGGACGGAAGCCGCTGTCAGGTCGTTGTCGTTGATCGCTTGGGAGATTTCCTCCGGCAGCGGGCCGCTGTTTCCGATACAGGTGGCGCAGCCGTAACCGGCCAGGGTGAAGCCCAGTTTGTTAAGGGACTCCAGCATGCCGGACTTTTTGAGGTACTCGGTTACCACTTTGGAACCCGGGGTGAGGCTGGTTTTCACATAAGGCGGTACGGTCAGTCCTTTTTGCACCGCTTTGTGGGCTACCAGTGCCGCACCCAGCATTACCGACGGGTTGGAGGTGTTGGTGCAGCTGGTGATGGCAGCGATGACGACGGAGCCGTTATCCAGCTCAAAGCGCTTGCCGTCCATCTCCACGGCCACTTTCTTCGATTTTTCCTGAACCCCGAAACCGCCTTCTTCGATGGGTTTAGCCAGGGTTTCGTTCCAGGACTGTTTCATGTCGGAGAGTTCGATGCGGTCCTGGGGACGGCGCGGACCGGCCAAGCTGGGTTTGACATCGCCCAGGTCCAGTTCGATGGTATCGGTAAATGCCGGATCCGGGGTGTCATCGGTACGGAACATGCCTTGTGCCGTGTAGTATTCCTTCACCAGTTCCACCAGTTCGTCATCGCGGCCGGTGCTTCGCATATAGTTGAGGGCTTCCTCATCCACCGGGAAGAAGCCGATGGTGGCACCGTACTCGGGAGCCATGTTGGCCACGGTGGCACGGTCTGCCAAGCTGATGTTGGAAAGACCCGGACCGTAGAATTCGACGAATTTGCCCACTACGCCTTTTTTCCGCAGCATCTGTGTAACGGTGAGCGCCAAGTCGGTAGCGGTGGCACCATCGGCCAATTGGCCGGTCAGTTTGAAGCCGATCACTTCCGGGGTGAGGAAGTACAACGGTTGCCCCAGCATGCCGGCTTCCGCTTCGATGCCGCCCACACCCCAGCCGACGACACCCAAACCGTTGATCATGGTGGTGTGGGAGTCGGTTCCGACGAGAGAGTCCGGGAAAACTTCCGTTTCACCGTCCACTTGGCGGGTGGCGGCCACTTTGGCTAAATACTCCAGGTTTACCTGGTGGACAATCCCGGTGGCGGGGGGGACTGCACGGAAGTTGTCAAAGGCTTCCTTGGCCCAGCGCAGCAAGCGGTACCGCTCTTCGTTCCGTTCAAATTCGCGGTTCATGTTGTACTCAAGGGCATCTTCGGTCCCGAATTTGTCCACCATCACCGAGTGGTCGATCACCAGGTCGACGGGGATGAGCGGGTTGATGCGGTCCGGGTTGCCGCCCACCCGCTGCATGGCGGAGCGAAGGGCCGCCAGGTCCACTACGGCGGGCACGCCGGTGAAATCCTGCAACACGATCCGGGCGGGTTTAAACGCCACCTCTTTTTTCTCTTTCAGATCGGTCCAGTTGGCCAATTGTTCGATATGTTCCTTGGTGACGCCGACGCCGTCCTGCTGACGGACTGCCGCTTCCAGCAGTACCTTGATGGAGAAGGGCAGGCGGGATACAGGTCCTACGCCTTGTTCCTCCAAGCCGGCCAGACGGTAGTAGTGATAATCCTTGCCGGCGGCAGAGAGTTTGGTGCGCACACCAAACAAATCCTTTTTGGACATGTGGATAACCTCCTTGGAAAAGGATAAGTACAAAAACGATTGTTTCGTTTGATGAAACCGCGTTTCTTTTTCATTTCCATTATACAATGGACCCCTCTTCTTTGTATACCCCTTTACGGTCCTATTCTCTCTTTCATAATGGAAAAAAGCAGGGTATAATGGATAATAAAAATCATTTTCATTAGACGGAACTAAAGGGGCAATCCGCGATGGAAACCAAGAAAACCGTGCGCGCCGCTGAGCGTGCGTTGGATATTCTGCTCTGTTTCACCGAGGCACCGGAACTGAGCCTGACGGAAATCGCGCGGATGACGGATTTGAACAAAAGCACGGTGTACCGTCTGTTGGCTACGTTGGAGGAGAAGGGCTTTCTTATTCGGGACGGCGACACTGAAAAATATCGGCTGGGCTTTCGCATCTGGGAGTTGTCTACCCATCTTTCCCAATCGGACGATCCGGCTATTCTTTTCCTGCCCGAAATGGAAAAGCTGCGTGATGCCATCGAGGAGACTGTCAGCTTATATGTCCGGGACGGATATGAACGAATCCGGGTGCAGGCGGTGGAGAGCAACCAAGCCATTCGCCGCGTGGCACCGATCGGGGCTCGTATGCCCTTGGCGGTGGGGGCGTCCAGCAAAGTGCTTGCCGCTTTTTCGGAGCCGTCGGAGCAGGCTTTGATCTTGGGCGATCCCGGTTGGCCGGAAACGGTGGACCAGGGAGAGTATCTGCAACAGTTGCAGAGGATTAAAAAAGAAGGTTATGCCACCAGTGTGGAGGAACGGGAAGCGGGCACCTCCGCCGTTGCGGTCCCCGTTTTTGACCGCCACGGTAAAATTGTTGCCGCTCTGGCCGTTTCCGGTCCCGTCGGCCGGCTGACCGTGGATCGGATGAAAGAAGTGGTCCCCCATGCGATTGAGGCGGCGGAGCGGATGCAAAAGATGATGAAAAAATAAGGATCGGGAAAGAATAAACTTAAAAACCATTACGGCAAGGAGGGTCCGTCATGGTGAAGCCGGATCGCGAAGCCTTAAAAAAGCGGCTGACCCCGATGCAGTATCAAGTGACGCAGGAAAACGGAACGGAACCGCCGTTTCGAAACGAATACTGGGACAACAAACGGGAAGGGATCTACGTCGACATCGTCTCAGGGGAGCCCCTGTTCAACTCGACGGATCAATACGATGCCGGTTGCGGCTGGCCCAGCTTCACCCGGCCGATTCAAAAGGAAGAGATCGAGGAACGGGAGGACCGAAGCCACGGCATGTTCCGCACCGAAGTGCGCAGCAAAACCGCCGACTCCCACCTGGGCCACGTCTTTCCCGACGGCCCCGGACCGGAAGGCCTGCGCTACTGCATCAACTCCGCCGCCCTGCGTTTTATTCCCAAGGAGGAGTTGGAGCAGGAAGGATATGGGAAGTATCGGAAGTTGTTTAAAACCACCGGCGATCAATAAGCCGATGGTTTTTAAATGAATGGCGAATTTGATTTTCAACACCCTGATAGGATTATTACGACAGATCCTCATTTCTGTCAAAGCCATAATCCCTTTCGACCCGACACACTCTGGTTTTGTATCGAAGATACCACTGTGCTTTTCCTTTTTGCTGAGCCAGTTGATGGAGTGAATGTTCCTTCCAATTTTGAATGGCTTCTGTGGATTCCCAATAAGAAATCGTCAACCCAAAGCCGTTTTTATCCCGTACACTTTCCACGCCTAAAAATCCCGGCTGATCGGAGGCCAGCTTCACCATTTTTTCCCCCATGACCTCGTATCCGTTGTCGTCTTCACTGCGTTCCGAGGAAAAAATGACGGCATAATAAGGAGGGTTGGGGGTTTTCGCGATGTGACTCATGACGGATCCCTCTTCTCTTTTGCGATTTACTATTTCGGATCATTGATTTTATTATCGGATAAGAGGAGCCGCATGACTACCCGATCATATTCCTTACAATAAAAAACCAAAAGAAGACCGGCATCTTGGTGCCGGTCTTCTTTCGTTTAAAGATTAGTCTTCGCTTTTAATGGAAACGATTCCTGTTTCACCGGAACGGACGTCTCCGTCTTTGAGAAGGGTCAGCTTTTCTCCTTCTTCCAAGTTGGTGATCACAATGGGGGTGATCGTCGATTTGGCTTTTTTCTTCACGGCATCCAGGTCCACTTTCAGGAGGCGTTGTCCCTGTTTGACCCGGTCGCCCTTTTTGATCAGGAGATCGAAACCTTCTCCTTCCATCTTGACGGTGTCGATCCCGACGTGGATCAGGATCTCGATCCCGTGGTCGGATTGAATGCCGATGGCGTGTTTGGTGGGGAAGACGTTGATCACTTTGCCGTCCACAGGGGAGACGACGGTGCCGTCGGCGGGTTCAATGGCAAAGCCGTCGCCCATCATTTTGCCGGAGAAGACTTCATCGGGAACTTTCGTGATGGGCAGGATCTTCCCTTTCATCGGGGCGCCGATTTCCTCCCGGCCGTCGGTGCTCCGGACGCTTCCATCTTCTTTGGTTTGGACCGGTTCCGTGGTACGCGGTTTTTTACCGCGGATGATATCCTGTATTTGGCCTTTCAGATTATCGGACTGGGTTCCAAAAATAGCCTGGATGCTTTCGCCGTAGACCAGTACACCCGAGGCCCCCAGCTTTTTGAGGCGGTCTTGGTCCACTTGTTTCGCATCTTTGACGATCACGCGCAGACGGGTGATGCAAGCATCCAGGTTGGCGATGTTGTCTGCGCCGCCGAAAGCGTCCAGCACGTCGTGGGCCAATTCGCCTTCTTTACCCGCTTCCGTGCTGTCGTCGGCATCATCTTCATCCTCGCGACCCGGTGTTTTCAGATTGAACTTGCGGATTGCGAAGCGGAAGCCGAAGTAGTAGATCACTGCGAAGGCTGCACCGACGGGCAGGATCAGAATCGAATTGGTGGACAGGTTCCAATACAGGAGATAGTCGATCACTCCGCCTGAGAAAGTCATTCCCGCTTTGACACCGAGGAAATCCATCAGGGCGAAAGAGATACCGGCGAACAGGGCGTGAATGGCAAACAGCAGCGGCGCGACGAACAGGAACGAAAATTCAATCGGCTCCGTAATCCCCGTCAGGAACGAAGTGAGGGCAGCGGACAACATAATGCCGCCTACCACTTTTTTCCTCTCTTTGCGCGCTTCATGGTAGATGGCCAAGGCGGCCGCCGGCAGACCGAACATCATAAAAGGAAACTTTCCGGTCATAAAGGTTCCCGCCGTAGGATCTCCGCCGAAGAAGCGATGGAAGTCTCCACGGAAGACTTCGCCGGCAGCGTTTTGAAAGGTGCCGAACTCAAACCAGATCGGTGAGTAAAAGATGTGATGCAAGCCGAAAGGGATCAGAGAACGCTCGATGACGCCGAAGATAAAGGCGGCCAATAAGGTATTTTGACCCGTTACCGCCGTGCCGAAGGTATCGATGACCGACTGAATCGGCGGCCAGATGAAAAAGAAGGCGATTCCCATCAGGAACGAAGTAACGGCGGTAACGATCGGAACAAAGCGTCGTCCCCCAAAAAAGCCGAGATACGGGGGCAGCTGAATATCATGGAATCGATTATATAGATACGCGGCTACAATCCCCATGATAATCCCGCCGAACACCCCCATCTGGATGGTGTCGATGCCCAGTACCTGGACCGTCTCCAAGCCTTGATCATTGGCCAGGATCCCCATGGTGGTGTTCATAATCAGATAACCCACCACTGCGGCGACACCGGCGGTGCCTTCACCGCCAGCCAAACCGATGGCTACGCCAATTGCAAACAATAGAGGCAGGTTGTCAAAAATGACGCCGCCTGCTTGTTCCATCAACGGAATGTTGAGAACGTTTTCATGTCCCAGCCCGAGCAACAAACCCGCAGCGGGCAAGAGGGCGACAGGCAGCATCAGAGCCCGTCCGACCCGTTGTAACACAGCAAAAGCCTTTTTGAACACGGTGAAACCTCCCTATAAAATAAAGATCTCGTAGCACTGCGCAAACAAGTAAAAGCAACAATCATGCCAATTGAAAATAGGGTTCGGGTTCACTGGTGGAAACGACTCGATTGCTTCTCCTAGGGAATAAGCTGTGCAACGGTTGGCCCGGATAGTGTGCAAGCGCTTGTCTGTCCGTATCCGTTTCGGCAGGGTCGATAGACCGTTGGGATCACAGATTGATTTCATGTTTGGCTTCATTCCGCACGTAAAGCTGTCCAGTGTGCACTTCCAGCGTATTTTTAGATCTCAAAACGCTCCCGGTGGGGGAGCAACCGAAGGACCCGTCCGGGAGCGTGTTTTCGTCTGTCTGTTTTATCCTCTCAACCACCAAATCGCAACAGCGATGATCACACTGAACCCAAGACCGCTCACCATAAACAGAATGGGAAGCTGGTGTCGTCGATCCAAGTGCATGAAGGTTGCCAGCTGCAATACGGTTTGGATGGCCGCCAGTACCAGGATGACGGTTAAGGTGAGCCCCCTCGGGAGATACTCGGTGGCGACAGCGGCAAATGCGATCGCTGTCAAAAGAATCATCCATCCAAAGGCCCGGATGTGCTTTCCGGAGGTTTCCCGGGGTCTGGTGTTTTCACGGTGATCGGTGTGGGTCATGGGAATTCCGCCTTTTCGGTGTTTCTACCTTGCAGGGTGCACCTTTTGGGGTTGCTTTATGCGAATTGGATTCGCTCTCGTTTTGCACTCGGGCTTGTCTGGTTATTCAATTTCCCGCAAAATAAGAGAGGGTCGGTGTGGCTTTTGATTCGTCTTTGCACTCATAGAGCACAAGTCTCGCCCGGGTCACTGTTGTTCCCTGGTCTCGCTATGCGCTTTTGCAAAAAAGGAAGACGGCCATACCGGCCCGGGATCTCGCGCTACGGATTGTTCAGACACGCCCTAAAGCACACGTCTTCCTTTGATGGACGACAGGCGTTGATTTGGATACAATACAGACAAGGAGGGATGGATGGTATGGCACAAGATTTTTACATTCAACAAATGCAAATGATGGTTCAACCGATGCGGGATGAGCTGACTCGGATCGGTTTTACAGAATTGACTACACCGGAGGAAGTGGAACAAGCCTTGGAAGGCGAGGGCGCCAAGGGGACGGCTCTGATCGTCGTCAATTCGGTCTGCGGATGCGCCGCCGGACTGGCCCGGCCGGCTGTGGCCCACTCTCTCAACAATAAGAAGAAACCGGACCATTTGTTCACTGTGTTTGCGGGACAAGACAAAGAAGCAACGGCAAAAGCCCGGGAATACTTCACCGGCTATCCGCCGTCCTCCCCGTCTTTCGCCTTGATGAAAGACGGAGAGCTGGTACACATGGTGCAGCGTCACGAGATCGAGGATCGTTCGCTGGAAGAGATCGCTGCCAACCTGACCAGCGCTTACGACAAGCATTGCTAAAAGCACCCCTTGTGGGGTGTCAGGTTGATGTTTAACGTGAGATTGGGGAACGAAGGTGACCATGGCGAGACCTTATGCTTTGAGAGCCTGTCTATCTTCCGTAAGAGCAGGAGAGGGTCGGGATGGCTGGCGGAGAGCCTTTGCCGTTTTTTGCAACGAAACGAAGACAGCCATCCCGACCCGGTCTCGCCCTACAGATGATTTCACCTACCTTCCGTAAAACGGGACTCGGGTCTGTGGTCGTCCCCTCTTCCTGCAATAAAGCGTTTGTCAGCAGCTTCAACGCCCCTCCGGGGCGTTTTTTGTATAGGTCATAAAAAAACTACCGGATGTTTCGCCCAAAAAGGGTGAACATCCGGTGGGAGGTTACATTCCGAAAAAGAAAGCTAACGCTTGCGGCAGATCCTTTTGCCAGAATCCCCAGGTATGGTTGCCATCCTGCTCGGTATAATGGATGCGGGCATCCTTTTCCTGCAGGGCGCGGTGGACTTCGCGGTTGCGACTCAGCAGATCCAAATTACCTATATGGGTGGGGACTGCTGTTTCCGCTTTCCCGATCGTTTGATAAATCTCCAGGTGGGACAAGGAATCGGTGTGACGGATCGCTTCCAGCGTCGGTTCCAGAAACGCACCGGATTGGGACAGAATCCGGTGAAATTGCTGCGGATTCTGAAGGGCCAGATGGAGAGAGACCGTCCCTCCCAGGGAGGAACCGCCCAGCACACGTTCTCCGGGAATGGCTGCAACGGGAAACTCGCCTTCTACATAAGGCAGGAGTTCATCCGTAAAAAAGCGAAGATAAGGTTGGTGGCGTTCACCGACCGGGGCGTACTCAGATGTTCGCTTCTCCTTATCCACCGGTATGGCCACGGCTGCAAAGGGGCGGATCTCTCCGTCCAGGATCAACCGGTTGGCCTGTGTGGCCAATCGGCCCAAGTTTAAATAATCGTCACCGTCCTGGAGATAGAGAACGGGATAGGAAGCATG
Organism: Desmospora profundinema; assembly: GCF_031454155.1. GTDB lineage: Bacteria > Bacillota > Bacilli > Thermoactinomycetales > DSM-45169 > Desmospora > Desmospora profundinema. The sequence continues at coordinate 167,507 of NZ_JAVDQG010000004.1, forward strand.
GTCGTCATGTTCCGGCGGGAGATACACTTGAATGCTTCGGGTTTCCCCCAGGTGGCTGCTTTCCACTTCTCCATTGACAATCGTCCGTTTCAAGTATCGCTGGTCCATAGAACACCACTCTTCTTTCCAATCGTGTCCTTTATTTTACCCTATTTTGATGCCGGCGTCTCATTTTCGAGGGAAAAGGCAGATGGGACGCGTTTTTTCGAAACCCTCTATGTTGTACAAACTTTTTGATGTGCGGGGTGAACGATGGATGGGTCGAGCCGTTTGGTTTCCAACAGAAGGAGATATCAAACAGTCGCGTCTGGGACGATTGATGGCGAAGGTGGGGACGGAGAGCGCCGATGAGTTCCATAAACGGTCCGTGCAGGATGCGGCCTGGTTTTGGGAGACGGTGGAAAAGGATCTGGGGTTCGTCTGGGATCGTCCCTATCGGCAGGTATTGGACACTTCCAAGGGAATACCATGGGCCCGCTGGTTTGTAGAAGGGGGATTCAACGTTTCGGTGAACGCTCTCGATCGCTGGGTGGAAAAACCCTCTACCCGTCACCGGCTTGCATTGATCTGGGAAGGAGATAACGGAGAGGTGCAGAAATGGACCTACCGGGAACTGTGGACCGAGGTGAACCGGGCCGCCCGCGGCTTGCGGAAGCTGGGAATCGGTGAAGGGGACCGGGTGGCCATTTATTTGCCGATGGTGGTGGAAAATGTGGTTGCCATGCTGGCGGTTGCCCGGATCGGCGCCATCTTTACTCCGTGTTTCTCCGGTTATGGAGCAGAGGCGGTAGCCACTCGTTTGCGGGATTGCGAAGCCAAGGTGCTCATCACCGCCGACGGTTTCCTCCGTCGGGGAAAAACGGTCAACATGAAAGAGGAGGCGGACAAAGCGGCGGAACAGTCTCCCAGCGTCCAACATGTGGTGGTGGTTCGCCGGTTGGGGCGGCAAATTCCCGCCTTTCCCCGCGATGTGGATTGGTCCAATATGCTGTCCGCTGACCGTACACCGCTGACTGCCGCATCTACCGATGCGGATCACCCCTTTATGATCATCTATACCTCCGGCACCACCGGCCGCCCCAAAGGAACGGTTCATGTTCATGCAGGCTTTCCGGTCAAGGCGGCTTTCGACGCCGGGTACGGGATGGATCTGGATGAAGGCAGCGTTCTCTTCTGGATGACGGACATGGGTTGGATGATGGGACCGTGGATGGTGTTTGGCTCGCTGTTGACGGGAACCACCATGTTGCTGTTTGAAGGAACACCGGATTATCCCCATCCGGACCGGATGTGGCGGCTGGTGGAAGACCATGGTGTGACCCATCTGGGGCTCTCCCCGACGGTGGTGCGAGCGCTGATGAAACACGGGGATGAGTGGGTAAAAGGATGTCACCTGGAATCCTTGCGCGTGTTCGGTTCCACTGGGGAACCATGGAATCCGGAGCCGTGGCAGTGGTTGTTTGAAACGGTGGGGCAAAAGCGGGCACCGATCTGGAACTATTCCGGAGGAACAGAGATTTCTGGAGGCATTTTGGCCACCAATCTGATGAAACCCATCGCTCCCTGTTCATTTAGCGGACCCATGCCGGGGATGGATGCAGATGTGGTGAATGAACAGGGGAAAAGCATACGGAGAGAAGTCGGAGAGTTGGTGGTCCGTCAGCCTTGGGTCGGCATGACCCGAGGTTTTTGGCGGGATCCCGACCGTTATGAACAGACGTACTGGGAACGTTTTCCCGGTGTGTGGGTGCATGGAGACTGGGTGGAAGTGGACGAGGACGGGTTCTGGTACATTACCGGCCGTTCCGACGACACGCTGAAAATCGCGGGCAAACGCTTGGGTCCAGCCGAGATGGAATCCACGTTGGTCGATCATCCCGCCGTGCTGGAATCCGCCACGATCGGAGTGCCGGATGCCGATAAAGGGGAAGCAGCTGTCTGTTTTGTCATTTTGAAGGCGGAAGCAGACGAGAGGGAAGCGTTAAGGCGTGAACTGATGGCATGGGTGGGGGAACGGATGGGGAAAGCGCTTCGCCCCCGCGCCATTCATTTTGTCCGGGAGTTGCCCAAGACCCGCAACGGAAAAATCCTGCGCCGAGCGATTAAAGCTGCCTATACGGGCCAAGACGCCGGAGACCTCTCTTCACTGGAAAATCCGGATGCGATCCATGCCGTGCGGGCGTCTCATATCAATGGCTGAATGTTGTAGCATAAAACAATGAAAAAAAGAGAGCCCGATTCCCCGGAATCGGGTTATTTGCACAAACATCGAAAAAAATGATCGACCCTTTAATTAGCTGGAACTGGCTTTTTTTATGCATCTGTTTATAATGGAGATGTTACGAATCCTTTACTTTTTGTATTTATCATTTCTATTACAAATCCGGGTCGCCAACTAGGGCCTGTTGGTCATTCAATTTTCCGTAAGAAAAGGGAAGGGCGGTATGGATGGTGGAGAGCCTTTGTACTCACAGAGCACAAGTCTCGCCTTACGGATGGATCAGACAGGCCCTAATCGCACGGGGTCATGAATGGATGCGAGACAGTGGAAAATGGAAAATTGAAATGGACAAAAAACAAACGGAGGTTGCGAATATATAGAGTAGGGAGAGGTGTCGGCATTGCAAATCCTGGGGGACGGTGATCAAAACCAGGAAAAGCGGGAACTAGAAGAGCGCGTGTTGAAAGCCCAAGCCGACGAGTCTTCCGGGCAGCGTGAAGCGCTGTTGGGCGAATACCGATCATACGTCATCAAGATCGCCTCTCGTATTTGCAAACGAAACATCACCATCCAGGATGATGAGTACTCCATTGCTCTGGCGGGGTTTAACGAGGCGATTACACAGTACCGTCGCAGCGAACCGTCTTCCTTTCTGACCTTTGCTTATATGGTTGTACAGCGAAGGTTGGCCGATCACTATCGGAGGGAGCAAAAGCACCAGAACCAAGTGCCGTTGATTCCTCCCGACTCCAGAGAGAATGAACCGACTCACAGGGAAGTAGTGGCGGAATCGTTTGAGCGGTATCGGGAGCGGGAACTGGCGGAAGTTCGTCGCTTGGAGATCCAGCAGTTTTCACAATCCCTGGCCCGCGTTGGGATCAGCATGAATGACTTGGTGAAATCGTCCCCCAAACATCGGGATACCAGGGAAGATATGTTGGCTATCGCACGGAAAATAGCGGCCAACGAAAAATGGATGGAAGAATTCCTTCATCAAAAAACGACCAAGAAAAGCTTTGCCGAAAAGGTGGGGTGCCATCGCCGAACCTTGAAGCGACACCGGGTTTATTTAACGGCGTTGGTCTTGGTCTTGATCGAGGATCTCCCCCTGTTGCGGGACTACCTCGGTCTACCAGTAGAAAAGAAGGGAGGTGGACTTGGTGCAGAAGGGGATTGTAATGAAGAGAAGTCGGCGACATTATGTGGTGCTGACTCCTGAAGGGACCTTTCTTAAGGTGCCGAAACGGGTCGACGCGGAGGTGGGCCAGGAAATCGCGTTTGAAGAAGTGAAAAAGCCGTTTCTCCCTATGGCGCTACCTGGAAAAACAGCCATGGTCGGCGGTGTGGTAGCCGCGATTGTGCTATTGGCGGTTTTCCTGCCCTTGTTGTGGATTCCCACGGACGCCCATGCGGAAACGTACGTCTATATTGACCTGAATACCAGCCTCGAGTTGGGGGTCGACAAAAACAGCCAGGTGGTGGAGGTACGAGCCTTCAACCCTGCGGGTGAAGCGTTGATCCAGGGATTGGATTGGAAAGGGGTCCCCATCAACCAAATGGTGGTTATGGTATTAAATCGTGCACAGGAGCAGGGGTACTTAAAACCTCATGACCGGATCATCGTTTCCCAAGTGGACAAACAAAAACAGGACCCCGAGGTTTCTAGCAAGACCCTGGATGAAATTAAAGAAAGCATTGGCGGGGATCCGGAATTAACGCAATCCAATGTGGACCTGTACACCTTGCCCCTGCCTGATGTCCTGAAGGCGGAAGCGGAAAAAACCGGTCTGTCACCGGCCAAGTACGCGGTTTGGATCCTGGCCAAGCGAAACGGTTTGGATATCGCGGTCGACCAATTGCTGGAGCTCTCCATGAGCGAAGTAATGGAAATGGTAGACTTAACCCCCATCTTGCGCAATCCACCTTCGGAGAAAGAATGGGAAGAATGGGTCAAGGAAGAAAAACAAAACGAAAAAGATCAAGCAAAATCCAATGAGGATAACGGCGACGAGGATTTGGATGAATCGGATTCATCACCCGATGATTCCGAACATGAGGACGGCGACCGTTCAGAGGCTGGACAGGATCCTGACAACGGGGAAACGTCCAACAGTTCCGGCAACTCCACAAAGGAAGAATCGAAGGAGGGGAGTTCTTCTTCGTCACAACCGGATGAGGATGAAGGAGAATCCGAACCAACGAAACCGGAGTCTGATGATTCATCTTCCGACTCTCCGTCGGATTCAGAGTCGAACGGGTCATTGGGACCGGAAGAGGGTTCCGATTGAACAAAAGATTTCTGATCGCTTTCCATGAGGCGTTTCTCCGGATGCAGGCCGACATCTCCCGCATCTTCTTTATTCACTACCCGTACGGGTTGGGAGGAATCGTCGATGAGAGGGATCGGAATCGTACGTAAAGTGGACCACCTGGGTCGAATCGTATTGCCCAAAGAGCTTCGGGATACGATGAACATCAATCCGCACGATGGCGTGGAGATCTTTGTAAATCAAGATGAGATCGTACTGCAAAAGTATAATCCATCCTGTATTTTCTGTGACTCGACGGATCGCCTTTTTTACTTCAAAGAGAAGATCGTTTGTGAGAGTTGTCTGGAAGAGTCTCGCAGTCATGTTTCGTGACGCAAGCCCGTTTCGGGCTTTTTCTTTTTGGAGAGGCTCTTCACCCCTGTAAAGCGAGTACCTGACAGAGGATTTACGCTTTTGATAAAATAAAGAATGGAACTGAAATTAGTCTGATTCATGCAACAGCAAATGTAAGCGCTTTAAAATGCTGTCTGAATGACAAGGGGGGAGAGTTGTGGAGAGAGCCTACTTAAAAGTGACACGGCGCGGGCCCGTTGGATGGATTCAACTGGACCGGCCCCGGGTGTTAAATGCACTGAATCGATCGCTGATAAGAGAGCTGGTGCAAACGTTGGAGGAGATGGGACAGGATGATGACGTACGGGTAGCGGTGATTACCGGTGGAGAGCGAGTGTTTGCCGCCGGTGCCGATATCGGGGAGATGGCGGCATCCACATCGGTGGATATGCTGATCGCGGATCCGTTTGACGATTGGAACCGTATCCGCCGATTCCCCAAACCCCTGATTGCTTCCGTCAGTGGTTTTGCCCTGGGAGGAGGGTGTGAATTAGCCTTGGCCTGCGACTTGATCGTCGCATCGGAGACGGCGCGACTGGGTCAACCGGAAATCCAGCTGGGCGTGATCCCCGGCGCTGGCGGCACTCAGCGGCTGACTCGCGCATTGGGGAAAGTCCGGGCAATGGAAATGGTCCTGACCGGAGAACCGATTACGGCTCAGGAAGCGCATGCAGCCGGATTGGTCAACCGGGTGGTTCCGGTGGAAAACCTGGAAGCGGAGACGATGAAATTGGCCGAGTCGTTGGCCGATAAAGCTCCGATTGCCCTTCGTCTGGGGAAGGAAGCGGTACGAAGAGCGGCGGAACACGGATTGGACGAGGCATTGGATTACGAACAGAAACTGTTTTTTTTCTTGTTTGGAACGGAAGATCAAAAAGAAGGAATGCGGGCCTTCGGCGAGAAACGAAAGCCCCGTTTTCAAGGAAAATAGAGGAGGAATCGATATGTCGGAAACTGTGATGATGAAAAAAGAAGGGGGCGTCGCCATCCTGACGCTGAACCGCCCCCAAGTCTACAATGCCTTTAATACGGAATTAAACCGGGACTTAACCCGTTACATGAATGAAGTCGGCAAAGATCCCGAGGTGCGTGTCGTTCTGCTGACAGGGGCGGGGAACGCATTTTGCTCCGGACAGGATCTGAACGATCGGACTGATCCCAATATTGACAAGCTGTCCTTGGGAGACAGTGTCCGCTCCCGTTACAATCCGATGGTGGAGGCGATCACCGGGTTGGATAAGCCCGTCATCGCAGCCGTCAACGGGGTGGCTGCCGGTGCCGGCTGCAGCCTGGCCCTGGCCTGTGATCTGCGGATCATTTCGGATAAGGCCAAGTTTGTGGAAGCTTTCGTTCGCATCGGTTTGATTCCCGACAGCGGATCCAGTTGGTTTTTACCGCGTTTGGTCGGGTTTGGCAGGGCGATGGAATTGGTGCTGAGCGGCCGCGACGTGGAGGCGGAGGAAGCGGTGCAAATCGGATTGGCTAATAAAGTGGTGCCGCATGACCAACTGATGTCGCAAGCGATGGCCTGGGCACAGCAATTGGCACAGGGACCGACCAAGGCGATGGGTTTAATGAAGCGTTCCTTGTATCGGGCCGTGGATGTCGATTTGAACGAAGCATTGGAGGTGGAGGCGCAGTTGCAGGAGATTGCCGGGAAGACTGCAGATTTTCAGGAAGGAATTCGCGCCTTTAAGGAAAAACGTCATCCCCGTTATCAGGGTAAATGAACTTCCTTGTTTGCTCCGTCATAGCATGGGGATAACCGCCCAATTCTTCCCAAAGAGGAATGATGGCTATGAAAGTGTTAAAAAACGGAGATCAATTGCCAATCCAGGAAACCATCCGTGAACGAGCCCGTTCGGTACCGCTGATGGAGGATGTGTTTGCCCTGATGGAACGGGATGGGCACGAGCAGGTCATCTTCTGCCGCCATAAGGGATCGGGTTTAAAAGGGATTATCGCCATTCATGACACGACGATGGGCCCTGCTCTGGGCGGGTGTCGGATGGTCCCTTACGAATCCACGGATGCCGCTTTAAAGGATGTATTACGTCTATCCAAGGGGATGACGTACAAATGCGGCTTGGCCGATGTGGATTTCGGCGGCGGGAAAGCGGTCCTGATCGGAGATCCTCAGAAGGATAAAAGCCCGGAAATGTTTCGCGCCTTGGGCCGGTTTGTCGGCGGCTTAAACGGCCGGTTTTTCACGGGAACGGACATGGGGACGGATCCGGAAGATTTTGTACACGCGGCACGGGAATCGCAATCCTTTGTCGGATTGCCCGTCAGTCACGGGGGAAGCGGAGACACCGCCATCCCAACCGCGTATGGTGTGATGCAGGGGTATCGTGCCACAGCTGAACATCTGTGGGGGGACTCCAACCTGGAAGGGAGAACCATCGCTATCCAGGGTGTGGGTAAAGTGGGAAGCCGCTTGGTTACACAATTGTTGGAAGAAGGGGCACAAGTATGGATCGCCGATACCCAGGAGCACCGGCTGGAGGATTGGAAAAGACGCTTTCCCGATGTGGGGGTGGCGGCTGTGGATGAGATCCATCGCCAACCGTGCGATATTTTCTCCCCATGTGCGATCGGCGGTGTCATTAACGATCGAACGATCGATGAGCTCCGTTGCCAGGCCGTAGTGGGTTCCGCCAACAACCAGTTGGGGCGGGCGGATCATGGGGATGACCTGCATCAGCGCGGGATCTTGTATGCTCCCGATTATCTGGTGAATGCCGGCGGATTGATCCAGGTGGCGGATGAACTGCACGGATACCACCATGATCGGGTCATGGAGAAAACCCGGGGCATCTATGAGATGCTGCTTAAAATCTACCAACTGTCCCGACAAGAAGATTTGCCCACGTGTCGCGCGGCGGATCGGCTGGTGTTGGAACGGCTGCACCAAGTGGGGGACCTGAAACGGATTTTGCTCGGGTTCGATCGGAACGGCTGAAGAGTGGAGGAGTGCCTATGTTGCAACAGATGGATCAAGTGGATATCCAGTTGCTTCGTTCGGACGGCAGTTTGACGGACGAGGGGCGTCCCATCTGGGACAGCATTTCGATAGAGATGAAACTCCATTTCCATCGTTGGATGGTATTGGCCCGAACCTTTGACCGGCGATCCGTGATCTTGCAGCGCCAGGGGAGGATCGGAACATACGCCCCTCTGGAAGGGCAGGAAGCGGCCCAGGTGGGAAGCGCGTTGGCGCTGGATCGGGAGGATTGGATCTTTCCCACTTATCGGGAGCATGGAGTGGCCATGATCGCCGGTATGCCCCTGGATCGCATTCTGCTTTACTGGATGGGGAGAGTGGAGGGGAACATCGCCCCTGAGGGGGTACGCGTGTTGCCGCCCTATGTACCGATCGCCACCCAATTGCCGCAGGCGATGGGAGCGGCGTGGGCCGCCAAATTAAAGGGAGAGTCTTCCGTGACGGTCGCTTACTTCGGCGACGGGGCCACCTCGGAAGGCGACTTCCATGAGGCGCTTAATTTCGCCGGTGTTTTCCGCTTGCCCTGTGTTTTTTTCTGTCAAAACAACCACTATGCCATCAGCGTCCCTTTCTCCCGCCAATCGGCCACTCCGACTGTGGCGGAAAAATCCCGGGCATACAACCTGCCGGGTGTTCGCGTTGACGGAAATGACGTACTGGCGGTTTATCACGTTATGCAAGAAGCGGTGAGACGCGCCAGGCGCGGAGAAGGGGCCACCCTCATCGAGGCGGTCACCTACCGCAAGGGTTCCCACACCACCGCTGATGATGCAACGCGCTATCGGGAAGAAGAGGAAGTGACCGATTGGGTCGAACGGCGCGATCCACTGACACGATTGGAGAGTCTTCTCATACAGGAGGGGCTTTTAACAGCCGGACAGGTGGAGGAATGTCACGATCGCTGTCGGGAAGAGGTGGATTCGGCCTGGAAAAAAGCGGCGAAGGCTGAAGCACCGCCCCCCTCTCACCTGTTTGCCCATGTGTATGCGACTTTGCCGGCGGAATTGAAACGTCAGCGGGCGGAGACGGAGGGAAGGTCTTATGGCTGAGCTAACTTTGGTTCAGGCGATACAGGACGGATTGCGCACGGCCTTGCAACAAGATTCCCGCGTGGTGGTCCTAGGCGAGGACGTGGGCAAAAACGGAGGCGTTTTCCGGGCTACGGAAGGGTTGTGGAAGGAGTTTGGGGATGAGCGGGTGATCGATACCCCTCTGGCCGAAGCGGGTATCGTCGGAGCGGCGATCGGGATGGCGGTCAACGGATTGCGACCGGTGGCGGAGATTCAGTTCATGGGTTTTATCTATCCCGCTTTTGAACAAATCATCACCCACGCCGCCCGCCTGCGAACCCGTACCCAGGGGCAGCGTCCTGCCTCCATCGTCATACGGGCTCCGTACGGAGGCGGAATCCGTGCACCGGAACTTCACTCCGACTCGACGGAGAGTTTGTTGGTACACACTCCGGGGCTGAAAGTGGTGGCTCCATCCACCCCTTATGATGCCAAAGGGCTGCTGTTGGCGGCGATCCGGGATCCGGATCCCGTCATTTATCTGGAACCGATGAAGCTCTATCGCTCCGTACGTCAGGAAGTGCCTGCGGAGGATTACGAAATTCCCTTGGGACAAGCGCGGCAGGTGAGAAAGGGAGACGATCTGACGGTTCTCACCTGGGGAGCGATGGTACCGATGGTGGAGAAGGTGGCGGCCACTTGGGAGCAGCGGGGGGTCTACTGGGATGTTCTCGATTTGCGCAGTATCTATCCCTTGGATGAAGAGGCGATCATCTGTTCCGTTCGCAAAACCGGTCGTGTGTTGATTGTTCACGAAGCGCCGAAGACAGGGGGAGTGGGGGCGGAATTGACCGCATTGATCCAGGAACACGCCTTTTTATGGCTGGAAGCCCCCATCACCCGGGTGACCGGCTACGATGTGCCGGTACCGATGTTTGCTTTGGAGGATGACTTTCGCCCCAACCAGGGACGCATCCACCAGGCGGCTGAAAAATTGATAGCTTTTTAGGGAGGGAAGCCCATGGGAATCCAGTTTAAACTGCCTGATGTCGGGGAAGGTGTGGCAGAAGCCGAACTGGTCCGCTGGCTGGTGCGGGAGGGAGAGGCGGTTGACGCCGACCAACCTCTGGTTGAGGTGCAGACCGACAAAGCAGTGGTGGAGCTTCCCTCCCCCGCTGCGGGACGTGTGCTGACCCTTCACGGGAAGGAAGGGGAGACCATCTCGGTGGGGGATGTTCTGGTGGTGATCGGAGAGGGGAAGGCAGAGGACGAGGAAAGACAGCCGCCTCGCCGCCGCAGGCGTGTGTTGGCCGCTCCCTCCACCCGCCGATTGGCGCGGGAGTGGAACGTGGATCTCACCCAGGTGGAGGGGACCGGCCCCCAAGGACGGGTGATGGATGAGGATGTACGCCGGTTTGCATCCAGTGATGGAGAGGAGGACGGGAGAGCGGGTCTGCAGGTGGCGGCTACACACTTGGCAGATCCTCCTTCTCCGCCGTCCCCGGTTTCTCCGGTGAGGGATGAACCGTATACCGAGGAACCCCTCTCCCCCATTCGCCGGGTGATCGCCGAGCGCCTTACGTTTTCCATCACCCGCAAACCCCACGCCACCCATTTCGATACACTGGACGTATCCGGAATGGTTGAGTGGCGGGAGCGGTTCAAAATGAGCGGCGGCCGACCTCCGGGTTATCTTCCCATCTTGTTGAAGATGATCGCCATTGCACTGCGCCGCCATCCGGTTCTAAATTCCCATTATGACGAAGAGCGCGAGGCGGTACGCACATTTCATCCGGTTCATGTCGGGTTCGCTGTGGATACGCCTCGGGGGCTGTTGGTACCGGTGGTGCGCCATGTGGAAGGAAAGAGTATCCGCCAACTGGCCGACGAGATAAGGCAAAAAACCGAAGAGGCCCGTAAGGGGGTCCTCTCGCGGTCGGAGATGGGCGGGGCAACCTTCACCGTCAGCAATGCAGGGTCCCTGGGGGGACAGTGGGCCACCCCCATCATTAATCCTCCGGAGGTGGCCATCCTGGCCATTCACCCGGTGGAACAGCGCCCGGTAGTGGAAGAAGGAAAACTGACGGCCGGTTGGCGTATGAATCTGTCCCTTTCCTTTGATCACCGAGTGTTGGACGGCGGGGAAGCGATTCGATTCACCCGTACCCTGCAGTCGTATACCGCTAGTTTGGATGAAATGGTGATGGATTTGACTTGAGAGCGTGGAATGAATGGGAAGGACCGTGAGTGCGGCGACGGGGTTCCGTCGTCATCTCAAGGGATATGGATGGCCGGGATTTCTCCCGGCTGTTTTTTTTGAGGAGATAGACGAATGGGAGGGAACGGGCAGACTCTGGCGAATGTGGATTAGTCTGATGGTGTGGAACGGACAACGCTGTGATAACATAATGAATGAACATTCAATCATTCGAGGTCGGTGAAAACCATGGGAGCTTTCCATGTGAACATCCATGAAGACCAAGGAATCTATGCTCTTCAATGCCGTACTTCTTTCTTGGGCCACCCGTTTCAAGTATGGCTCTACACCGTTGATGGCGTATTGCTGGATACCGGTCCGCCGCGGGCCAGGAGTGTGGTGACCGATTTTGTCGATACCCATCCGCCGTGGGAGATTCTGCTTACCCATTATCACGAGGATCACAGCGGCAATGCCGCCTTCCTGTCGGAACGGTACGGTGCGCCGGTCTGGATGGGGAAGGAGACGGCGAGGTTGGCAGCCCGTCCCTCTCACATTCCCTTCTATCGCCGAGTGATCTGGGGGCAGATGGACGCGGTACGGGGTCGGGTGGTGGCCGATAAGATTCGAACTCGCCGCCATGTATTCCGTCCGGTGATCACACCGGGACATTCCCATGATCATGTGGCATGGCTGGAGGAAGAACGGGGCTGGCTGTTCAGCGGAGATCTTTTTGTAGCCACACGGCTGGCTTACGGTATGAAGGAAGAGTCTGTTCCATTAATGATCCAGTCCCTCCGCCATGTATTGTCTTTACCAGTGGAGCGGGTGTATTGCTGCCATGCCGGCATCATTGCCGAAGGCCGGCATGCATTGGAGAAGAAGTTACACTTTTTGGAGCATCTCCAGGATCGAACGATCACCCTTCACCGACAAGGCAAGACGATCGAGCAAATCACCTTTGCGTTGTTGGAAAAGCGGCGTTTGGTTGAATGGTTTTCCAGAGGGGAGATGTCCCCGATGCATCTGATTCGTTCGATTGTGACACGGGAGGGAACGGTTTGATTCGGGTTGGTTTTTCCCACATCGACTACAATGTGGCTGACTTAGAGCGGGCTCTTCGATTTTATGAACCGGTGATGGCGTTTTTAGGGTTTGCGAAGGAAAGCCGCCAATCGGATTGGGTGCTTTTTGGCAATGGCCGTATGAAGTTGTGTCTGGTTCGCTGTGAGAAGCGTTTCGCCGGTGCCGGTTTCCACCGTAAGAATCCCGGATTAAACCACATCGCATTTCAGGCGGAACGGGCTTCTGATGTGGATGAGGTTGCAAAATTCCTGAAGGAACGGAAAATTCCTCTCCTGTATAACAGTCCTGCTCACTTTGATACCGAGCGGGAAACCTATGCCGTTTTTTTCGAAGATCCGTTTCGATTGAAACTGGAGGTCGTATACAGCCCGGATTACCTATAAGGGAACGGCTCTGAAGGAATCACTTGATCTGGGTGATATTGACAACGGCATCCGGATGCGCCATAATATTCTTGCAATTACAACTTCCGCGGATGGAGGGTGGAACATGGCGCAGCTGGAAAAGCCGCAAACTCAGCGGACAGTTCAAGGCCGGTCGTCGGCAGGAGCGTATGTCCTCTCGTTTCTATGGATGATTCTGCTGACGGGGATCGCCTTTTTCCTAGTGGTGACGGAGTGGTTGTCACAGGAGTGGACGATCACTGTGATTCTCTTGCTGGCGGTTTGGCAAGTGGTGTTGCAGCTGGCGTCGTTTATGCATTTGCGGGAAAAGGGAAACGGTGTGACCGTCCTCTTTATCGCCATGGGAGGGATTGTGTCAGCTACCGTAATTGTCGCGTTGGTGTTTCTATGAAAAAACCCCTCCGGTAAGTGTCTGAGCCTATCATAACCGATAGGCTTTTTTTCACACTGTCTACCTAGTGCCCCTTCAGGTAACTTCGATCTGTTTTTCATGGCCATTACGCGGACAAGTCGGTCGGCTTGGTTTTCCGTCTTCGCTCCATGCGTGGCAGAGTCGACTCCGCCGGAAAACCAAGCCTCCCTCCACGTAAACACGATCGATACTGGTAGAAGGGGCACTAGGGCCTGTTTGGTCATTCAATTTTCCGCGAGAACTAGAGAGGGTCGGTATGGCTGGCTGCGATCCTTTGTGCTTTTTGCAACGAAACGGAGACAGCCAACCCGACCCGGGATCTCGCCCTATATATTTATCAGACACGCCCTAATACTACAGTTGCATTTGTACGAAGAGTGTATATGAACGTGGGTTGGTCGGGCTGGTGGACTGTCTTCGATCTCTTGCAAAAAACGCAAAGGATCGCAGCCATCCCACCACCCTCCCTTCTCACATCTGCGCCTGCTCTTATCAGTACAACTGTAGTACTAAAGGGGATCATATCAATCAGGCGGCTCTTTTAAAAGACTCCCGTCCATTGGGAGACGAGGACGATGCCTCCCAGCATCCACACATAAACGGCAAACCCTTTCAGCGATCCCCGTTGCAACAGCCGAATCATCCAGCGAACCGCCAGATAACCGAACAACGCTGACATCGCTGTTGCCAGGAGCAAGGAAGAAAGCGGCATGCTCTGGGCGTGACCGGTCATAAGATCCACCCCCTGCAACAGACAGGCTCCGGCAATGGCGGGAATGGATAGGAAGAAAGAAAAATAGGCGGCCGTGCCTTTGTCGATGCCCCGCATCAATGCGGCTGCAATGGTAAGTCCGGACCGGGAAATCGCCGGCAGAATGGCGGCTCCTTGAAAGGTGCCAATCACCACCGCATCCAAGGGGCGGATCTCATCCAACTGTTTATAACCCCGGTCTTTTATTCGGTCAGAAAACCATAAAATTGCACCGGTAGCTAGAAACTCCCATCCGATCGTGACACCGGTTCGTGAGATTTCTTCGAAGAAATCTTTAAATGTCAATCCGATGATCGCCGTGGGGATGGTGCCCATAATCAACAGGCGGCCCAAGTGACCGAAGGGACGGCGGGCCACTTGCCACAGTTCGCGCCAGTAGACAGCCAGCACAGCCAGCAGGGTTCCCAAGTGGAGAACCGTATCCAAAAACATTCCCGCTTCATCCAAACCAAACAGATGCCTTCCCAAATACAGATGACCGGTACTGCTGATGGGTAAAAACTCTGTCAACCCCTGGATGATGCCCAGTACCCATGCTTCTAACCAATTGATGAGAACCACCTCGCATGGTGTAGGATCCTCCGCTTCGATTGCGGAAGCCGATCAGGGGTGATCCATTCCCGGGGAAGTGTCGCAACCCGATCAGTCCAACCATTTACCCACTTTTGCCACCACATCCATAAAAGGGACGGTTTCGTCGTAGATTCCACGAACGTTTCCTCTCGGGTCGATGAGGACGGTGGATGGTACCGAGGTAAGACCAAAAGCATCGTAAGCGCTTCTCCCTTTGTCGACCAGCACGGGTAGGGCCAGTCCGTACTGGCGGACGAAGGGTTCCACCTTGCCGGGCTCTGCTTCCCGTCCCGTCACATTGACACTGTAAACCCTTAGAGGAGATTCCGGGGGCAGCGCACGGTAAAAGCGATCTTTTGCGGGTAAATCTTCTTGGCATGACGGACACCAAGTTACCCAAAAAGAAAGGATGACGGTGCAGCCGTGCAGATGACGGAGACAGACCGTTTCTCCCGTCAGGGTTTTCAGACAGAGATCAGGGGCGGGTTGGTTCATCGTTGAAAATTCCTCCTCTCGGGATGATCCAGCGGTTTTCTGTCACAATCGGGTCAATACCAGACCGGTAAACAGAAGCAAAAGGGACAGGGTTTGAATCTGAGAAAGACGCTCCCGGAAAAACAAGATGGACAGGAGAGCGACCACTAAGCTGTTGGTGGAAAAAAGTGGGGCAACGATGCTGGCGGGTCCCTCGATCAAGGCAATCGTGTACAGTTGCATTCCCGCAAATGAAAAGATTCCGGCGACCCCTCCCCATACCAATCCTTTTTTGATGCCAGCGGAGGAGTGGCCGGGGTTGTCTGTCTGTGAGACGCTCCGGCGGCGCCAAATTTCTACCGACATCCAGAGCAAACTAAACAGATAACCGTAAAAAAGGATCATTTCACCGGCCATTCCGGCTTCATCCGTTACCTTCAGCCCGCCGTTTCGAAAAGTGAAAAGCAGGGTTGCGGCAATGACGAGAGCGTACCATCGGCGGTTTTTGATTGCCAGTTTCTCATCGGGATCCACCGGAATCAGGAAAACCGCCGCCACCAACAGTGTCACCCCGATTCCTTCCATCCAGGAGAGCCGTTCTCCGTAAAACAGGATGGAAAAGAGGATGACCAAGAGGATGTTGGTATTGACCAGAGGGGAAGTGAGGCTGGCAGGTCCTCTCTCCAATGCCAGCATAAACAGCCAGTTTCCGCCCGCGGAACCCAGTCCAATGATGAACCCGCCGAGCAGGACAGCCGCATCGATGCGAAACTCCCCCAAAGCCCACACCCACCAAGCAAACCCGATGGTGCCTGTCAAATAGAGTGCCCACAGCGTATGAACCACCGATCCCCGCTGAGAAGAACTAACTTTCATGAGGAAACCGGACATCCCGAACGTGATTGAACTAAAGAGTGCCCAAGCAAACCACATGGGTTGGGTTTCGTTCCTTTCCAAATCGAATTGCGCAATGGAAAATGCCCTTTCACCCTACCACAAGCGTTCAGCCTCGTCCATGGAGTCCGAAATCCGGGTGGATCTCCCCTTATATGGATAGTCCACAAACCGGACAAACATGCTGGATTGTCCAAAAAGGGAGTGTCAGGGAATAATCGGAACGGCTGAATCGCAGTCTAGAATCGAGGTGATCGGGATGTCTGAGGATAAGCGATTTATACGGGAAGAACACAACGACCATCTGGTGCAGGAGACCCGCTCCCTGCCTAAAGCACCGCCCGTCAAACAGCGGAAACGCATGCGCGCTGTTGAAGAAGGGTTGACAAAAGGCGGAGACGAACCCCGCTCTTATAGTGATGAACTGAAGCGCTTGTAAGGAGACGGGGCGGTCTGCCCATCCATGTAAAGGATAAGTGTGGCGGTTGTTTGTCAGCACTTTGAGACACCCTGGACGGGTGTCTTATTCATACCGGCCAACATGGTACAATAGTCACGACAGACCGCCATGAGTGGGTTAGCATGAGGGGGGTTCGTTTTGACGGAAATGGAAGCGCTGAAAGAGAGGGCCCGGGAACGGGTTGCCCATCTCTTGCCCAATACCACTTTTCATGAATTTGACGATCTCAACGTACGGATGTTGATCGCGGTTACCTTATTGCAACGAGGAGAAAAGGAGCTGGCTTACCGGCTGTTTGAAACGATTGCAGCCGAGGGGCCGCAGGAGAACGAAAATCGGCACTTCGCCTATGTGCGCAGCTTGGTGGAAATGGCGGAACTGGATGCAGAACGGGAACGGTTTACGGAAGCGGAGGAGCGCATGGAGGAAGGGTTGGCCCAGTTTCCGGAATCGATGAATTACATGATGAGCCGACCCCACTTGGAAGTATACTTAATCTACTATCGTTACCGATTGGGAAAACACGAAACCGCTCACCGGGAGCTTCAGGATTGGATCCGGCGGGAAGAGGAACGTTTTTGCGAGATGCCCCCGGAGGATGGGCGTAACCTGGTGGGGCCAGGCCTGTGCTATGCCATTCATCAGCAGTCTCTCTTTTTCGTGGAAGAGGGAGAATGGCGGCGGGCGGTGGAGTCGTTTCAGCGGTTGCGGGAATATGCCAACCATGTCGATGAAGCGGGCTGGGAAGAGTCTGAACGGCTGGTGTCAGAGGAACGGTGGGAAGAAGCTTATCATCGGTTGGTGGATTCTATTTCCTACCATGCAGCGTAAATGAATCTCCTGCCAGGGCCTTGTCTGGTCATTCATTTTTCCGTGAGAAAAAGGGAGGGTTGTATGGCGCGAGCCTTTGTACTCACAGAGTACAAGTCTCGCCTGGGTCACTTCGTTCCCGGTTTCGCTATGCCGTTTTTTGCAACGAAACGAGGACAGCCGTAACCCGGGATGTCGCCCTGCGGATTGTTCAGACACGGCCTAGATCGTTCGGGCTGTTTTTCGCCGCTGACGGAAAAACGATTCTACAAGAGGAGGGTAAGTGATGCGAGCGGTAATCGTAAGGGAGCCGGGCGGGCCGGAGCAGCTGAGTCTGGGGGAAGCGCCGGTTCCGCGCCATGCGGACCGAGAGCTGTTGGTTAAGGTGAAAGCGACGGCTCTAAACCGGGCGGATGTGTGGCAGCGACAGGGTAAGTACCCGCCGCCGCCGGGAGCCAGCCCGATCCTGGGGCTGGAGATGGCGGGTGAAGTGGTGGAGGTGGGATCGGAGTGCCGAGGTTGGCAGCCGGGTGATCCCGTTTTCGGATTGTTGCCCGGTGGCGGTTATGCCGAGTATGCCGTTATTCCGGGAGATTTGGCCATGAAGATTCCCAGGGGATTCAGCTTTGAGGAAGGAGCAGCCATCGCTGAAGTCTTTCTTACCGCATATCAAGGGTTGTTTTGGCTGGGCGATCTAAAGCGGGGTGAGCGGGTATTGATCCATGCCGGTGCCAGCGGTGTGGGGACGGCTGCGATCCAGCTGGCCAAGCAGGCGGGAGCATTTGTCATCGTGACTGCCGGTTCGGAAGAAAAACGGAACACCTGTCGCAATCTCGGGGCACAGGTTGCACTGGACTACAAGTCCGGCCCGTTTGCTCCCGGCATCCAAGAGGCGACAGAGGGGAAAGGGGCCGATGTGGTGCTGGATTTTGTCGGCGCTTCTTATTGGGAGCAGAACCTGAATTCCCTGGCTGTCGATGGCCGCTGGATCCTGATCAGCACCTTGGGCGGCACACGGGTGAAGGAGGTGGACTTGCGAAGTCTGATGGCCAAGCGAATTCATTTGAAAGCAACCACTTTACGCTCGCGCAGTCCCCAATACAAAGCGGATTTGACCCGGGAGTTTGCTCTCCGCGCCTTGCCATTGTTTCAGGAAGGCAAGCTGAAACCGGTGATCGATCGCACCTTTTCTTGGAAGAACGTTTCAGATGCCCACCGCTATATGGAGGAAAACCGCAATATAGGAAAAATTGTATTAACCATCGATTGATCCCGGTCCATTGAAAAGGGACGCATTATTTTCCAGGGGATGGAGAGCATACAAACGGACCAACCCTGGATAGGAGGATCTTTACATGGAAGGATCCATGATTCAAGAGGCGCTTGAGGAATATAAAGCCGGCGTGAGCGCATTGGAAAAACACTTACCCCAAGTGGCCCGGGAATATAACCGTTTTACCCAAGCATGTTTTAAAAAAGGCGAGCTCTCCGTCAAACAGAAGCACTTGATCGGCATTGCCCTGGGCTGCCTGACCAATGATGAGTTTTGTATCATCTACCATACCAAAGAAGCGGTCGATCAAGGGGCGAAACAGCAGGAAGTGCTGGAGGCGGCGGCGGTTGCGGGTGCTTTTGGCGGCGGTATGGCCATGTCCCAGACGGTTACCCTCCTGCAGGAAGCCCTTCAGGAGTTTACTGGCGGTGAATCGACTGTTCATTGAAACGCTCGTTTTGCTATGGGTGATCGGTGGAACAAGGATGTTGTCTGACAACAACATCCTTGTTTATTGGGAGGGAAAATACGATGGAAACCAAAGAAGCGATTCGTACGCGCCGGTCTGTTAAAGTGTTTGACCCGAATTACAAGGTTAGCGATGCACAATTACAAGAATTGCTGGAGCTGACAACCCTGGCTCCGTCCGCCTGGAATTTTCAGCACTATCAGATCATCGTCGTCCGTGATCCCGAACAGAAAAAGAGACTGCGACAGGCCTCCCTCAATCAGGAAAAAGTGGAACAAGCTTCAGTTGCCATCGTGATTTGCGGTGACTTACAGGCATATAAGCGGGCTGACCGTGTGGCAAGGGAATTTGCGGATAAAGGCTTTTACGGCGAAAACGGTGCCGAGAAAGTGGAGACTCAAGCCGGGATGATGCACGACACCTATGCCAACAACCCTCAAAAGGCGTATGACGAAGCGCTGCGCAGTGCGTCACTGGCAGCCATGAGTTTGATGATTGCCGCCAACGACATGGGACTGGCCACTTGTCCCATGATCGGCTTCGATCCGGAAGCGGTCAAAAAAGTGACCGGATTGCCGGAGCATCTCTTTCCCGCCATCATGATCACGCTGGGGGCGGAGGGAGACTTTGATCTTCCTCGCTGTGACCGCCTGCCTTTGGAAGAAATCGTCCATGTCAATCACTTTGGTGAAGCATTTCGTCCTAATGTAGAGAACGGGAGGAACTAACTTCCCTTAAGGAAAGCTGGACCGGTGAGGATCGCAATGATCCTGCTGGAAAGGATTTGCTCCTTTCAGGTGACCATGATATCCTGAATAGCGATTCTGAAAGGAGAGGTTTTCTTATTTCTGACCAGAAAGTTTCACCGACGATTGAACGTGCGATGGTAACGGCGCACAATATCACGTATGCCGACTACGTACGAAGCCTGGACAAACAGATCCGGGTGGAAGCGGAACGGGAAAAGGAATATCAAAAGGCCAAAGCGGCTGTATAGACTTGATGAACAACAAACCAACGGGGCAACCTGCCCCGTTGGTTTGTTGTTCATCAAATTTTATTCTGAACTCGCGCTCATATTTCCTGATGGGTGGCGGGAGCAGATTGAATCATCGTACATCGCTACTCGAATGATGAATGCAGATCTCCATCGGCGAGTAAATATCTATCAACAAAAAAGAGGCCTCAGATTTCGATTCACCAGAAGCCTTCGGCGACTGTAGAAAATTACCTGTCCATGTGAAGAATGTCAAGATATAATGAAGTTGTTGATTCGATTACAGAAATAAAGGGTGAGATCATGGGAAGCAAATACAGCTTAACCTGGGATTTGGATGTTTTCTTTCCCGGAGGGAGCCAATCTCCCGAGTTCCAGCGTTATTTGGAGCGCTTGGAGGAGGATGTAGAAGCTTTTACGAAAAAGATGAATCAATTGGATAAACAAGCCTCAAACGATTTCGATCGTTGGTATACCATCACTGAGACCGTCCAAGACTTATCCAGTCGTCTGGGGCAGGCGAGTGCTTTTATCGTGTGCCTGGTCTCCCAGGATGTGAAAGACGAGAAGGCCAAAATCTTGCGGGGACGGTTGTCCCAGTTGGGAGCAGCCTTTCAGGCGAGTATGAACAACCTGGACCGATTAATCAAAGAGATGGATCAGGACAGCTGGAACCGTCTGTTGCGGGATCCACGCTTGCAACCGCTGGCTTTCCCGTTGGATGAACGTCGCCGTCGAGCGGCGGAGAAACTGCCATCTGAGCAGGAAAGCTTGGCGGGGGACTTGTCTGTGGACGGGTATCACGCATGGAGTGATTTGTATAATGCGATTGTGGGACGGATGACGGTTCCCTTTAAAGAAGGAGAAGAAATCAAGGAACTGTCCGTGGGGCAGGCAGCCAATAAACTGTCCAGCCCAAAGCGCGAGGTACGCCAAGCCGTTTTTCACCGGATGAATGAAGCGTGGGAGCGGGAGTCTGAGTTACTCGCTTCCTGCCTGAACCATCTGGGAGGATTCCGGCTTAACCTGTATCGTCATCGCGGCTGGGATTCGGTGTTAAAGGAGCCTCTCGACATCAACCGCATGTCGGAACAGACGCTGACAACCATGTGGGAAGTAATCAGCCGCAACAAGCGGAACTTCCTCCGTTTTTTTGAGCGAAAAGCTTCCCTCTTGGGTGTTTCTAAGTTAAGTTGGTATGATGTGTACGCCCCTTTGGCTTACAGTGACGCCACGGTTGGATATGATGAAGCGGCCGATTTCATCATGGAACACTTTAAGGATTTTGACCCCCGTATGGCCGCTTTTGCCCGCAAAGCGTTTACGGAGAAGTGGATCGAAGCGGAAGACCGCCCCGGAAAGCGTCCCGGCGGATTTTGTACCAACTTCCCTGAGAGTTCCCAATCCCGTATTTTTATGACTTTTGCCGGTTCGGCTTCCAATGTGGCCACACTGGCTCATGAGCTGGGCCATGCATACCACCAGCATGTGATGAACGATCTGCCTCAAATGGTGCAACGGTATGCGATGAATGTGGCCGAGACCGCTTCCACCTTTGCCGAATCCATCGTAGCGGATGCCTCGATTAAAAATGCGGCCACCCGGGAACAAAAGATTTCGTTACTGGAAGATAAGGTGCAGCGGGCTGTCGCCTTTTTTATGGATATCCACGCCCGCTTTCTGTTTGAGACGCGTTTTTACGAGGAGAGGCGGAAGGGATTGGTTTCTGTCGACCGGTTGAAGGAATTGATTGTGCAAGCCGAGAAAGAAGCCTTTTGTGATGGGCTGGATGAGTATCATCCCTATTTCTGGGCCTCCAAGCTCCACTTTTATATTACGGGCGTCCCGTTCTACAACTTTCCGTATACCTTCGGGTATTTATTCAGCACAGGGATCTATGGACTCGCCAAGCAACAGGGTCCGGCCTTTGCCCAAAAGTATGTCGACCTTTTGCGGGACACCGGCCGCATGACTGTGGAGGATCTCGCTCATAAACACTTAGGAGTGGATTTAACCAAACCGCAGTTTTGGCAAGGAGCGGTTGACTTGGTGAAAGCGGATCTGGATCAGTTTCTGGAATTGACCAAAGAAGACTAGGGCCTATACCGACCTGGAATCTCACCCTGCGTAATGATCAGACACCGACAGTATCGACCGAGAATGAAAAACGGAAGCGACGTGAACCTGACGGGCACTTGATTGAAGGGCGCGCTACAGTGAGTGGCGCGCCGTTTTTTGTAACCAACTGGTTGAAAATTAAGGGTTTGGATTGGGTGTCGGAAGGAAAAAGAGGGTAGTGTTTGGACATGGAGGTGGTAAAAGGTGCGCATCAGCATCGATCCCGGTTCAGGGATCCGGGACGATGGAGTCCATTCCTCGGGGCGCCTTTCTGAGCCGGACTACAGTCTGACCGTCTGCAAGCGGGTTTGTGAGTTGGTGAATCGAGAACCGGGCTTGATTTCCGCTCTGACCCGTTGGGATGAGGGCATCAAAAGTTGGCGGAGACGATTGGAGGAGGTTGTTCAACACCGGTCGGAAATGTGTATCTGTCTTCACATCGACTGTCGGGATTTGCGTGATTATTCCAGTTTTACGAGTTATGTAAGTGTGATGGCGACAGGGCTTAATCGACGGTTGCAAGCGTTGTTGCATAACGATGTGGCCTGTCAGTTACGGATGGAATACGGGATTGTGGACGGAGGCAAGCGGAACGACACCGAGCACCGAGATTTCGGGTTGCCCTTGTTGGAAAACAGCCCATGCTTGGCTATTCATCTGGAGGGTCTTTTTATCTGTTCCAATAAAAATACGATCCTGCACTCTGACGCATTTCGGGAACACCTTGCCCGGATCATTGCAACAGGAATTATTAATCAACGGGGCTTTTTATCAGAGGATCGTTAAATAGGGTGATGAAAAAAGATCGGTTCGACAAATCGAACCGATCTTTTTTCTGTTATCGGCGAAGCAACTCGGGAACAGTGACGAACCGGATCCCGTCTGCTTTCAGGCGGGGAATGATCCTATCCAATGCTTCCACCATGGTGGAAAGATCCTGGGTCCAGTGCCCGCCGCTGTGAAACAGAATAATGGATCCGGGATGAGTGTTGCTCAATACATTGTTGATGATCTCTTCCGTCGGCAACTGCCGCCAATCCAGGGAATCCACCGACCATCCAATGACCGAATAGCCCATATCCCCCAATCGTTCCACTCGTTCCGGGGCCAGTTCTCCATAAGGAGCACGGAACAAGGTGGTCCGTTTGCCGGTGATCGTGCGGATGGCTCTCTCGGTTTCGCGTACTTCCCAATCCATTCGTTCCATGCTTTCTTTAGGAAGGTTGGGATGCCAGTAGGTGTGGTTTCCGATCACATGGTTTTCATTTTCCATGCGGCGTGTGACCTCCGGTAGCGCTCGGGCCCTTGCTCCCACTACAAAAAAGGTTGCCGGGACGTTGTGTTTTTTCAGCACATCCAATACTTGCGGGGTAAATTTGGAGTCCGGTCCATCGTCAAATGTGAGGGCCACTTGATTTTTATGGGAAGGACCCGCCAGCGCAAAGATGTTCGGATATCTCTTTTGCAGAATGTCGTTGGAGACGGGACGAGGTTTGCGAACCCAGTATTCCGCTCCCCCCTGGAGCGTGGGCAGTTGGGCGATCTCGCGTTCGCCGGGAGTGGTGGGCGTCCGTTTGGCTTGCTGAGGCTGCGGGCTCGGTGCCACCTGTGATTCGGGGGAGGGTGTCGGCGGAACCGGCATGCATCCCGACAGCGAAGCCAATCCTGTAAGGGTTACAGAAAGGATAAAGGCGAACCAGCGCATCTAATAACCACCTTTCCATTTTTTTACACACTTATACAAAATCTCGGCCAGGTCGCATTTGCTCCTGGTCTCGCATGTACTTATTAAGGCGTGTCTGAACAATCCGTAGGGCGAGATCCCGGTCGGTATGGCTGTCTTCGTTTCGTTGCAAAAAGCGCAAAGGCTCTCCGCCAGCCATACCGACCCTCTCTTGTTCTTGCGGAAAATTGAATTACCAGACAGACCCTAGCACAAGTCTCGCCAAGTCGCATTCGCTCCTGGTCTCGCTATGTAGTGTGTCACGGAAAGATGAAAAGCATTTGTATGTTTTTGATCACGTTAAGAAAGATTACCACCTGACCATTGGTCCTCTCCCATGGCCGCTTCCATCTGGAAGCGGGTGGTGGATAGAGAGGATCTGGAAGGAGGGTAGCAGCTTTGACGACAGAAGTGCTTCAGCAACAGAGCGGCAGGATTGGCCAACCGTTGATGAAAGCGGCTCCGGCCACCTACAGCTTTCGTATCCTCATGGTCAATGTTTGCTTTTTGGGTCGGATGGAAAAAGGGACAGACGATTGGCTGTTGGTGGATGCGGGGCTGCCTTATTCCGGCGCTCGTATTCATGAACAGGCAAAGCGGTGTTTTGTAGGCAGACCCAAGGCTATCGTGTTAACCCATGGACATTTTGATCATGTGGGAGCCTTGGATCATTTGTCACGGGAATGGGAGGTTCCCATCTATGCTCATGAGAAAGAATTGCCTTATCTGAACGGGGAGTCGGATTACCCGCCTGCCGATCCCACTGTAGGCGGCGGATGGATGGCCCGTCTGTCCCCATTGTACCCAAGAAAAGGATTAAACCTGGGCTCCCGGGTCCATCCGCTTCCTGCGGATGGCAGTGTTCCATTTATGCCGGAGTGGCGTTGGATCCATACACCAGGGCATACTCCGGGACACATTTCTCTTTTCAGGGATTCGGATCGTGTGTTGATCGCGGGGGACGCTTTTACCACCGTCAAACAAGAATCCATCTGGTCTGTATGGACCCAGCATCAGGAAATGCACGGTCCGCCGGCATATTTTACCATTGATTGGAGAGCGGCAGGGGACTCGGTGAAGCGATTAGCTGAGCTGAATCCCATGATGGCCGTCACCGGCCATGGAACTCCGATGAGCGGCGAGGAGCTGGCGAATCAATTGAAGCGATTGGCCAACGGATTTGAATCGGAGACGGTTCCAAAACGAGGTCGGTATATTTACCACGGTAGAGCGCAGCAGGATTGAAAAAATTACCGATACCAAACGGCAGCTTTTTGCATAAACGGCGTAATAAATCGAAAAGCTACTTCCTGTACACCAGTTAGTCGTACCTAAAGGATGGCGGGATTCCTTTTTTTCGATAACCAAAAAGAAACCCCGCTCTGATCGAAGGAGGAAAAAATAAGACATGAAAAAAGCGATGATGAGCTTGTTTTCAGTGGCATTACTCAGTACATCGTTGGTAACGGCGGTACCGATCGATTTGGTACAAGCGATTGCGGTGGATGACGATGAGGTTGACCGTGCCGGCAGGATGGATCGACCATTAGACCGCACCGTCAGAGACGATCAACGGTTGGACCGTACTGGCTGGCGTGGTGATCGGATGATCGACCCTGCCGGTCGACCAGACCAACGGGTGGACCGGACCACCGGTTATCCCCCCCGTACAGTGGCCGCCACCGATCCGGACCGTGGTACCGGATGGGGTTGGCTGGGATTGTTGGGATTGCTGGGATTGATAGGACGGCGCCGCAGAGAGGAACGAAACAAATAAAGCCCCTCAGGGGCTTTATTTGTTTTGGAGATCAACAGACAGGACCGACGAAACCTTTGCCGCCCCAACCATCTACCACTAAGGCGAAGATCGTTGCAATGACCAACAGGAAGATCAGTAACCGGCGCAGGCCAAAGCCATGTCCGAAACCATAGCCGCCATAACCCATGTTGGTTTCCCCCTTTCAGCTTTCCCTTTCATTTGTATGAGCAAAAGGAAAGTTCGGAAAGGGACGATCGCCTGTAAAAATGGTAAAAATCAGCATATGTTTAACAACGGTCTTTGACAGGAGGTTATGACCATGGGGAAAATTGAAAAAGGTATAAGAAAACTTCCGTTCTTCCAATTTAGAAACAATGTTGAAACCA
This sequence comes from Desmospora profundinema, assembly GCF_031454155.1. Lineage (GTDB taxonomy): Bacteria > Bacillota > Bacilli > Thermoactinomycetales > DSM-45169 > Desmospora > Desmospora profundinema. The sequence goes on from NZ_JAVDQG010000004.1 coordinate 193,212, forward strand.
AAGGGATAGGGCCCCCATTGGTCGGGCGGTGCATAAGGTATCCCGAAAGTTTCAAGAAGGGGTGTTGGGTGTGGAAAAAGAGGAGAACAGTCAGATGGATGGCGTGTCTGGTAATTCAATTTTTTCCGCGAAAAGGGAGGGGTGGTGCGGCTGGCGGAGAGCCTTTGCACTCACAGAGCACAAGTTTCGCCTAGGTCACTTCGCTCCCCGCTTTTTGCAACAAAACGAAGACGGCCATACCGCCCCGGGGGGGTTCCGCCTAAGACACACCCTAAAAAAATAGGCTTCATTATGTCGCTGTAGACCTATATTTACCAGTTCGCTTATGTGGTCTCATGCTTACTGTTGATGGTCTGGCACAGGGTTGGAATGACCTCCCTGTTCCACTTCTGTGAAAAGGTTGTCCCCTTCGTTAGCGGATGGGGCTGGCTGGTTTGGTTGGATAGGTTGGATCGGTGGGTTAAAAACTCCTTGAGACTTTAAGGCTTGGATTTCAGCCATCAGACGATCGATATCCCCTTTGGTGGCGGTTTTGGCATGTTCCATTAATTCATAACCGAGCTGGCCGCTGGATTCCAGTGTGGCATGCTTCACATCGGCTATTTTGGTGATATTGGCTTGCCGTAACCGTGTTTCCAATTGATCATAGGTGATACGTGTTCGTTTTAGCTCATCTTCATTTACCATCCCGTTAGAAATGAGGGGAATAGCTTTTCCTGTCATGATTGTTTCTAGAAGACCCCATTTCATTTGGGCGTATTCCAGGATGATGAGCGTCAATATCAACATACTGGCAACGAAAAACGTTGTCCATATATTTGTGCCCGCCAAGGGTTGGATCAGCAGAGTCCCGATGGAAATCATGATAATCGTGGTTGCCAGAGTCATTTGGGCGATTGATTTCCGTCCTGCCAGACGGAGCAGAAACACGCCAAACAAAACGATCAATGCCGACTTCCAAACCCACGGTAAAACGTTCATCCCTTTACACCCTTTCTGCTAGGAGTCCATACATTTAAGTTGCCCAACGAAATGAGGAGTAAGTATGGTGTTCGATTCCAGCAGGCGCGGACATAGATCCGGGGCCAGCCTGCTACGCATGCAAAAAGTGAAGGGATGGCTGGTTCTTCCCCTGATGCATGTAGTCGGCAGGGAACCGGCTTACGTATAAAACAAGAGAAACCGAACGCGGATGCGTTCGGTTTTTTCATCCCTAAGAGGAATCGAAGGTGGGACCGAACCTACGGACGATTAGGATCTTCAACCTGACGGATATCCTGATCTCCAGGAGGCAACTCATCTTCTTCGATCGTATGGGAGTGCTTTGTTACCCGTGTTTTTTGTAAATCGGGAATGGCGGACATGGCGTGTTCCATCTCCGGTCCTTCAAAGGCTTTCGTATCGGGATCAGGATGGTGGCGTTCTTTCACAATGGATCACTCCTTATCAGAGGCTCTTCCATAGCCTGTCCCAAAGCGCAGGGAAATACCGAAGGGAAGGCGTATTCGCATACCTTCCGTTCGGGGGGAAACACTAATTCAAAGCATGGAACCTCTTCCGATTCCGTCCCTGCTAAAGGCTTCTGATCGCCTTTGATCCCAAGGTGTGGAAAAAATGGGGTCGGGATGATCCGAAAGTGCGCTTCCATCCGGATATCCCGGTGAGGATTGTGGATACCGGGCTTCTGGAGTAAAGGGAAAAAAGCCGGCCATCGCGCGATGGCCGGAGATTCACTCCTTTGAATGGTCTTTTCCGTTTGTGGGAAAGGAGTTTTCAACAGGCTCCCGTCGGACAAACCACCCATCTCCAATCGGCATATACAGATGTCGGTTGTTCTTGTTGAGGGGACAGAAGTCACAACGGCCGCCGGGGCGCTGCTTGTAGCATTCGATGCAGCGGATTGGCTTATGGCCGCCCATGGGTTATCGGGAAGCGAGCAGATCGCAGAATGCTTTGGCATAAGGGGCGAGATCCGGCGGGCGGCGGCTGGAGACGAGGTTTCCGTCGATGACGACCGCTTCATCCACCCAAGTGGCTCCTGCGTTGGTCATGTCGTCCTTGATCCCGGGGGTGGAGGTTACTTTGCGTCCACGCAGGATATCGGCGGAGATCAGAACCCATCCGGCGTGGCAAATCTGACCAATCGGTTTGCCGGCTTGGTCGGCCTCCTGAATCAGTCGCAACACTTCCGGGTAACGGCGGATCTTGTCGGGGGCCCATCCTCCGGGAACGAGGACAGCGTCGTAATCATCAGCGCTTAATTCGGAAAAAGCGCGGTCTGTTTCAGCGGGAACCCCGTATTTTCCTTTGTACACAGTGTTTGCTTCCGGCCCGGCGAGGACTACTTGAGCCCCTTCTTCCTGCAAGCGGATCACGGGATACCAGAGTTCCAAATCCTCAAATTCCGCTTCGACAAAACTGACCACTTTTTTTCCTTCCAATCGCATCCGACATCCTCCTCTATTCAAAATGTATCTCGAGCCGTGTCTGAAAAATCCTTTATCGGATTTTATTAGTTGAAGGGGAGACTTGGTTCTCCCGTAGCGAGAATTCCGGGTTCCGCTGTGCTGGGTGATGAGATTGAATAATGAAACAAAGAGGATTAATATATCTGGAAAGCTTGGAAACCTTGAATCAGGAAACACCATCGGTTAGAATGAAATGAGAATCAGGTGAGAATTAGTTTAAAAACCTTCCCCTGATCATCTTTATCGTATCACAACCCGGTACACCTGCAAACCAAAGGCGTTGTCGAACGTTGTGGAACCAGAATTCTTATTCATGGGTCGAGCATTCGTTGGGCCAACCTGACGGTTTGCGTAGCATACATGGTGAATAGGATAAATTGGAGGAATGCAGAGATGTCGACGTCACCCAAGCTCACGATAAAAGATTTGCACGTGGCCATCGAAGAGAAAGAAATTCTCAAGGGTGTAGACTTGGAAGTGAAAGGCGGAGAGATCCATGCCATCATGGGTCCCAACGGAACCGGGAAGTCCACGCTGGCTCAGGCGCTGATGGGGCATCCCCGGTATGAAGTAACCGGGGGGAGCGTTGAGTTGGACGGTGAAGACGTCCTGGAGATGGAAGTGGACGAACGCGCCCGTAAAGGGATGTTCCTCGCGATGCAGTATCCCAGTGAGATCAGCGGGGTGACCAACTCCGATTTCTTGCGCAGTGCAGTAAATGCTAAACGCGGTGAAGGCAATGAAATCTCCATCATGAAATTTATTAAAGCAATGGACAAAAAGATGGCCTCCCTCAACATGGATGAGTCTTTCGCCAACCGTTACCTAAACGAAGGGTTCTCCGGCGGGGAGAAAAAGCGTAACGAGATTCTTCAGCTGCTGATGCTGGAACCGCGCATCGCCATCTTGGATGAGGTCGATTCTGGCTTGGACATCGACGCCCTCAAAGTGGTGTCCGATGGTGTCAACTCCCTGCGCAATCCCAACACCGGATTCTTGATCATCACCCACTATCAGCGGTTGTTAAACTACATCAAACCGGATTTTGTCCACGTCACCATGCAGGGGCGCATCGTGAAGTCCGGCGGACCGGAACTGGCGGAACGATTGGAAGCCGAAGGGTATGATTGGGTGAAAGAAGAGTTGGGCATCGAAGACGAAACCGTCGAGTCCAAGGCTTAAGGCGGGAGGGGTTTTATATGAGCGTAAATACGGAACGACTCTTTGACCGCCAGGTTGTCACCCAGCTCTCCCAATCTCAAAACGAACCCACCTGGATGCTGAAAAATCGCCTCCAAGCATTGGAAGCCGCCTCCCAACTGCGGTTGCCCAAGCTGGAGAAAACGCGGATTGACAATTGGAACTTCACCGATGTGGAGCCGATCAATCCGGAATCCGCGATTGCTTCCGTGGACGCATTGCCCGAAGATATCCGCCGGTTTGTCTCCGCTGACGGCGAAGACAGTCTGCTGATCCAGAAAAACTCGAGCCCGGTTTACGCTCAGTTGCCGGAATCCCTGACCCGCCAAGGGGTTGTGTTTACTGATCTGGCGACGGCGTTGTCCAAACACCCGGAGCTCGTTCAACCATATTTCATGACGGACGGGATTCGTCCCGATGAACACAAGTTAGCGGCATTGCATGCCGCCTTGTGGAGCGGCGGAGCATTTTTGTACCTGCCTAAAGAGGTGGAAGTGGATGTACCGTTCCAGGTTCTGTTCTGGGCAAGCGGCAAGGGGATCGGAACGTTTCCACATCTGTTGATCGTGGCGGACTCTCACAGTAAGGCTCATATCGTGGCCAACTTTGTATCGGATGAGGAGACGGATGCCGTCGTTAACGGAATGGTGGAGGTGTTTGCCGGCGATGGTTCCAACCTGACCCTGGCAAGCCTGCACACTCACGGTGTCGGTACCACGGACGTGGCCTACCGCCGAACCGTCACAGGAAAAGATGCCCAAGTGGAATGGATTGTCGGAGATCTCAATGCCGGACGCACCGTCTCGGACAATACCACCCACATGAAGGGAAGCGGTGGAAACGCCCAGATCAAGTCGATTACCGTCGGAGCACGGGAGGAGCGTGCCAACATCACCTCGACGGTGCGCCATTGGGGCACCCACACCGAGAGTGACATCATCGCCCGTGGTGTGATGAAAGACAAGGCACAGTTCATCGTAAACGGGATCACCAAGATTGAAAAAGGGGCCAAGAAGGCCAACGGGGTCCAGGCGGAAAAAGTATTGATGCTGAACCCCGAAGCCCGCGGCGATGCCAACCCCATCCTCCTGATCGACGAAAACGATGTACAGGCGGGGCACGCCGCCAGCGTGGGACGAATCGACCCGCTCCAGATGTTTTATCTGATGTCCCGCGGCCTGAGCAAGCGGGAGGCGGAGCGTCTGATCATCTTTGGTTTCGTCGGTCCGGTGCTGGACACGATCCCCTTTGAGTCCCTAAAGGAACGGATCAGCAGCGTGATCGAAAGGAAGCTGACCTAACATGAACCGTTACGCCAAGGATTTTCCCATTCTGGACCAGGAAGTGAATGGGCACCCCCTGGTCTATCTGGACAGTGCGGCGACAAGTCAAAAGCCGGTTGCAGTCATTGAGGCGTTGGAGCAGTATTATAAAGGGTACAACTCCAACGTTCACCGTGGGGTGCACACCCTGGGAACCAAGGCGACGGACGGTTATGAGGGTGCCCGGGAGAAGGTGCGCCGGTTTATCGGCGCCGCTTCCATAAAGGAGATACTATTCACCCGAGGCACCACTACCGCCTTGAATCTCGTCGCCTCCAGCTATGCCAGGAGCCGATTGCGGGAAGGCGATGAGATCGTCATCTCCCCTTCGGAGCATCACAGCAATCTGATTCCGTGGCAGCAGGCCGCGAAAGCTACCGGTGCCACGCTAAAGTATTTTGAACTGGAACCGGACGGCACGCTGGACCTGGATAAAGCGGAGAAAACCATAACGGAACGGACCAAGCTGGTGGCGATCGCTCATGTTTCCAATGCGCTTGGAACCGTCTTCCCCGTCAAGGAGTTGGCGGCCATCGTTCACCGCCATGGAGGGGTGCTGGTGGTGGACGGGGCGCAGGGTGTCCCTCATTTGCAGGTGGATGTCCAGGATCTGGATTGCGATTTCCTCGCTTTTTCCGGTCACAAAATGATGGCACCCACCGGGATCGGGGTACTCTACGGAAAAGAATCCTTGCTGGAATCCATGGAGCCGGTTGAATTCGGCGGCGAGATGATCGATTATGTGGATTGGCATGAGACGACGTGGAAAGAGCTTCCCTGGAAATTTGAGGGCGGCACGCCGATCATCGCCGGCGCTATCGGCTTGGGAGCGGCCATCGATTATTTGGAAAATATCGGCATGGATGCGGTGGAAGCCCACGATCGCTCCCTGACCCGTTACGCCGTGGAACGACTGTCGGCGTTGGAAGGGTTGCGTATCTACGGCCCGTTGGAAGGCCGCATGGGTTCGGTCACTTTCAATATCGAAGGCGTTCATCCTCATGATGTGGCCACTGTGCTGGATGCCGACGGGATCGCCGTCCGTGCCGGTCATCACTGCTGCCAGCCCTTGATGCGATGGTTGGAGGTGACGGCCACCGCTCGCGCCAGTTTCTATCTTTACAACGATGAATCAGATATCGACCGGTTGGCCGAAGGATTACAAAAAACGAAGGAGTATTTCGGCAATGTCCTTGGATGATTTGTACCGGCGCGTAATTATGGACCATTACCAAAAACCCCGCAACCGCGGCACCATCGAAGATGGAGCCGTCACCGTTGATTTAAACAATCCCACCTGCGGGGATCGTATCTCCCTGCAGATGCGGGTGGAAAATGGTACAATTGAAGAAGCAAAATTCCTCGGCGAGGGTTGCTCCATCAGCATGGCTTCCGCTTCGATGATGACAGAAGCGGTCAAAGGCCTGAAGGTGGAGGAAGCACTTCGGTTTGTTACTCTTTTCTCCGAAATGATGCAGGGAGAGGAAGTGGACACCGACCAATTCCCGTTGGAGGATATTGAAGCCCTGCAAGGCGTGGCCAAGTTCCCGGCCCGCATCAAGTGTGCCACACTGGCATGGAAAGCGCTAGAGAAAGGCGCCAAGGAGTCGGAACGAAAAACGGCCGACCAATCCTGACAAGGAGGGATTTACATGGCCAAAGAGATGCCTGAACTCTCGGATTACCAGTATGGTTTTCATGATAAAGATGTTTCCGTGTTTCGGACCAAACGCGGTCTGACAAGGGAGATTGTAGAAGAAATCTCCCGAATGAAAGATGAACCCCAATGGATGTTGGACTTTCGCCTGAAGTCCCTGGAACAGTTCTACAAAATGCCGATGCCGACTTCCGAAAACTCCAAGTGGTTCTCCATCCTGCCCGGCAAGCTGGATGACCTCAACTTCGACGACATCACCTATTATGTGAAACCGTCGGAGCGGCAGGGGCGCTCCTGGGACGAGGTGCCGGAGGAGATCAAACGCACCTTCGACCGACTCGGGATTCCGGAAGCCGAGCAGAAATTCCTGGCCGGTGTTTCCGCTCAGTATGAGTCGGAAGTGGTTTACCACAACATGCAAAAAGAGCTGGAAGACCAGGGCGTGATTTTCTGCGACACCGACACCGCCGTGAAGGAATACCCAGAACTGATGAAGGAGTACTTTGGAACCGTGGTGCCCCCTTCGGACAACAAGTTCGCCGCATTGAACAGCGCGGTGTGGAGCGGCGGAAGCTTTATCTACGTCCCCAAAGGGGTGAAATGCGAGGTGCCGCTGCAGGCCTACTTCCGGATCAACTCGGAGAACATGGGGCAGTTTGAGCGCACCTTGATCATCGCCGACGAAGAATCCTTCGTCCATTATGTGGAAGGTTGTACGGCTCCCATCTACAGCACCGATTCGCTGCACAGTGCTGTGGTGGAAATCATCGTCAAGGACCATGCCCGCTGCCGCTACACCACCATCCAAAACTGGTCGCCCAACGTATATAACCTGGTGACCAAACGGGCCGTCGCCGAGAAAGGCGCCCACATGGAATGGGTGGACGGCAACATCGGCTCCAAACTAACGATGAAATATCCCGCCGTCATCATGAAAGGCGAGGGAGCCAAGGCAGATGTTCTCTCCATCGCCGTCGCCGGCAAGGGGCAACATCAGGACGCTGGTGCCAAGGTAACCGCTCTTGCTCCCAACTGCACCTCCACCATCGTGTCGAAATCGATCTCCAAACATGGCGGAAAAGTGACCTATCGCGGCCTCTCCAGCTTCGGCAAGAAAGCGACGGGCTCCAAAGCCAAGATCGAGTGTGACACCCTGATCCTGGATGATCAGTCTACTTCCGACACGATCCCCTACAATGAAATCAAAAACGACGATATCACCCTGGAGCACGAAGCCACCGTCTCCAAAGTTTCCGAGGAACAGCTCTTCTACCTCATGAGCCGCGGCCTCTCCGAAGAGGAAGCGACCCAGATGATCGTGATGGGCTTCATCGAGCCCTTCACCAAGGAGCTTCCCATGGAATACGCCGTGGAGATGAATCGTCTGATCAAGATGGAGATGGAAGGTTCCATCGGTTGACGTCAAACGTACCGGCTCTCCCCAAAAGGGAGAGCCGGTTTTTTTCTGACTAAAGTCCAAATAACCGGATTCTCGTTCCCTTTTTCGGATCGTCGGCTCTCCTGATTTTATTGGATTCCGGGATGGGGAAAAAGACAGGGTCCAACTCCCCAGGGTCCCGATGCCAGCAGCATGATGTGGCCGTTTTTCCAGTCACACCGCAAATCGCTTGATCAGGTGGAACGGCACCGACTCTTCGCTATGAGAGGAGTCGGTGTTTTTTGTGTTTATCCAATGGGATTTTACGATAGAACCTGCTCCCGATTTCCAAGAAACATTTGACAATTGATATTGATAACCATTATCATTAATAAGGATTGAACAATGAGAATAATTATCACTTGGGGGAACGCCAGATGAAGCGATGGTGGATGTGGGGGCTGTCACTCTTATTTCCGATCATGATGGTGACTGGTTGTGGAAGTGCTTCAGAAGCGGAGAGGGAGGAGGGAAAAGGCCGGGAGGAGGCACTCGCCATCGAGGACTTTTCCGGCGAAACGCTGACATTTGATGCTCCTCCGAAGCGGATCGTCACGTTGACCACCGGTGACACCGAAATGATCTACGCCTTGGGAGGCGAGGTTGTGGGTCGTCCCGCCACCAATGGACCCGTAGTGCCGACAGAGGCGGAGGCGGCGGAAGAAGTGGGCCATGCCCATGAGGTGAATCTGGAGAAGCTGGCCAGCCTGGATCCCGATGTGGTGGTGGGCCATGCTCGGCTCAATCAAAAGGACCGCCAGGCGATTGAGGAAATGGGAATCCCGGTGTTGATGACCCAGGCGGATTCCCTGAAGGACCTCCAACGCTCGGCTGAAATGTTCGGGGAACTCCTGGGGAAAACGGGAGAAGCGGAAAAGCTGGTGGCCGATCTGGGAAAATTGGAGGAGCGTTCCGAAGATAACGGAGTGAAAGCCTTGTTGGTTTATGGTGCTCCGGGAGCGTATCTGGCGGCTCTTCCTTCTTCCCTCAACGGGGAAATATTGCGCTTGGCCGGGGGGGACAATCTGGCCGAGGATGATCCGGAGCTGAAGGAATACCCGCAATATGCCCAACTGGATATGGAGCGGGTGGTTAAAGCGGATCCCGAAGTGATTTACCTCATCACCCATGGAGATCCGGAGAAGGTGAAAGCCGGCTTTAAACAGGAGATGAAGAAAAACCCGGCATGGAACCGCTTATCTGCAGTCAAGGACGACAACGTGGTGATTTTGCCTCCCCATCTCTTCGGATCCAATCCGGGGCCTCGTTTGCAGGATGCGGTGGAATGGATGAAAAAATCCTTGGATGAAGTGAAGAAATCCCGTGGCTGAACCGGTTACGAACCACTTTTGGTGGAGACACAGGACGGTGGTTTGGGCAGGAGGAGCCGCCTTGGTATTGCTGGCGGTTTCATGGGTGGCGGGGCTGGGAGCCGGCTCCGTCACCTTGTCTCCGCTTCAGGTATGGCAAGGATTGGTTTATTCCGGTGAGGGGTTGGAACGCCGGATCGTGTGGGACCTGCGATTGCCCCGGGTGTTGACGGGAATGTTGGTGGGAATGTGTTTGGCAGCTTCTGGAGCCCTGTTACAGCGGGTGATGCGTAACCCGTTGGCCGATCCGGGCATTATCGGAGTATCCGCCGGTGGCGGGTTGATGGCGGTGACAACCATGATCCTGTTTCCGCAACACATGGGTCTGCTGCCCGCGGCCGCTTTCTTGGGGGCGTTGGGGGCGGCGGCGTTGGTGTATGTGCTGGCCTGGGACGGAGGGGTTTCCCCCTTGCGGTTGATCTTGGCGGGAGTGGCGGTGAATGCCTTGTTGGGGGCTGTCACATCCGGGATCATGATCACCCACAGCGACCAGGTTCAGTCGGTTCTTCCGTGGTTGACGGGGGGGCTTGCTGGACGCAGCTGGCCTCATGTTGCCTTGATTCTGCCTTACGGACTGCCGGCGTTACTATTGTGTATGTGGGCAGCCAAACCGGCCAACTTGCTGCGGTTGGATGAAGACAGCGTGCGTTTGCTGGGTCACCGGGTGGATATCACCCGTTTGCTCCTGACTCTGTTGGCCACATGGCTGGCGGGGGCTGCCGTCAGTGTGGCGGGGCTGGTGGGTTTTGTCGGGCTGGTCGTTCCCCATATGGTACGGTTGTTCACCGGTGACGACTATCGGACCCTTTTGCCCTTGTCCATCGTGACGGGTGGATTGATAACCGTGTTTGCCGACACCGCTGCCCGTACTTGGTTTGATCCGGTGGAATTGCCGGTGGGGATCTTGCTCGCCGTGATAGGAACGCCATTTTTCCTGTACTTATTGCGTAGGGGAGGAAGCGGATATGCCCAAACCGCTGGTCGCTGAAGAGTTGAAGTTTAAACAGAGCGACCACTTCCGGCTGGAGGATGTCACGTGCCGGTTTCGCCCCGGTGCGATTACATCGATCATCGGCCCCAATGGATCGGGGAAATCCACCCTGCTCCGTCTGTTGGCAGCATTGGCCCGGCCCACATCCGGTCGGGTAATGATGGATGGGATCCCCCCCACTGCGATGGCGCCCAAAGAACGGGCGCGCATGTTGGCGGTTCTTACCCAAACCCGGGAGACACCCGGAGAGATGAGAGTACGGGATTTGGTCGCCTGGGGGCGGTTGCCACACAGGGATTGGTTCAGTCCGGAAACTTCCCATGATCGAGAACGGGTGGAATGGGCTCTTTGCGCCACCGGTATGGATCGGTTCCGGGACCGGCCCTTGGGCACTTTGTCAGGCGGTGAGCGGCAGCGGGCCTGGATCTCCATGGCCTTGGCCCAAGAACCGGATGTGTTGTTGTTGGACGAACCGACGACTTTTTTGGACATCGGTCACCAATTAGACGTGTTGGAACTGGTGGAGAGTCTAAACCGGGAATGGGGCCTGACGGTGGGGATGGTATTGCACGATATCGCCCAAGCTGCCCAAATCAGCGATGATTTGGTGGTAATGAAGGAAGGACGGGTGGTGGCGGACGGTCCGGTTCAAACCGTGTTGGATGAAGCATTGATCCGGTTCGTGTTCGATGTGGAAGCGGACATTCGTTGGGAGGGGGCGACACCGATTGTGCTGTCCCGCCGCCGAGCCCGGCACACCCCGGATCAGGAGGGAGAAGTGGAATCATGATGATCGTCTTTACGAACACCTTGAAAATAAGAAAGGGACATGTCCATAAACTCTTGGAACGGATGGATGAGGGCACGGAGGAATTGGCGAAGGCAGAAGGGTTTTTAGGAACCCGTATCTTGCGAACGAGGCAGATGGCGGATGAGGAGGAAGTCGTCATCCAAACCTTGTGGCGTTCGGAAAAGTATTTAAAACAGTGGACCAAAAGTGAAGCGTTTCGTCGTTCTCACAGGGGAGACCGTCCCGACTGGATTCTGGGGTTTAAATTAAACTCCTATGAAGTGATCCATTGGCTTCCTCCCGCAGTGGACAAAGAATCGACCTCAGACAGCCTGGCGGAATGACCGAGCGGACAGCAAACGCCCGACGGATTGTAAACATTCCCCCTTTCAAACTCATTTCTTTCAGCCCCGAAAAACATTTCGGGGCTGAAACATGTTCAGCAGGATTCTTACATAGAGTGAGGATGACGAAATGGATGGGGAGGGGTGGAGTTGAAAGCGAGTTTTGAAAAGGAATCTGCGTTTGAACACCGCTTTTGGTTACAAGTTCTGGGTGATCATGCCCGGTTCATCCGGGATTCTCTATCCCCGATAGAAGCGGAAGAGGTCCGGAAGGCAACCGCTTTTATCGAAATATTCGACCGCTTGCTGAATCAATCCAGGCAGGCTCTGTCGGCGGAAGGATGGATCGCGTTGGCGAAGGAGGCGCATCAGGCATCCTGCCAAATCCGGACGTTTAAACTCCATTTGATCCAGAGGCACTTAACCGAATCGATCCAACTTCAGCTTTCTCCCACATTTCTCAACCATATGGTAAACGAAGTGGAGGAATACATCCGTGTATTAAAGTATCTGTCCAAGGGAGAGGTTCCACCCCTGCAAAATCCGATTCACCATCACTTGGTGTGGCTATTGGATGCGGCGGGGCATGCGGGAGCGATTCAGGATAATATGGATTTGGTGGAGAAACGGCTGAAGAAAAAAAGCCACCAATTTATGACTCACTTTGAACAATTTTATATCAAAGCGGTGGAATTAGCGGGATATATGCGGACCTGTCTCCATCACTTCCCCGCTTTGGATCGATTCAACAGTCAGGTGGAGCTGGAGATCGCCGTGTTTAAACGATTTCTGGCTGAATTGGAGGAAATGCGCCTCACCAAACAGGCCTTGGGTGTATTGGCTCCCTTAATGGCGGATCACATGGCTCGCGAGGAATGCTACTATCTGATCAAACTGTCTCAAGTTTCCCACGTGCGTCCGCCGGATTGCGACCCGGCATCGCCGCGGCGGGAGGCATAAAGGAAGGGAAGCCGCCAGCGGTGAGATGGCGGCTTTTCGGTATGAGCGTCTGCGCTTTTCGCAGACAGAAAACAGCCCGATCGCTGGGAAAGCAAAGGAAGGAACAAACGTAGATTTTAAAAAATCATCAGCGCCAAGTCTTTTGAATACGAATGAAGCAATAGACATCAAAGGTGAGAAAATATGGCCATTTACAAGACTTTTCAGTTAACAGACTCTCAAATGATTTCCATCATCAGGCGTGGTCTGAAAAAAACACAATCTCCAAAAAAAATCATTATCGTCGGTGCAGGCATGGCCGGGTTGGTTGCCGCTTCTCTGTTAAAGGACGCCGGACACCATGTGGAAATACTGGAAGCTACCGAAAGAGTGGGGGGGCGGATCTTCACCATACGATCCCCTTTTGCGGATGGACAGTACTTGGATGTTGGCCCGATGCGCATTCCTCATATTCATCATTTGACTTTGGAGTACATCCGTAAATTTCGCTTGCCGATCAATCCGTTTTTAAATATCACTCCCAATGACCGCATCTATGTCAACGGCATCAAAACGCTCCTTAAGGTTTATGAGCAAAACCCGGATATCCTGAACTTCCCCGTAGCCCCTCACGAAAAGGGGAAAACGGTTGACGAGTTAATTGAGTTGGCGACTAAACCGATTACCGATTTTGTCAACCGGGATCCACAGAGAAACTGGAATGTGGTAGTGAGAGAATTAGAGGCTTATTCACTGGATACTTTTTTTATACATAACCCGGTCGGTCCTCCCTTATCTAGAGGTGCAATTGAAATGATCAAAGTGATTACGGGCCTGGAAGGCATATCAGAACTGTCTTTCACGGAATTATTAAGGGAATACCTGCTGATTGGAAGCGGCCTCGTTCACTTCTATGAAATCACCGGAGGGTTAGACCGGTTACCGAAGGCGTTTCTCCCTCAATTGGAAACGGACATTTTTTTCGAACAAAAGATAACGAAAATTGTACAGCATGATAACCAAGTTACCATTCATTCTGTTCATCCCCAGACAAAAAAACCGTTTAAAAACACCGGCGATCTTGCCCTTATCACGATTCCTTTTTCTGTCTTGAGAACGATTGAAGTGGAGCCGTACCACTCCTTTTCACATGGGAAAAGGAAATCGATTCGTCAACTTCACTATGTGCCTGCAACAAAAATCGGAATCCAATTTAAAAGAAGATTTTGGGAAGAGGAAGGGTTATATGGCGGAAAAACCATCTCCGACCTGCCGATCCGCTATACCTACTACCCGAGCCATGGTTTTGGGGAACCGAGTGGAATCGTTCTGGCCAGTTATACATGGGAGGATGATGCTTTGATATGGGACAGTATGTCTGAGGAAAACCAGCTTCAGCTGGCCCTGAAAAACATGGCGGTGATTCACGGCGAAAATATCATTCCTGATTTTGTGACAGGAGTGGCTCATAACTGGAGCCAATATCCGTATTCAGCCGGTGCTTTTTCCATGTTTAAACCGGAACAGGAAACCGAACTGTTTCCCAACATCCTTAAACCCGAAGGAAGGGTTTATTTTGCCGGTGAACATGCTTCAACAACTGCTCGCTCTTGGATTCAGGGTGCCATTGAATCGGGCATACGGGTTGCTTATGAAATGAATGATCTGCCTTCACTTTTAATGGGTAAGGGATGAAACGGACAATGTTTTCAGCGGAAAATGAAAGGTGGATCAACCGAGAACGACACTGAGTGCAATCAAGGTTTGAGCGGCAAAATAGGGGATCATAATGCCGTAATCCCGCCAGGAAAGGCGTCGGACAAAGCGATCCCACCCCAGGATGGCGTCAGAGATGTAAAACAAGAGCGCCCCTAAGATGGACCAGGGGTTTTTTGTCATCCATGCGAAGAGGACCATCAGTGATATGGCGAACACATAAGCGATGACGGCGATCAGCAATAGCGTTCCGCCTTCCCGTTCTGCTCCCCGTGCAAGCGGCCGAAGCAACACCCATGCATTTAGGATGAGAAAGAGCGTAACGGGAATTCCGATCACCAGGCCTCCTTTCGCCTCTGTCAAGAAGGCCAACACGTAGCACAGATGTCCCATGAAAAAGGAGATTAGTCCCCGTAAGAAACGGTCCTGGGGCAGCATCAACCAGATATCGCCGGCAAGGGAAAACATAAGTCCCGCCAGGATCAGCCAAGAAAACGCTCCCGGATGCTGCCACGCTCCCCATCCGGCCAAGAGAATAATGAACCCCATCGTTCCCGGCTTCAGCATATACCGCCACCAAGGCCGGTCCCGATAAACGCCCCCCCACAGGTAGCCGGCAGCGGATAACAGGATGGCAGTCAAAGAGAGGGGTACAACCATTCGACTCATCCCTTTTCGTAAAAGATTGGAAGCGGTCGTTATGTCTCAGGATCCTTGGACTGCCGGCGAAGGGGATGGTGTATATATGGCAGCGGTTGGATTGATCCATCAATCAACCCTTCCTTCGTTAACCGGAGTTCAAATCCCCAAGTGATCCCCCAAGCCTTCCCACCGATTTTCCGGCTCCTCTTCTTCAGGGTCTTCCGGCGGTTGATCGGAGTCCTCTTCATCCTCCTCATCCGTTGGAGCGGGTGTCACCTTTACTTTGACGACGTTGGATACCTGTTGATTGGACTGGTTGAGAGAATCGATTGCAACAACTCGATAATAGTACGAGTCGTTTTCAATTAATTGATCGGGGTCGAGCGGATCGACATAAACTCCCTTTTGGGCTGATCCGATACGCTGCCATTGGTTCCCGTCGGGTGAAGATTCCACCCGATATTCCACCCGGTCATGCTCATGCTTCCACCGAAGGGTGACCGATGGATCATCCGGGTCATAGTCTGCAGCGGACAGGTGGACGGGCTTCAGCACAAAGGGAGGTACCGGCTCGGGTACGCCGGGGTTTTTAAGTACACTGGCGGGCTCCTCTTTCATGGCATGCTCCATCACTTGATGAAAGAGCCTGGCCGGAACCTCTTCACCGGAGAGCGGGCCTTTACCATCTGTTGAAAACGCCATGGATGCCATCACATATTGATTCGTATATCCGATGAACCAGGCCTCCCGTTGGGTGGAGCTGGCTCCTGCCAGAGCGGCCATTTCATGTCCGGTAATCTGTGCCGACTGTCCCGTACCCACGGTTGCGTTATAGCGAAGGACCCGGGTCATGTAGTAGGCGGTCTTCTGGTCGATTGGTTGTGTTTTCTCTAATTTTTTTGCTTGAAGTTTCTTTCCTTGACTTTGGATCTCTTGGATCCCGTGCGCTTGAATCATGGTTCCGTTGTTGGCGAAGGTGGCATAGGCTTGTGCCATATGGACCGTATTGGTTCCGTGGATGAGATTTCCCGAAGACAGGACGGCCACCGACTGTTTCTCACTGGGTTCCATTAGAAAACCGAAACGATCGCCGTACTGAACTGCTGTTTGCATTCCGAGTCGGTTGAGCATCAACCAGGCGGGAGCCACATGAAGGGACTTGGCGAGGGAATCCCTCATAGACAAAATGCCGAATGACTGTCCCTGTTCATTTTGGGGTTTCCATTGGCCTAATTGAAAGTCGGCGGGGTCTTTCACTCTGGTGTATTCGGTGTATGAGTTTTCCTGAATGAGCGGTGCATAGACGATCAGGGGCCGGATTGCACTTCCCGGTTGGATATTGGTGAGGGAACGAAGGGGATAACCGGGTCCCATATAGTAGCGCCCCCCCGCCATGGCTACAATTCCTCCGGTTTTGGGGTCTAGCAGGGTGGCCCCGGCATCCATATTTTTCTTCTTCTCATACAGGGTGTCGTCTTTAATGGCGGCTTCCATACTGCGTTGAATTTCTGGATCCAGATGGGTATATATCTCGTACCCCCCTGTGGTGATATCGGCTTCATCCAGTCCGTACCGTTCTTGTGCTTCCAACAAAATATATTGCTTATAGGCGCTAAACTTTCCCATCGATAAGTGCTTTTCTAAATAATGCTTATTTACGCCTAGTTCCCTCTGTTGATAGTCTTCCTTCTCCTTTTCGGTGATCAACCCTTCCCGAGCCATAATCATCAACACCGTATTTCGCCGCTTTTTTGCTTCTTTTGGTCGAATATAGGGGTTGTATGTGCTCGGGGCTTTGGGCAGCCCCGCTAATAGAGCGATTTCATGGATCTCCAGCTCGTCTTTGAGCAGATCTTTGTTGAAATAGATTTTTGAAGCCATGCCCACCCCCACGACTTGGTTACCGAAGGGGATCTGGTTCAGGTACGCCTGCAGGATCTCTTCTTTGCTGTGCCTATTTTCAATATTCTTGGCGACCATGATTTCTGTCGCTTTTCGTAAGTACGTCTTTTCCCGCTCTTCCAATATCGTATTGCGGGCGACCTGCATGGTGATCGTACTGGCCCCTTCCGCTTTTTTTCCTTCTACGAGATTGCTGGAAAGGGCACGAAACAGTCCGTGGTAGTCGATTCCGTCATGTTCGTAATAGCGGCGATCCTCCACCGCCACGAAAGTTTGGGTCAGCAACTCTTTCGACCGGATGTTTTGGAGGAGGAGCGATTCCCGGCTGGGACCGATCAGACCGATAGAATTGCCGTCTCGGTCATAGATCCTCGAAGCCGATTGAAAGTCTTCCATTTTGTCCAAAGGGATGGATCGCGCTGACAAAACGACAGTCTGAAGGAATAGAAAGGTGCAAATGAATACAACGATACCGGTTGTCCAGAAAATCCATCGCTTCTTGTGATAAACGGCTTGTTTAAGACCGGGGGATAAAGCCCAACGAAACCACTTTCGCTCTTTGATAAGTCTATGGAAATGGTTGTACATAGCAATGGATAAGCCTCCATTTTTCATAGAACCGATTGCTATCATATATACCACGAAATAATTATTTTGTCCATATGTCATTTTATAATATAAAAAGACATAAGAGGAATGGTGAAAGTGACCTGTTGTAACTTATTAGCATACGGTAACATTTATTGTTCATAATTTTTATTCAAATAAATTTACCACATCCTATCATTACGAGAGAATAAAACATGAAAAAATCCCAGTTAAAAGCATATTATCAAGATTTGGATCCGATTTCGGCCTGTATATTTATTAATAGTTTATCTGTTTTATTGCATGAATCGAATAAAAATAAACCGTATTGAAACGATTCGCTCTATCTCTGCGTTTTATATTTTTGAAATGTAATTTTAAAGAAGGGGAGCGGATTCTTTGGAAAAGAAGAAGGCTGCTGTACTCGCTGTCCTTATATCTTTGGCTGTGGTCGGATTGCCTTTGAATGCAAATGTTTATGCCGCCTCCGCGTCAAATGGGAATGGAGTAGTCAACATGGATGTTGTTTGGAAGCTTTTTGGGGATGGATTTCAAGAGAATGAGGAGATAGATCCATCCTATAACGATCCCGTTCTTAACCATATTTCATACTATGAAGAATGGAGTGAAAGCAGGGAAGAGATTGAAGAGAAAATGAACGGCGCCTTGGGGATCATGGAGCAGAGGGTCGGTGAGCGGAAACTGGACATCAAGCTGGATTTGGAAGATCCAAGCGATCGGGATGAAATAAAAGGGTTGGCGATGGACCTGGCTTCCCTCAGTCCGGGTGAAAGGGAAAAAGTCGCCCAGCTGGCCAAAGCCGTGGATCGGTACGAAAACCAATTGAAAAACAGGGAAATCAAAAAGATCGAAAAGAAGGCGAAGAAAGGTCGATTAACCAAAGAGGACAGGGCGAAATTACAGGCATTGCTGCCCGTACAAAACAAGGGAATCAAGCTGGATCCGGCAATCGGGAAACCGGTTTACGGGAATGAGGGGCAGGTGGAAAACAGACAGCCTCCTGTAGCCGATGCGGATCAAAACCGTGACGATGCCGATGAACAGGGTGCTTTTCTGGAGGAGACAAACGGATACAACCGTGAAAAAGCCCGCGACTACGCTTATCAGTGGTGGAACAAGCGAAACAACGATGAGTACGGTTACTACAGCCAGGTAAACGGCGGTTGCTACGATTGTTGGTATGATTGTACCAATTTTGTCTCCCAAGCGATGAAAGCGGGTGGTTTGGTTGAGTGGAAGGACGACCCGTGGTGGTACTACAGCGATGACAAACCGTCCTATGCCTGGGGGGTATCCAACAGTCTCTATAAGCACTTGGAAGAACGGGCCCAGCCTGCTCGGAGTTTATCGGAATTAAACATTGGCGATGTCGTCAACGCCGACTTGGACGGGGATGGGGATATCGATCATTCCGCTATCATTACCAACATCCGATACGGTCAAATTTTTGTGACTCAACATTCGGTCGATCGGCGGGATTTCCCCCTTTCCTACTGGTTTTTTGCCGGCTACGATGTGTATGGCTGGAAGTTGGGGACTGCGGACAACCAACCCCGGTGATGGTAAACCAACCGATGGAACGTTGAGTTTGACAACCAGAGTCGATGTGAATAGGGTGACATCGGTTGCGTTCCATGAAGGCATTGAAGGAAAGCAGGGCTTCATAAAGAGGGGACCGCCAAGCAAAATGTAAAGATAAACAGGCAGTCTGTTTCAAAGTGTGACGCGGTACCTACAATGAAAACAAGCGCAGCTTCCTGATTTGCAGGCTGCGCTTGTTCGTGTTTACGATTTATCCTTCGGAAGGCCGGCTGCCTCTCCACCGCAAGTATTTCGTCACCAGCCGGATCGCGGTGGGAATCGCCTCTTCTTGGGGATTCAGCCGGGGGTGGTGGAGGCCGTGTTGGGTGTCGACTCCGAGCCAAAACATAAACCCGGGAATTTCCCGAAGGAAATAACCGAAATCTTCACCGGCCATGGCTTCCCGGCAGGGGATGACGCGAACCCCGCCCTCCCTGTCGGCCCATTCCATAAATTCCTGGGTGAGGGCGCGGTTATTCTCCACCTGACAGTAGTTGGCTCCCCAATCGATATGGGCTTCGCATTCGAAACCGGTTTCGATCCCTTTGACCAACTGGCGGATGCGGTGTTTCACTTTTTCCATCGATTCCATGGATAACGTGCGGATCGTTCCTTCCAGGCGGGCCTTGCCGGGAATGATGTTTTGCCTGGTACCGATGGTCACCTTGCCCAGCGTGAGGATGGCGGAATCCAGCGGGTCGATGTTGCGCGAGACGATGGTTTGCAGCTGCATGGCCAACTGGGAGGCGGCAATGACCATATCGTTGCTGCGGTGGGGGAGGGAAGCGTGACCGCTGACACCCACCAGATCGATATACAGTTCCGAAGTATTGGCAAACAGGATGCCGGGCCGGGTGGCGATGGTGCCCACCGGCCAGTCGGGACCGATATGGAGGGCAAACAACTCATCCGGCTGCAGGCGGCGGAATGCGTCGCTTTCCAACATGGGCAGAGCGCCGCCGGGCCCTTCTTCCGCCGGCTGGAACAAAACGACCAGATCGTCGTCGATCGGTTCGTGCACGACGGCATCCACGATCCCCAAGGCGATGGCCATGTGCATATCGTGGCCGCAGGCGTGCATATGGCCGGGGTGAATGGATCGGAAATCGACCGACGTCTCCTCCTCCATCGGCAGACCGTCCATATCGGACCGCCACCCTAGGACACGGCGCGGGTTGCGCCCAGGGATCCGCACGATAATACCGGTGCGCCAGGTTTCCACTTCGATTCGATCGGAAGGGAGCCGGGAGAGGAAATCCAGCAGGTAGCGTTGCGTTTTCACTTCTTCAAATCCGGGCTCCGGGATTTGATGGAGTTCCCGCCGCACGGCCACAAAGGGATGGAGATTCATGAGATCCCCTCCCCGATCCGGGACAGGCGGGTACTCAGCCGGTCCACGAAAAAGTCTGTTTCCTCCGGTTTCAGCGTGAGCGGAGGGAGCAAGCGGATCACGCGCTGTTGCGCGATATCCACTAGGACACCATCCTCCAACAGCCCCCGTTGCAGACGGAGGGCTTCTTCCGGGGAGAGGCGGGTGTCCAACCCGATCATCATTCCCTTGCCCCGAATGGTGCCGATCACATCGGGATGCTTTTCACGAAGAGAGGAGAGGGCTTCCCACAGATAGGCGGCATTTTTTCGGCCCTGCTCCAGGCCGCCGCGGTCCAGCAACTCTTCCACCACCGCCAGTCCCAGGGCGGCACTTAAGGGGGAAGGTGCGAATGTGGTGCCGTGATCACCGGGGCGAAAGAGGGAGGCTATACGATCGCTGGCGAGGATCCCGCCCAGGGGCAGTCCGCCGCCCACTCCTTTGGCAAACAGAATGAGGTCGGGGGTGATGCCATAGGCCTGATGAGCGAAAAAAGTGCCTGTGCGACCGATACCGGTCTGGATTTCATCCAGTAAGAGCAGCATACCCCGTTCCCGGGCGATGACCGCCATGGCCTTCAAATAGTCTTTCTCCAGGGGTTGCACGCCGCCGGATCCCAGGATCGGCTCGGCCAGGATGGCCGCCGGGCGCTCCCGTTCACAGACAGTCTTAAGCGCGTCTATATCGTTGGGAGGAACCTCGAACACGGGAATGGCGGGTTGCGGGAAGTCCTGATAGACCCCCGGTTGGCGCGTGAGACGGATGGCTCCCAAAGTGCGGCCGTGGAAGCTTTTTTCCATCACGACAAAACCTTGCCGCGCGCGATCCGGTTCCCGGCTCCATTTGTGAACCAGCTTGACAGCTGTTTCCGTCGCTTCCGCACCGGAATTGGTGAAAAACACTTTTCCGGGGATGCTGCTTTCCACCAGCCGCCGTGCAAGCTGGATGGCGGGCGGGTTTAAGAATTTGTTGGAAACATGGAGGTAACGCTCTCCCTGTTGCCGCAACGCCTGCATGACGGCTGGATGGGAGTGGCCCAGGATGTTGACGGCCAGACCGGTGAACAAGTCCAGGTAAGACCGGCCGCCCGTGTCATACAGATGGTTTCCCTCCGCCCGCTCGATGGCGATGGGGAGACGGTGGTAAGTGGACATGAGGTATTGTTGGTCCAGCGCTTGCCAATCGGACACGGAAGTTCCCTCCTCGCTTCATCGTAAAGAAGGGCCGCCCAGGCGGCCCCCTGTGATGTTCGTTTTCAGATGACGGGTTACAGTTGACGCAGCTCTTGTTTGATCTCGGTTTTGGAGCGGGTTTTCTCGTCGATCTGTTTGATGACTTTGGCGGGGATGCCGGCAACGACGCTGTTTTCCGGTACGTCGTCCACTACGACCGCTCCGGCTGCAACCACGGAGCCCCTTCCGACGCGCACCCCTTCCAGAATGACGGCGTTGGCACCGACCACGACTTCATCCTCAATCACCACGGGTTTGGCGGAGGGCGGCTCGATCACACCGGCGATCACGGCGCCTGCGCCAATGTGGCAGTTCTTCCCGATCGTGCCCCGGCCGCCGATCACCACGTTCATATCGATCATGGTGCCGTCTCCGATTACCGCCCCGATGTTGATGGACGCCCCCATCATAATGACGGCATTCTTGCCGATCTCCACTTGTTCGCGAATGATGGCACCCGGCTCGATCCGGGCCTGGATGTCTTTCATGTCCAGCAGGGGGATGGCGGAGTTGCGCCGGTCGTTTTCCACGACATAGTCCTCAATCCGGTTCTGGTTGGCATCGAGGATAGGCTTTACGGCTTTCCAATCTCCGAACAGGACACCGGTGGTTTTGTTGATGAATGACTTTATCCCTTCACCAAAATCGATCCCGGCGAGGTCCCCTTTGATATGTACCTTGACCGGTGTTTTCTTTTCACTTTTTTGGATGAATTCGATGATTTGATTGGCATCCATCTGTTTCATGTTACGTGCACCCTTTCTATGGCAGCTCTAAACACTTGGCGGTTTCATGCTTCCATCCAAGTATAGCACAACCTCGCAAACGGTCGAAAGTTGGGAAGAGGGGGAAAAGGGGATGGGAAACAGTGGAGTCGATGATTCTGTTATGGGACAGAATGGGCAAAACACTCCGGATTAAGATAAACACGATAGACACAGGAGAAGAGGAGATTCAAGGGATCACCCGTCATTCTCTAAAACAAATGTCATAGGAGCGACGCCTTTTTTTGCGGGAAATCGGAAAAAAGTCTTGTCACCTTTAAACATACTGTTATATAATACAACACGAGTTAACTAATCTGTATTCAAACAGAATGCAACGGGATGAGGAGTGATCGCTGGTGAACACACAATCACCGTCCCCGGCCCGCTTAGAGGTAAAGGGACCGGTTACGAAAGCGTTTGCCGAAATCCTGACCCCGGAAGCCCTCGCATTTGTGGCCAAATTGGCCCGCCGCTTTTCCGGACGCAGGGAGGAACTGTTGGAACGAAGGATGGAAAGGCAACGCCGCATCGATGAAGGAGAGTGGCCGGACTTTTTGCCGGAGACGGCAGAGATTCGGAACAAATCCTGGTCGATCGAGCCACTGCCCTATGATTTGCTCGACCGGCGGGTGGAGATCACCGGACCCACCTCCGATCGCAAGATGGTGATCAACGCCCTCAATTCCGGTGCCAAATTGTTTATGGCCGATTTTGAGGATGCCAACTCCCCCACATGGGAGAACACCATTCAGGGCCAGATCAACATGCGGGACGCGATCCGGCGTGAGATCGACTTTACCAGTCCACAGGGGAAACGCTATGAGCTGACGGAAAATCCGGCCGTGTTAAAGGTGCGGCCCCGGGGCTGGCATCTGGATGAAAAACATGTGGAAGTGGACGGGAAACCGGTTCCCGCCGGATTATTCGATTTCGGACTCTACTTTTATCACAATGCCAAAACCTTGCTGAAAAAAGGTTCGGGCCCGTACTTTTACTTGCCGAAGCTGGAGAGTCATCTGGAGGCCCGCCTGTGGAACGATGTGTTCCTGTTCGCTCAGGACGAGCTGAAAATCGCCCGGGGTACGATT
Source organism: Desmospora profundinema (assembly GCF_031454155.1). Lineage (GTDB taxonomy): Bacteria > Bacillota > Bacilli > Thermoactinomycetales > DSM-45169 > Desmospora > Desmospora profundinema. Next base: position 216,637 of record NZ_JAVDQG010000004.1, read on the forward strand.
AAAGCGACCGTTTTGATCGAGACGATCCTGGCTGCGTTCGAAATGGATGAAATTCTGTTTGAGCTGCGGGAACATTCCGCCGGTTTAAACTGCGGCCGCTGGGATTACATCTTCAGCTACATTAAGCGTTTCCGCAACCGTCCCAATGTCATCCTGCCGGACCGGTCGCAGGTGACGATGACGGTGCCGTTCATGCGGGCATACACCTTGCTAGCGGTGAAGACCTGTCACAAGCGCAACGCCCCCTGCATCGGCGGAATGGCCGCCCAGATCCCCGTCAAAAACGACCCTGCCGCCAACGAGGAAGCGCTGGACAAGGTAAAGGCGGATAAGGAGCGGGAAGCGCTTGACGGTCACGACGGCACTTGGGTCGCTCACCCCGCCTTGGTTCCGGTGGCCCGGTCGGTTTTCGACAAACAGTTGCTCCACCAAAACCAGATCGATAAGAAGCGCGGGGATGTGGAAGTGTCGGCGGAAGACCTGCGGGCAGTTCCGGAGGGGACCATTACCGAGGCGGGATTACGGCAGAATATCAGCGTCGGTCTTCAATATATCGAGGCTTGGTTACGCGGCTACGGTGCCGTCGCCATCTTCAACCTGATGGAAGATGCCGCCACTGCGGAAATCTCCCGGGCCCAGGTTTGGCAATGGATTCGCCATCCGGAGGGGATCCTGGAAGACGGCCGCAAGGTGACACAAGAGCTGGTCCGCCAAGTGGTGGAGGAAGAACTGGCCAAGATCGAGGATGTACGGGGAGCGGAAGCCTTTACTCAAGGGCGTTTTGACGAAGCGAAAGCATTGTTCCTCCAATTGACGGAACAGGATGAATTTGAAGAGTTTTTAACCTTGCCGGGTTATGAGCGGCTGCGTACCGCCAACTGAACAACACCTAAAGGAGAGGATACCGATGACTACCCGGAATGAAGAAGCAAAACAATTACAAGAGGCTTGGAATAACGATCCGCGTTGGAAAGGGATTGAACGTCCGTACACACCGGAGGACGTGTTGCGCCTCAGAGGATCCGTGGTGATCGAGCATACGCTGGCTCGCCGGGGAGCGGACCGGTTGTGGGACTTGCTCCACAACGAACCTCATGTCAAAGCGTTGGGAGCGTTGACGGGGAACCAGGCCGTCCAACAAGTAAAAGCTGGTTTGAAAGCGATTTACCTCTCCGGTTGGCAGGTGGCGGCAGACGCCAACTTGGCGGGACAGATGTACCCGGACCAAAGCTTGTACCCGGCCAACAGTGTGCCTCACGTGGTGAAACGCATCAACCAGGCGTTGCAGCGGGCAGACCAGATTGAACATTCCGAAGGAAAAAGCGAGCGGGAGTGGTTTGCCCCGATCGTGGCGGATGCGGAAGCCGGTTTTGGCGGTCCCCTCAACGTGTTTGAGCTGATGAAAGGAATGATCGAAGCGGGAGCGGCCGGTGTCCACTTCGAGGATCAACTGGCGTCGGAGAAAAAATGCGGCCATCTGGGAGGCAAGGTGTTGATTCCCACCCAGCAGGCGATTCGCAACCTGGTTTCCGCCCGTCTGGCCGCTGATGTGATGAATGTCCCCTCCATTTTGGTGGCCCGCACTGATGCCAACGCCGCTGAACTGATCACCAGCGACATCGACCCCCGTGACCATGAATTTTTAACCGGGGAGCGGACGCCGGAAGGGTTCTTCCGTCAACGCTGCGGTTTGGATACAGCAATTGCCCGCGGGCTGGCTTATGCACCCTACGCCGATCTGATCTGGTGTGAAACGTCCACCCCGGACCTGGAAGAAGCACGCCGGTTTGCGGAAGCGATCCACGCCAAGTTCCCCGGAAAAATGTTGGCCTACAACTGCTCGCCCTCCTTCAACTGGAAAAAGAAATTGGATGACGCCACCATCGCCCGTTTCCAAGATGAATTGGGCAAGATGGGATACAAATTCCAATTCGTCACGTTGGCCGGATTCCACTCCCTCAACAACAGCATGTTTGAGCTGGCTCTGGGATACAAAGATACCGGCATGGCGGCATACTCTGAGTTGCAGGAGCGGGAATTCGCCAACGAGGTACACGGATACAGCGCCACCCGCCACCAGCGGGAAGTGGGAACCGGGTACTTCGATGCCGTCTCCCTGGCGATCACCGGCGGCACCTCTTCCACCACGGCCCTCAAAGGCTCCACGGAGGAAGAGCAATTTACGAAGGCTTAAGTAGAGACATCTGGAGACACCCCATCCGCGTTTTTCGCGGATGGGGTGTTTTATTTGGGGAGGGACAGCGGATTTGGATGCTTGACAAGTTTTAAGTTTAGGAACTATACTAAATACATGAGTAAACAAGAGGATACACCATCACACCAAAAAAATAGTGGAAGTCGCCATCTGGGTCGGTTGATCATGCAGCTTCGCAGGCTGGAGCTCCAGCCTCATTCCTTTGGAAAAGCGGGACCGTTAACCCCCAGTGAAATTCATACCGTTGAGGCGATCGGTTTTGAGGGTGGCGTTCGGATGAGCGAGCTCGCCAGACGCCTGGGAATAACAAAAGGTGCGGTTACGCAACTGGTCGCCCGTCTGGAAGCGAAAGAATTGGTCAAACGTTCGCCGCATCCACATGATGCACGGGTTGTTTTACTATCCCTCACTGAAAAAGGCAAGGAGGCGAATGCGGCCCACGAAGAAGTGCATCTCCGATTTTACGATGAACTGCGCAGGCAATTAAGCGAGCGGGAGATTGAAATATTTGAGAAATGCGTGGAGACGTTAAACGATTTTTTGCGTCGATAATTTTTTTAACCATATAGTTTAGTAACTATACTATATGGAATACACATTTGTTGGTGATCCATGATGAGTCCATTCAAGCGGCCCGATCAGACTTTCACGAACACCCACCGGTTCTTCATGATGACCGCCATATGCATGGGCGCCTTTCTCTCCCATTTTACAGCGGGTATCGTCAATGTCTCCCTTCCGCATTTTGTGGAAATATTTCAAACAAACCTGAGCACGGTTCAATGGATCACCACTGGTTATTTGCTTGTGATCGCCTCCGCGCTGCCGGTGATGGGAAAGCTGGGAGATCGCTACGGTTATGGGTTGATTCATAACCTCGGGTATGTCCTTTTCAGCACTGGCTCCATACTGGTGGCATTTTCGTCCAGTATCGCGGAACTGCTAGTCCTCCGAATCGTGCAAGCCATCGGTGCAGCCATGTTTCAGGCCACCAATATCGCATTGGTTACCATTTATCTGCCGAAGGAAAAAAGGGGATGGGCACTTGGAACGATCAGCACCGCTGTTGCTCTTGGCGGGATGAGCGGACCGATCGCCGGCGGTTTTATAGCGGAGTGGCTTCATTGGCAATGGCTGTTTTTGATTCATGTTCCGGTTGCCATTGTTGCCACATGGCTGGCCGTTCGATCCATCCCTGTTCACCGCCGGGAAAGAAAAAATGATTCGTTTGATCCGATGGGAGCGCTTCTGTTTGTCGGATGGATTGCTTCTGCCATATTCATCCTGTCAAATGGCCATACGTGGGGCTGGTTATCGTTTGAAACCCTTGCCATCGCGGCTGGTGCCATTTTCACCTTGTTGATGTTCCTTTTGTGGGAGTTGAAACAAACCGCTCCCTTTTTACCGCTTCAGGCGCTCCGTATTCCAGCTGTGTCCAGCGGCTTGATCATCAGCGGTGTTTCATTTGCAATGGCCCATACCGTCTTGGTTGTCATGCCGTTTTATTTATTGGGAATAGCGGGCCTTTCTCCATCGGCCACCGGCTATATCATGACCGCTTATCCCGTTCTGTTGGCCTTGACGGGACCGGTTGCGGGTTATTTATCCGATCGTTACGGCTCGTTGCCTTTACTGTTTTTGGGGTTATGCGGGATGGGAGGCGGAATGGCTCTATTGGCCCTTGCTCTCGGTCGACTCCCACTGGTCTGGATTGTTTTTGTGCTCGCGTGGATCGGAGGGGGAATGGGACTGATCGCATCTCCTAATAATCGCTTTATCATGCTGCATGCTCCTGCGGAACATGTCGGTTCAATCGGGGGAATGATCGCCTTAACACGGAACGGGGGCATGGTTTTAGGAGCAGCGATTGGACTGGGAGCGATGAATCAAGAGGCGGGAGCGGTCCCTTCGCTCGATCGTTTTCAGCTGGCTTTTGCCATCAACGGGTGGATGTGTATCAGTGTCATACTCTTACTGGGGTATGTGGTTTACTCGGAACACCGGCGAAACGAGAAGAGATACAAAAAATTGAAAGTGGACCCTATGCCATAAATGAAGGAGAAATCATCATGAAAGAACATATTGTCGTCGTTGGCGGGTATGGTCATGTGGGACAAACGATCTGCAAAGAGTTGGGTGAATTCGTTCCAGGTAAGGTGTTTGCTGCCGGAAGAAACCGGGAACGAGCGGAGCAATTCAGCCGTGCCACGGGTGGAATGGTCAGACCGTTATCGCTGAATATCACGGAGACGGTCGACCCATCTGTTTTGGATTCGGTTAAGCTGGTTGTGATGTGTGTGGACCAGACGGATCCGTCATTTGTCCGCTCTTGTATGGAAAAAGGGGTTCATTATGTGGACATATCCGCAAATCATTCGTTTCTTTCCCGGGTGGAACGGCTGCATAAAGAAGCTTCAGCCAGCCGTGCAACGGCTGTACTAAGCGTGGGGCTCGCTCCGGGGCTGACGAATCTGCTGGCTCGCCATGCCCACTCTCAAATGGATCAGACGGATGCCATCGACATATCGGTGATGCTGGGCTTGGGGGACCAGCACGGCAAAGCCGCCATCGAGTGGACGATCGATAACCTGAATACGGAATATGAAGTGGTGAAGGGTGGAGACCGTACATGGGTCAAAAGTTTTACGGACGGCAAAGAAACGTTTTTTGGAGCAGAGTGGGGACGTAAAAAAGCGTATCGATTTAATTTCTCGGACCAGCATGCGCTTCCGCAAACACTTGACGTTCCGTCCGTTTCCACACGGCTTTGCTTCGATTCGGCTGCAGTGACCGGGTTATTGGCTTGGCTGAGAGCATTGGGAGCGGTCCGTTTATTAAAATGGAGGCCGATTCGCAATGCGGCCGTTCAGCTGTTTGGTAAGATGAGAGTAGGAACGGAGCGGTTTGCGGTGAAAATAGATGCATGGGGTAAAAAGAATCAACAGGATGTGTTTGTAGAGTGTTTGGTACAAGGAAAAAATGAAGCTGAAGTAACCGCCAAAGTGGCCGCTGCGGTAGCCGCTTCGGTTACCCGCTCCTCATTTCCCCATGGTGTCTATCATATGGAGCAGTTGTTTGAGTTACAGGACATATGGCCTTCGATTCATGGGGTGGTTTCGGTTGAAACGAGAGTGAATGGAAACCGAATCTCTTAACCAACGATTCCATGAAACAGCTTTTCCATCACCCATCATTCAAAGGTAAATAAATTGAAACGGAATAGTCGTTTACGACGGCTTAACCGTTGCTTGAATCAGATTCCTCCCGTCTTTGAAACAGCAGGCAAATGGTATAAAAAAAGCCCCTGGATAGGGGCTTTTTTACGATTGTGTTAAAAACGAAAAAGGGACTCCAACAAGGTTCTTGGTAAGAAAAAAATAACGATAGAGATCAAGGGAATCACGTCGACGAAGCAAATGAAAATAGTACTGTAAATAGAAATGATTTTTTTCGTATGATCTGATGTACTTGGATCTGTAAGTACTTCCTGACGCAAAAGAAAAATACGGATGATACCAAAAAACATGATGAGGATGATCAATCCAAGAGGAAGCATTATCTCCATTTCTTCCGTATTTAAGACTTGTAGGATACCGAGTCCTACTAAAATCATCGGAATCGCCTCAACCACGGCGATTCTTTTTATAAAGTGAATCAATTCCTGTTCCGCATCCCAGTTCTCCTGATTCTTCTCTTTCCGTTGAATGTGGGATACCAGTTGCCTAAAAACAATTACATTTCCCACAACAGCGATCACGGTTGCTATGACAAACAACCAACTCGGATTCTCCATGCGATGCTCCTCTCTTTTGTCTATTGGTATTATACAGGGTGGCGAAATGAGATCCAATTACGATTGTATCGGGGTATCTATGGCTTTCTTATTTTTGGATGGATCGGCTGGTTCGTTTTCTTACTTGACAGGAAAAGGATCGACCGATATGATCAGTAAATGAAAATAATTATCATTGTCAATTAAGGAGATGAAGTTTCCATGAAGGGCATTCGCAAGCGATTGATCCGCAGCGGTTTGATTTTGTGTCTCTCGTTAATGGTGTTGGCGGGGTGCGGGAATCCGTCGGATGCTACCCCATCCGACAACGAGGCAAAAGAAGAGCGTTTGATTAAACACGCCATGGGTGAAACCGAAGTACCGGCGAAACCGAAACGTGTGGTCGTCCTTACCAATGAAGGCCTGGAATCTTTGTTGTCCGTGGGGGTGAAACCGGTGGGGGCGGTTGAAGCCTTTACCGGTGAGGGAACCTGGTACCACCACTTGGAAGAGGAGATGGACGGGGTGGAAAGCGTAGGGACGGAACTCCAGCCCAACCTGGAGAAGATCGCATCCCTGAAGCCGGATCTGATCATTGGAAACAAGATGAGACAGGAAAAGATTTATGACCAGCTCTCCGGCATCGCCCCGACAGTTTTTGCGGAAAGCTTGCGGGCACAGTGGAAAAACAATTTCAAACTGTATACAGACACTGTCAACAAGAAAGAAGAGGGCGAAGCAGTGATTGCTGATTTTGACAAACGGGTGGAAGAGATCCGGGAACGGGCTGGAGATAAGCTGTCCACCGAAGTCTCCCTCGTCCGTTTCATGCCGGGCGTTACCCGCATCTATTATAACGATACCTTTGGGGGTGTCATTCTAAAGGAGATCGGCTTCAACCGCCCGTCCGCTCAGGATCTGGATGATTTTGCAGCAGAGGTGACCAAAGAACGGATCCCGGAGATGGAAGGGGATGTGCTCTTCTATTTCACCTATGAGGAAAAAGGAAGCAATGAGGGAACGGAATTGGAAAAGGAGTGGACTCAGGATCCTCTGTGGAAGAAGCTGGAGGTTGTGAAGGAAGGAAAAGCCTATAAGGTGGACGATACGGTATGGACCACCGCAGGCGGTGTCAAAGCGGCCAATCTGTTGTTGGACGATCTGGAGAAGTATCTGTTGGATGAAAAATAAGCCTTGAGTCTCTATGATGGATAAAATAGACACCAGCCGGACCGAGCAGGTCCGGCTGATTTATTCTTCCAGCTGGAATGGGGAACCCGGTAATACATCCAAGCCGCATTCGTCCGCCAATCTTTTGACGTATTCCACCATGTAACGGTGCCGTTCTTCCGCCATGCAGCGGGCGGTGGGAGTGTTCATCCGGTCTTTCAATAAAAACAGCTTTTCATAGAAGTGGTTCAGGGAAGTGGAACGTTTTTGTTTGTATTCCGCCGCACTTTGATGAAGGAGCGGCGGAATATCCGGATGATACAGCTCCTGTCCGGCAAAGCCCCCGTAGGCGAACGTGCGGGCAATTCCAATGGCGCCGATGGCGTCCAGGCGGTCGGCGTCCTGCACGACGGCTCCTTCCAGGGTTTCCATGGGAGTGGGGACATGGGCTCCCTTAAACGAGAGTGTGGCGATGATTCGGCAGACGGGATCGGTGATCTCCTTCGGAGTTTGCAGGGATTGAAGCCAGGTGCGGGCGGTGGCGGGACCGATCGTCTCGTCTCCTCCGTGAAACTTCCAGTCTGCGATGTCGTGGAGTAAAGCGGCCAATTCTACAATACGACGATTGGCCCCCTCTTTTTCTGCCAGTTTGCGGGCCAAGAGCCACACGCGGTGGACGTGCCACCAATCATGGCCGCTTTCTTCCCCCATCATTTTTTCCTGTACATATCGGATGGTTTGTTGTACCAATGGATCCGTCGTTTCCGGTTGCATGGTCATGCTTTCTATCCACACCTTTTATACCAATATCGATTTACCCGGGAGGAATGTTTGAAAATCCTGCGGCGTATTTGTCACGCATCACGAGACCTGGGAACGAATGTGACAGAGGAGTGGCTTGTGTTCTGTGAGTGCAAAGGCGAACCAAAAGCCAACCCGACCCTCTCTCGTTCTAGTGGAAAAAAGAATTACCAGACAGATCCTAGACGACTACCGATTCGCAATACCATGGTACACCACCTTTACGGAAAGAACCACAACCGGCTCGCTTGGTGCTTGCTTTTGGGAAATTGGTCGAAGAATGGATGACATTAGTCTATTCTGCCTAGTGACGCCGTCGGTCGAAATTCGATAGGATAAGAGGGGAAGATGATTCCAGATTTTAAAGAGGTGTTTGTATTGCCATTCAAGTGGGTGGGTACCCTGATTGCGATTTTTGGACTCTTATTTTCCAGCGGTTGTTCGCTGGTTGTCATTCAGGGAATGGAAGAAGAGTTGAAAGAGTGGGAAGATCAAGTGGCACAGCAAGAGGAAGAAGCCACAGAAGAAGAGGATGACCTGGATGCGCAGCCGCCGACCAACGGTGATGACTTGGAGGAATCGCAATCTTCCGGATCGGATGAGCGATCTGTGGAATTGACAGCCAGCAATCTGACGTTTTTCGTTGATGACCAGGATTGGGCGGAAGAGAGTTTTGAAGAGTATGAAGAAGAATTTCAACTGACCCAATTTACGCCAGGAGGGCGGAATTCGGATTATGTGGAGGAATTGATCCAGGTTCACGCTTATCCCGGTATGCAAAACTTTATCACCACTTTTGTGGTGGCGGAAGCGACAAGGGAGTCGTTGGAAGAGGAGTTTGAGGGCAAAGTCAGCTGGGATGTTCTGGATCAGGAGCGGGATCATATGCTGGTGCAGATCGGTCTGACTGACGGGGAGACGTTTGAGAAAGTGAACGGACTGGCCCGGTTTTTGTCCAACGATGATGGTCTCTATGCCATTGTCTATTTGACCCGGGCGGAATGGTCCCTGGAAGAACGCGAAAAATGGCAGGGTTTACTCAACCAGGCCGGTGACAACGACCTCACGTTGTAAGCGGGTGCGATGAAAAGCCGGCTTCATAAGTAAACGTGTCCTTTCCATAGGAAAGGACATGTTTTTTTGTTTGGGGAACCTGTGAACAAAATGAACAAAAAGGAGTTTATGTCCCTTTTGTTCACAAAACGGACACCGTCCGTTATCCTTGGAGCAAGTTGAAAGCGCTTTCCAAAATGTAGTGAGGGAGTGACACCATGAATCGAAAAAAACGGATGTGGGGTGTTGGAGCCATTGCTTTGGCTTTGGTGGCCGCTGCTTGCAGCGGACCGGACGCTGGGGGAAATCAGGGGGCTGCGGAAGACTGGAAGCCGACCAAACCGATTGAGATGATCGCACCGTCGGGGGCGGGCGGGGGATGGGACACCACGGCCCGCACGATGCAGACGGTAATGGACCAGGAACAGCTGTTGGACAAACCGATGGCCGTCGTCAATAAACCGGGTGGCGGCGGTGCCGTGGGTTGGTCCTATATCGCAAAAAAGAAAGGGGATCCCCACACGCTGTTCGTCACCTCGCCACCGATCCTGTTTGTTCCGCTTAGCGGTCAATCCGACCACGGGCATCGGGATTTCACACCGGTTGCTGGAGTGATCGCCGACTACGGAGCGATTGTAGTGAAAGAAGATGCGAAGTGGAATGACATCAACGAATTGATGGAAGATTTGAAAAAGGATCCGCAGTCCGTTTCCATCGTTGGGAACTCGGCTCCCGGCAGCATGGATCACATGCAGTTCGTCAAAGCGGCGAACAAAGCCGGTGTAGATGTAAAGAAACTAAAGTATGTCTCCATGCAGGATGGCGGAGCGGACACTGCGCTCTTGGGCGGTCATGCGGATGTCTACTCGACCAGCGTGTCTCAAGCGGTGGAACATGCACGGGCCGGTAAGGTCAGGGTATTGGCGATTACAGCGGAGGAACGGTTGGAGGGAGATGCCATCTCCGAATTCCCGACTCTGAAAGAACAGGGAATTGACGATACGTTTATCATTTGGCGGGGTATCATGGGTCCTCCGGAAATGGATCCCGCCGCAGTGGAGTACTACGAACAACAAATAAAAACGATGCTGGAGACCGACGAATGGAAGGCACAGGCCGAGAAGCATGGATGGGTGGAATGGTTTATGACCGGGGAAGAATTTAAGGAACACTTGGATCAGGAATATGAAATCTTTTCCGAATTGATGGAAGAGGCGGGACTAGATTAATGAAACCATGGGATGGCACGTGCTGCCATCCCATATTTTCAAAAGAGGAGGGAGGCGCGCCCGTTTGAAAATGGCGGTGTGCCGGAAAATGATGACCGGAGATCGGAAAGCGGCTATCGTACTGGCAGTTGTAGCGGTTATCTATCTTTCTTTTAGTTATCGGATTCCCGCCTTTGCTCTGGCGGTGATGGATGCGGACGCACTGCCCATCGGGTTGGGGTGGCTGTTGTTGGTTTTGGCGGTGTTGCTTTTTTTCTTTGGGAAGGACTCCCCTCGGACATCCGCCGCACCGGTGACCCGAAAAGACTGGTGCATCATCGGTGCCGTCGTCGGGTTTACCTTGCTGTATGTCCTATTGCTGGAATGGGTGGGCTATGTGCTCGTAACGGTTCCCTTTTTGATCGGGGTGACCGGTCTGTTGGGATACCGGCGGTGGGTGGTGAATACCGCGGTAGCTGTCGGGTTTACGGGAGTGACTTATTACCTGTTTAACTATCTTCTAAACATCTATTTACCACAGGGTCCCCTGCCCTTTTAAAGGAGGGAAGCGAAAATGGAAACATTGGACAGTATATTGTACGGACTTCAAGTGGCGCTGTCTCCTGAAAACCTGCTCTTTGTCTTTATCGGGGTGTTGGCCGGCACGGTGATTGGGATGCTGCCGGGTCTGGGTCCGATCAGCGCCATCGCCATTATGATTCCACTCAGTTATGGGATGGATCCCGCTTCCGCCTTGATCATGATGGCGGGGGTGTATTACGGAGCGGTGTTCGGGGGATCCACTTCCTCCATTTTGTTGAATGCTCCCGGAGTCGCCGGAACAGTGGCCACCTCCTTTGACGGCTATCCCTTGGCACAGCAGGGGAAGGCGGGCAAGGCGCTGGCTGTGGCCGCCATTTGCTCGTTTGTCGGGGGAACTGTGGGAGTGGTCGCCTTGATGCTGATTGCGCCCGGATTGGCTCAGTTTGCGGTCACATTTGGACCGCCGGAGTATTTTGCCCTGATGCTGCTGGGGTTGACGGCCATCGCCAGCCTGTCGGAAGGATCGGTGATCAAAGCGTTTATCGCCGCTGTGGTGGGGCTGATGTTTGCAACGGTGGGCATTGACGCCCAGACAGGGACCCAGCGCTTTACGTTTGGCACTCCTGAACTGATGGAGGGAATCGACTTTCTCATCGTCGCTCTCGGGGTTTTTGCTCTGGCGGAGGTGGGAAATCTGATTTTGACCCGCAAGCGGTCCACTATCGACTCTGCGCACAAGATTGGGAGTCTGAAGGTGACCAAAGCGGAAGCGAAGGAGATGGCGGGACCGGTGGGGCGCCAATCGGTGATGGGCTTTTTGATCGGTGTACTCCCGGGAGCAGGCGCCACGATCGCCTCCTTTTTGGGCTATATCACGGAAAAACGGTTGGCCAAGGACTCTTCCCAGTTTGGAAAAGGAGCCGTCAAAGGGGTGGCGGCACCTGAAACCGCCAATAACGCAGCGTGTACCGGTTCTTTTGTTCCTTTGCTGACATTGGGCATCCCCGGTTCGGGGACGACGGCGGTGATGCTGGGGGCCCTGTTGGTGTTGGGTGTGCAGCCGGGGCCGCTGATGCTGACTGAACGTCCCGACGTGTTTTGGGGCGTGGTGACCAGCATGTACATGGGGAATCTGTTTTTGCTGGTTCTCAACCTGCCCTTGATTCCCTTTATTGCCCGGGTGCTTTTGATTCCCAAACCGATGTTGATCACATTGGTGATCTTGTTTTGCTTGATCGGGGTGTATGGGGTCAGCTTCAGCACCTTTGATCTGTATCTCTTAATCGTCTTCGGGATCGTTGGATTTATCATGCGCCGATTCGGCTTTCCCGCCGCCCCTCTGATCCTGGCATTTATCCTGGGCGGGATGATGGAGCAATCCCTGCGGCAGTCCCTTACCCTATCCAGCGGAAATTGGACCATTTTCGCCGAGCGGCCGATTACGTTGACCCTGTTGCTGCTGGGGGCCTTGTCTCTGACTTGGCCGTTGGTGAAAAAGTGGATTCATTCCCGTCACCAATCCAACGGGGGGATTGCCTCGTGAGTGCGTGGCGCGTTCTCTCCCCCCTGGGGATGCTGGGATACGGCTATCCGCTTTCCTCCCTGCGAGCGGGGCTGAAGCGCAACCCTCATGTCATCGCCGTCGACGCCGGCTCTACCCGGGGTCCCCACCGCCTGGATCATTCAATCCTCTGGTACCCTCATACGGGAACCAGGGGATTTTGCTTTCCATCAACCGATTGTCCGCCCATCGGTGAATGCTCCCTTACGCATGGGTCATGAAATTCTCTTCAAAAGGAGACCCAATAAGAGAAAAGGAAGGGGAGGGCTTGGTGAAGAATATTCTGGTTGGGAGGGATGATGGGTGAAGACAATCGGGTTGCTCGGCGGAATGAGCTGGGAGTCAACGTCTCTTTATTACCGATGGATCAATGAAGAAACCAGAAGGAGAAGGGGCGGACTGCACTCCGCACCCATGATGATTGCATCCGTCGATTTCGCCCGGATTGAACGTCTGCAGCATCAAAATCAATGGGAAGAGGCTGGGCGGTTGCTGGCGGAAGAAGCCAAACGCCTGGAACATGCCGGTGCCGATTTTCTGGTGATCGCCACCAATACGATGCATCAAGTGGCACCGATCATACAAAGCGGAACTGAGCTGCCCCTTCTCCACATTGCAGATGCCACGGCGGATGTGATGGAGGCGGACGGGATCCGCAGGGTGGGCCTTCTGGGGACGCGGTTTACCATGGAAAAACGCTTCTACATCGAACGGCTGGAGGACCGGGGGTTTGAGGTATGGGTTCCGCAACCGGCAGAACGCGACCGTGTTCACTCCGTTATTTATGAAGAGTTGTGCCAAGGCGTGATCCGGGAAGAATCGCGCACCGCATACCGCGATGTGATGGCCGGTCTGGCAAAGCGGGGGGCGGAAGCCATTATTTTGGGTTGTACCGAAATTACCCTGCTGATCGGGGAAGAAGACAGTCCCCTTCCACTGTACGACACGACGCATATCCATGCTCTTCGAGCAGTGGACTGGGCCGCCGGATAGAGGGTCTATCGTCTTCTCATGCTGTATTTATCATCGTTGGATTCACCTCTGCGATTCGGAGGTGAATCTTTTGTTTTCCATCCACACCTGTCCCTGTTGTTTTTAAAATCCGATCTGCTCCAACACCTGACAAAGCGCCTGGGATGCGACGAGGTTAAAGGTTTGATAGATGCACGGTTCCACAGTTTCACGGTGTCAAAAATGGTGAGTTGATCCATCCGGCGAAAGGCAATCATGGCACTCCGTCCTTTACGGGTGAAATGGGATAGGGCAGGAAACAGGTAATTGTATTCTATCAAAAAAGGAGACGATTTCCGCTAGAATTGACACGCGATGTCGCTTGTCAGAACGGCTGCTTTGCGCGATGATTAAGCTTGGAAGAGATAGTTGGGTCAGGGGGATGGGAAACCTCCAAAATAAGAGAACTTAAAACGGTACAAAAAGGAGAGAAGCGCAGGATGGAAGAGCTGACCTCCCCAGAAGAGTGGAGAGAATCGTATCCCGTGATGCGTCAGTTGCGCACACACCTAGATGAAGAGGCTTTTTTGCGTTTGGTGAACGAGATGCGAACGGATAGCGGCTATCGCCTGTTCGCTTTACGGGAAGAAGGGAAGGTCGTGGCCTTGGCCGGGGTGGTGGTGGCCACCAATCTCTACAACGGTCGGCATCTTTTTGTCCATGAGCTGGTCACCCGCTCCGACTGCCGCTCCCGCGGATTCGGAGAACGGCTGCTTTCCTCCCTGCACCGGTGGGGCCGGGAGCAGGGGTGTGTCCGTGTCGTCCTCTCCTCCGGCCTGGCCCGGCTGGATGCCCACCGATTCTATGAAAAAAAGATGGGATACGAAAAGGTTAGCTTCGTGTTCGGACGAAAGCTGGACGGGGAGTGAGAAAGGTCCGGTGGTTTTTCGGACTGGACCATGATCAAAAGATGATAAAGCAAAGGAGGAGCCCGATGGAACATCGGTTGATCGAGGAAACGATTTTGTCTATTCCCCCATTGGATGAAAAGACGCAAACGAAAGCGCGCCACCATGTGGATAACCTGACAAAACCGCTGGGTGCATTGGGGCGGTTGGAAGAAGTGGTGGTCCGGTTGGCGGGAATGACCGGGGAGATCATTCCCGTTATTGACCGCAAGATGACGGTGGTGATGTGCGGAGACCACGGGGTGGTGGAAGAGGGAGTAAGTGCATACCCCGGCGATGTTACCGCACTGATGATCCAAAATTTCAGCCGCGGAAAAGCGGCGGTGAATGTCTTGTCCCGTCAATTTGGCGCCGATGTCCGGGTCGTGGATGTGGGCAGCCGTTTGGAGGAAGCTCCGCCTGACGTGTGGGTGCGCAAGGTGCGTTCGGGAACGGCCAATATGGCTGTTGGGCCTGCGATGACGCGGGAGGAAGCCGAACAAGCGGTAAAGATCGGGATCGACGTGGCCAAGCAACTGAAAGAAGAAGGGGTTCAATTGGTGGCAACCGGAGAGATGGGAATCGGAAACACGACGGCTGCTTCTGCGTTGGCGGCCGTGTTCACCGAACGGGAGGTGTCCGAGGTCGTAGGGAGAGGCTCCGGCTTGGATGATACGGGGTTGGAGCGGAAATGCCGGGTGGTGAAAGAGGCGCTTCGTGTCAACCGCCCGGATCCCCGGGATCCGCTGGATGCCCTGGCCAAGGTGGGCGGGCTGGAACTGGCGGGTTTGGCCGGATTGGTGCTGGGTGCCGCTTCCGAGCGGTTGCCGATTGTGGTAGACGGCTTTATCGCCACTGCCGCCGCATTGACGGCTGTGCGGATGGCCCCGGCGGCACGAGAGTATCTATTGGCTTCCCATTTGAGCCAGGAACCGGCTCACGGCTGGCTCTTGGCCGAACTGAGGCTCGTTCCGCTGATTCAGGCCGGAATGCGTCTGGGAGAAGGGAGTGGAGCGGTGTTGACCTTTCCTCTTCTGGACGGTGCGGTAGCAACGGCCCGGGAAATGGCCACCTTTGCAGATCTGGGATTATAATATCATCATCGGGAAAGGGGTGGGGGGAATGAGTGGAGTGGAACGGTATGGCCATGGGGGGGATCGTTGGACTGCTGGTTTCCTCTTTCATCGGGAAGCATCCGATTTTCTCGATTTTAGCGCCAATATTAACCCGTTGGGTCCGCCGCCCGGGGTTCTGGAAGTGCTGCACCGCGCACTGACGGAATCCGGACAGCCGGTTCTCACGCAATACCCGGATCCCCGCTCCCGTTCCTTGAAACGGGCACTCGCCCGCAAGTGTGATGTCCCGGTTGATTGGGTGGCTGTCGGGAACGGGGGGGCGGAATTGCTGGACTTGGTGCACGATATAATCCGCCCCCGGCGGGTGGGCGTGACCCATCCTTCTTTTTCCGAGTATGAAGCCGCCGCCCGCAAGCGGGGGAGCGAGGTGGTCCCCCTCCCCCTGTCCGAGGAGCGGGATTGGCTGCCGGGGCGTGAAGAGCTGCTTCGCTGGGTGCGGCAGGTGGATCTGGCTTATCTGGGCCATCCTAACAACCCCACCGGAACCCTTTTTCCGGAGGAATCGCTGATAGCGGCGGCGGAGGAAGCGGCCCGGCACGGGAGCGTGCTGGTGGTGGATGAAGCCTTTCTGGATTTTGTTCCCGGAGCGTTTACGTTACAGCGGCAGTTGTCCGATTTTCCCACCACGCTGCTGGTGCGATCCATGACCAAGTTTTACGCCTTGCCCGGTTTGCGGCTGGGTTATGCCTTGGCCTCCCCCTCCTGGGTGAAGAAGTTGGAAGCGCGCCAAATTCCGTGGAGTGTGAATGGACTGGCACAGCTGGCGGGGGAAGCGGCTTTGTCGGATCGGGAATATGAGGAGCGGACGGCTGACTGGCTGCACCGGGAACGTCTCTTTTTATTGGAAGGACTGAAACGGGTGGCCGGTGTCCATGTGTTTCCCGGATCGGTTAATTACCTGCTGCTGCGTCTGACGGGACGACGGGCCAGTGGCGGCTATTCTTCGCATCAATGGCAGCGGGCGTTGGGAGAACGGGGGATTCTGATCCGGGATGCTTCCACTTATCCTGGATTGGATGATACTTATATTAGAGTGGCGGTGCGGAGCCGTGAGGAGAATGAGCGGCTGCTGTCCGCCTTCATAGAATGGGAGACGGAGAGAAAGGAAGAATCACGATGATTCGTTTGGTAACCGGCGGGGTCCGTTCAGGAAAAAGTGCTTACGCCGAAGAGTTGGCCGCCCGTACCGGAGATCGGGTTTTATACGTGGCCACCGGTTGGGCGGGGGACGAAGAGATGGCCGAGCGGATCCGGCGCCACCGTGAACGCCGTCCTCCATCTTGGACGGTGGTTGAAGAATCGCTCCATCCGGCTCTTGCTTTGGAGAAGCCGGGTTCATGGGAGACCGTGATGGTGGATTGCTTATCCACATGGGTGACGAACCGATTGATGAAATGGCCGCAAGATCTCAGTTCCGCCGAAAAAGAGGAGCAAATCCGCTCTCTGGTGGAAGAAGCGGATGACCTGATCACGGCTCTGTCCGGCCGGGAGGCGGTGCTGGTGACGTCGGAGACGGGGTGGGGCGGAGTAGCTATGAGTCCGTTGGGGCGGCTGTTCCAGGACGCTTTGGGGGCAGTCAACCAGCGGGTGGCGCAATTCGCCGATGAAGTGTGGATGGTTATCTCCGGCATTCCGTGGAGGGTAAAAGGATGAATGTGTTTTTTACGGCGCTGGCGTTTTTGACGCGAATCCCGGCACCGGTCTCCTCCGATCGGGATGATTGGGCCAAGAGTCCCTGTCACTATCCACTGGTGGGATTGATCCTGGGCGGGGCGTTTGTCCTGTTTGACCAGGCGGTGGGCAGCCTGTTTCCGTCCCTGGTCAGGGGGGCGATGTTGACGGTGCTGTGGGTATATCTCACAGGCGGTCTCCACTTGGACGGACTGATGGACACCGCCGATGGGTTCGGTGCCAACCGGGGACCGGAGCGCACCTTGGAGATTATGAAAGACAGCCGTGTCGGTGCGATGGGCGTCTTGACTGCTTTTAGTGTTCTCCTGCTGAAATTCAGCGTGCTGGTATCCTTAGCCGACGATGCCATGTGGGTCGCGTTGGTGGCCGCACCGGTGGCGGGAAGGCTGGCATTGGTATTGTCGATCCGCCTCTTTCCCTATGTGAAGAAGGACGGCATCGGATTGGGAATGAAAGAAAACTTGACTCCGTGGCGCTTGGTGTATGCGTTAGGGATCGGGATCGGAGCCTTCTTTCTCACCACGGGTTGGTGGGGGACAATCCTGCTGACGGCCACCCTGCTGGTGGTCTGGATCATCGGCCAGTCGGCCCGCAGCCGCCTGCGCGGATTGACCGGCGACATATACGGTGCGACCGCGGAGATCACGGAAGTGGTGGTGCTGCTCCTATGTCTGTGGTACGGGGGCGTGCGCTGATGCGCCTCATCTGGCTGCGGCACGGGGAGACCACCGCCAACCGGGAGAAGCGTTATTGCGGTCATCTGGATCCCTCGCTGACTACTCGGGGGCGGGAGCAGGCGAAAACGGCGTTCCGATCCGTGTCTCCCCAGGTGCGGCCGCATGTGTTGCACATCAGTGATCGGAGCCGGTGTGAGGAAACGGCAACACCGTGGCTCAGGGACCATCCGGATTTGCCGGTGGTGCGCACACCGGCGTTGCGGGAGCTTTCCTTTGGAGCCTGGGAAGGAAAAACCTACGATGAGTTAATGGAATCGGATCAGGAGCACCTACAGGCCTGGATCCGGGATCCTTGGCAGGTGGCCCCGCCTGGGGGAGAGACCCTGACAGATTTGGGACGGCGCTTGGAGAGGTGGCTCCACCGTCTTCTCCAAAGCCACGACGAAGGGGAGACGGTGCTGGTCGTCAGCCACGGGGGGCCGATCCGCTGGTTTTACGCCTGTTTGGTGGCAGGGGATCCCGGTCGTTTCTGGGATCGGGATGTCATGCCGGGAAGCTGGTTCGTCTTCCGGCACCACGACGGAAAATGGAGGGAGGAAGGGATTTGAAAGCCATTATGGTCCAGGGAACCGCCTCCGATGTGGGAAAAAGCGTCCTGTGCACCGCTTTGTGCCGCTGGCTCTTGGAAGAAGGCTTGCGCGTGGCTCCTTTTAAAGCGCAGAACATGGCCTTAAACTCTGCCGTTACCCGGGACGGCGGGGAGATCGGCCGTTCTCAGGCGGTACAGGCGGAAGCGGCAGGGGCAGAAGCCTGCGTGGATATGAATCCGATCCTGTTAAAACCAAAGGGAGATCGGATATCGGAAGTGATCGTGCACGGACGCCACTACCGGGATATGGCCGCCGGCGATTATCAGGCGCACACTCATGAGATGCTACAGCCGGTGCGGCAATCACTGGATCGGTTGTCCCAACGCTACGACGTCTTGGTGGTGGAGGGGGCGGGCAGCCCCGCAGAAGTCAACCTGAAGGAGCGGGACATCGTCAATATGCGGACGGCAGAGCTGGTGGACGCGCCGGTGTTGTTGGTGGCCGATATCGACCGCGGCGGGGTGTTTGCCTCCCTCATCGGCACACTGGAGATCCTGGAGCCTCACGAACGGGCACGGGTTCGCGGACTGGTGATCAACAAGTTTCGAGGGGATCGTTCCTTATTGGAGCCGGGCCTCAAGTGGCTTTATCAGCGCACCGGGATCCCGGTGCTGGGGGTGTTGCCCTATCGGGATCCCGGGATCGACCCGGAAGACTCCCTCGCTCTGGATTCACGGAAGGAAACGGGGGATGCGGCTTTGGAGGTGGCGGTGATCCGCTTTCCCCGCATCTCCAACTTTACCGACTTTGCTCCCTTGGAGGGAGCGTCCGACGTCCGTCTCCGCTATGTGTCCCGTGTTTCGGAATGGGGAAATCCGGATGTCGTTATCCTCCCCGGGACCAAAAATACGATAGCGGACCTTTTTTGGCTGCGGCAATCGGGGCTTCTTCCCCTGCTGGAGGCGCACCGGGCACAGGGAGGAGAAATCGTCGGGATTTGCGGGGGTTATCAGATGATGGGGGTCCGCTTGCACGACCCCGATGGGGTGGAATGGGACGACCCGGATCAGGAAGGACTCCGTTGGCTGCCGGTTGCGACCACTTTCCGGCCCGGCAAACGGACCGCGCAGGTGCGGGCGAGGGGGCTGGCTCCCGGTTGGGGATACGGCCTAGAACTGGAGGGATATGAAATCCACCTGGGCCGGGAGGATTGCCTCACAGGCGCCATTCCTCTGCTGGAGAGAGAGGACGGAACCCGGGACGGGTGTGTGAATGATTCGGGCCGGGTGTGGGGCACCCACCTGCACGGACTGTTTCAATCCCCGGCCTGGACGCGGTCCTGGTTAAACCACCTGCGCCAGCGCAAAGGACTGCCCCCGCTGGATCGAGAGGAACCGATCCGCGAGCGGGACCAGATCTATGCCGCCTTGGCCGATTGGCTACGGGAACATCTCGATCTGGAAGCCGTCCGGGCCCTGATCGAAAGAAAGGGGGTCAGGCGATGACGACCCATTGGCCGTTGTGGTCGGAAGCGAATTGGCAGGTGACGGTAACCCCCAGCCACTTGACTGTGGATGCGCCGGTGGAGATGGAGATGTTGTCCAGTGCCCCTGTCGGAGGGGGCTGGTTTCGAGGCAAGCGGATTGTCAACCGACATGTCCAAAAAGGATATTGTCATCCCCGCCCTGTAGCGGAGACGCGGGAGTGGCTCGGAACCCAAGGGATGGATCCGTCTGCCACCGTCGCTCTCTTGACCGCCGCTCGGATGGAAGACGCCGCCGTCACTGAGGAAGCGGGAGAGGGATTTCGGCTGGCGGCGATTGTGACGGCGGGGGTGAGCAACGCCGCCCGAGCCGGTAAGGCGGGACCCGTCTATCCGCTGCTGACGGAACCGGGCACGATCAACACGATCCTGATCATCGACGGACAGGTGGACCCCTGTGCGATGGTAAACGGAGTCATCACCGCCACCGAGGCCAAAACGGCTGTGTTGCAGGAATTGGATATCCGGGACGGCGACGGGGATGTGGTCACCGGCACCACCACCGATGCCGTCGTCATCGCCGCCACCCAGGATCCCGCCCGGGGGGAGCGCCATCACTACGCCGGCAGCGCCAGCCCTCTGGGAAGGGGCATCGCCCTGGCCGTCCATCAGGCGCTCATGCGGGTGTTGCAACGGGAGAATCGCCATGGGAACCGCTAGCCTCCTGATGGCGGCGTATCTTCTGGACTGCGCCATCGGAGACCCCCGCTGGATCCCCCACCCCGTCATCGCCATGGGATGGGGGATTAGCCGTTTGGAGTCCCTCTTGCGCCGCCTGTCCGCATGGATCCATCGCAAAGACGTTTCCGGCAGGGCGGCCCGGTTGTGGGGGTGCCTGCTGCCGCTGGTGGTGGCTGGGACCGCCTTTGCGGTGACGTGGTTTATCCTGCGGGGGATCGCCGCCTGGTCCTTCTGGGCCGCTTGGCTGGTGGAAGCGGGGCTCATCGCCGCCACCATCGCCACCAAAGGGCTGGCCGATGCCGGAAAAAAGATCGCCGATGCCTTGGCGGCCGGTGATCTGGCAGGGGCCCGGGAAGCGCTCTCCCATGTCGTGGGACGGGATACCCATGATCTGGACGAGGCGGAAGTGGTGCGAGGCGGCGTGGAAACCGTTTCGGAAAACATTGTAGATGCCGTCACCTCCCCCCTTTTTTATGCCGCCATCGGGGGAGCGCCCCTTGCGATGGCGTACCGGGCGGTAAACACCCTCGATTCCATGGTGGGCTACAAAAACGAGCGGTATCGGGATTGGGGCTGGGCGTCCGCCCGCCTCGACGATGCCGCCAATTGGCTCCCCGCCCGGCTGACGGCTCCGTTTTTACTGTTGGCACTGGCATTCAAAGGCGGAGACGCCCGCCGGGCCTGGCGCACCCTGCGCCGGGACGCCGCCAAACACCCCAGTCCCAACAGCGGCTGGATGGAAGCGGCCATGGCAGGTGGGCTCGGCATCCAGCTGGGGGGCGTCAACCGCTACCAGGGAGTGGCTTCCCACCGGGCGACGATGGGGGATCCGCTGGAGCCGAAACGAAGGGAGCACATCGTCACCTCCATCGGGGTGCTGCATCTGTGTACAGCGTTGTTCGCCGTTGCGGCGGCACTGCTGTGGCTGGGATGGGATATTTGGCGGTAAAAAAACGGTCGACCGACAGGTCGGCTTTTTTGTTGTTTCTCAAAAGGACCCCGCTTTTTGACGAGATGAATGATACCAAGCGGTGATCCCCAGGGTGAGCTCCCAAAATAAAAACAACGAATACTAGTGGGCCTATTTCTAACCCTAAAACTGGATGAAGGGTGTGAGGAAGAAGCGCTCATCAAAACGTCTACGCTATGCCAACAACAATCGAGTGGTGTTGGAGGATCCGATGGTAAATAAAAAAAAGAACCCAGCCGATCATTCTTGATCGACTGGGGTTGCCGGTTGTACATAGTCACCGCGGACCGGATTTTCGTTGTCCCGCAGACGGATGCGGATGGATTGACCCTGATTTAATTCCGGGGTGTTGGCGACGTGAAAGTGAATGTGGGGTTCACTGGAGTTTCCGGAATTTCCGCAAAGCCCGATCAGTTCCCCTTGTTCCACGGTCTGTCCTTCCGAGACCTGAAGGGATCCTTTTTTCAGATGGGCGATCACACTGTATTCGTTGTTTCCGTGGTCGATCATGACATAGTTGCCGAAGGGGTTTCGGGGATTCATTCTCCCTACCGGTACATTGTCCGGAATCCCGCTTTCAACCTGAGTCACTTCTCCTCTCGCCGGTGCGATCACTTCTTTGCCGAAGGCATAGTAGCTTTCATTTCTCGCTTTGTTTCCGGTATACGTTCGACCGTTCCTTCGGATGACCAGATCAAACGCATACCGCTGGCTTTCATAGGCATAGTGGTAATTGTCCCGCACGTTTGTCCCGCCCCAAAATACCCACCACTGCTCTTTAATCGGCATGATGAACTCGGTTTGGGTAAAGACTTGGTCGGCGTTTTGGACCGGAGCGGGACGAGCCTCGGGGTCCGCCTGGTGCCGAGTTTGCTGGGGAGGGGTTTCGGGCCGCCCTTGATACAGTCCTCCGCACCCGGAGAGAAGACAGACGGATACGACAGCGACGGTTGCCTTTCTACAGAAGGCATTCATTTTCTATCGGGCCTCCTTTTCTTTATGGGTCAAGCATGATTAGTATCCTTAACGGCTTGAAATCTATGCCTAAAAAAGGAAAATCCCTGCTCATGTCGAGGGAGTGGTTCCGATCCAAGGGGTTGGTGAACCTTCCTTTTCCCGTTACAATGAGAAAAGGAGAAGGATCATATTCACACAGGAGTCTGAAAGCGCTTTCGATGGAGTAAGGAGGAGAAACCGTGAAACCACTGATGGATAGGGAGACACTGCGCGGGCATCATGACGATCCGGACTGGGTGGTGGTGGATTGCCGCTTTGATTTGGCTGATCAAGAAGCGGGCCGCCAGGCGTATGAGCAGGGCCATATTCCGGGTGCTCGCTATATGGATTTGGAACGGGATTTGTCGGGACCGGTGGGGAAGCATGGCGGTCGCCATCCGTTTCCCGATCTGGACCGGTTTGTGGAGAAGCTGGGAGCGGCAGGCATCGACGACACGAAGACGGTTGTGGCCTATGACGATCAGGGAGGGGCGATGGCGGCCCGGCTGTGGTGGATGCTGCGCTATTTGGGGCATGAACGGGCAGCAGTGTTGAACGGGGGCTTCCAAGGCTGGAAGAAGGCAGGCCATCCGGTCACACAGGAGAAACCGGAGCCGACGCCGACCCGGTTTCATCCTCGCATCCGTCAACCGGAACGATTGGTGGGGATGGAAGAGACGAAAGCGGAAAAGGGTTGGGTGATCGATTCCCGGGAGCGGGAGCGCTATGAAGGAAAGCGGGAGCCCATTGATGCCAAGGCGGGCCATATTCCGGGGGCGGTCCACTATTTTTGGAAGGATAACTTGGAAGAAGGACAACGCTGGAAATCGGCGGAGGTGATCCGGGAGCGTTTTTCCGACCTGCCTAAAGACAGCCGGCCCATTGTCTACTGCGGATCCGGGGTTACGGCCTGTGCCAACCTGCTGGCCCTGCACCTGGCCGGTTTTGAAAATGCCCGTCTTTATGCCGGCAGTTGGAGCGACTGGATCAGCTATGAGGAAAATCCGATCCGGCAGGGGCCGGAATTGCAAAAATAAAACGGCTGTGCGCTTAAGCGCAGCCGTTTTTTATGTTAGTGGGCTTCACACCGTACTGACGGTTTCGGCTTCTGTTTTTTCCTTCTGTTTGGGTTTTCCGTTAAAAATATGAAAAAACCTTCCTTCATAGAAAGAAGCGCCTTGGTGGTGCTTGATGCCGCTGTCAAACTCTTTATGTCAGGAAGAGGGGATCGACTGCGGACCCCGGTCTCGCTTTACGAAGGTAGGTGAGATCATCTATTGGGCGGAACCCCGGAGCGGGATGGCTGTCTTCGTTTCGTTGCAAAAAGCGCATAGCGAGACCAGGGAACAACAGTGACCCTGGCGAGACTTGTGCTCTGTGAGTGCAAAGGCTCTCAGCCAGCCATCCCGCCCCCACTCCTGTTCTTGCGGAAAATAGACAGGCCTTTCAAAGTACAAGTATCGCCTCGGTCACGCCGTTCCCGGGTCTCGCTCTGTCATCAATCGGAAGCGCCGATGGCGGCGCCTTTTCATCGTGCCAACCTATCGTTTATTTCCCGTTTTCCTCCCGGATGGTTTGATAGATTTTGCGGACCAACTGCTGTTTGGTCTCCCACAGCTCCGGCGACAAGTCGACAGGGTATTCCTCCGGGTTTAACAGGCGCAGGTATTCCTCCCAAAAGTGGGAGCGTTCCTCGGCATGAAGGGCTCTTAACTGTTCCAAATCGGGGATGTCTGAAACGACTTTCCCTTTTTGGAGTACCGGTTCCAGTAGATTGACGGCCCGAAAGTGTCTCACCTTCTTTTTCCGGTAGGTATGGACCGGGTGGAACAGGGTGAGAGGTTGATCTTCATCCACGGTCTGCCCTTCTTTCACGATCAGGTCTCCGCGGGCTTTTTCGCTGTCCCGGTCGATGATGCGGTAAACGGTCTTGACGCCGGGAGTGGTTACCTTTTCCGGATTGGAGGAGATTTTGATGGACGGGATCCATTCCCCGTTTTGCTCCCGCGCCACCAGTTTGTAGACGGCACCCAGGGCCGGCTGGTCGTATGCCGTGATCAATTTTGTCCCCACTCCCCAGGCATCGATGCGGGCTCCCTGGGATTTCAGGTTGAGGATCGTGTTTTCGTCCAGGTCGCTGGAAGCGACAATCGCCGTATCGGTTAAGCCGGCGTCGTCCAGCATGTTGCGTGCCTCTTTGGACAAATAGGCCAAATCACCGCTGTCCAGGCGAATCCCCGCCAGCTTGTGCCCTTTGTCCCGCAGTTCCAACCCCACCTGAATCGCGTGGGGAACCCCGCTCTTTAAGGTGTCGTAGGTGTCTACGAGCAACACGGATTGGTCGGGAAAGGCGTCGGCAAAGGCACGGAAGGATTCCAGCTCGGAATCAAAATCCTGCACCCACGCATGAGAATGGGTTCCTTTGGTGGGGATGCCGAACCGTTCCCCCGCCCGCAGGTTGGAGGTGGCGTGAAAACCGGCCAAATAAGCGGCACGGGCGCCCCAGACAGCCGCTTCGGCTTCCTGGGCCCGGCGGGTTCCAAATTCCATCAGGGTGTCGTCAGGGGCGATTGTTTTGATCCGCGCCGCTTTGGTGGCGATCAGCGTTTGATATCCAATAAAATTCAACAGGGCGGTTTCCACCAGCTGAAGCTCCATCACATCCCCTTCGATCCGCAGCAGGGGTTCATTGGGAAAGACCAATCGGCCTTCCCGCATGGCGTAGACATCGCCGGTAAAACGAAACTCCCGCAATAGATCCAGGAAGCGAGGGTCATAGCGCTCTTCCTGTTCGGCCAGGTAGCGGATATCCTCCTCTGTGAAACGGAGCGATGTCAGGTATTGGATCGCTCGCTCCAGACCGGCAAAAACGGCAAAACCGTTGCCGAAGGGGAGTTTGCGGAAATATAGGTCAAAGGTTTTCCGCTCCCGGTGGGAACCGTTTTTCCAATGGGCGTACATCATCGTAATCTGATACTTATCGGTGTGCAGGGCCCACCCTGTGGATGGTTGCATGACGTTCACTCCAGTCGGTCCGTCTCCTCGTCCCCGGAAACCACTTCGTAAAGAACGGGAACGACACGGCCGTGTTTAATATGATAGGCCGACAAACGGGGAGGATGATCATGAAAGGATAGGATCCAGCTGATTAATTCGGGATAGTGCCAATGGGAGATATCCCGGTCGGAGGGGTAGGGGTCGGTTCGGGGGTGGGAGTGGAGAATGCCCAGCCACTCCAACTGTTCCCGCCGCATAATCTTCAGGGCTTCCAGGAAGGCACGGGGTTCAAAAGAGAAGGATTGTGGACTGGAATCTTGGTTGGGAATAGGAAAGAAACGGGTGATTTCCTGCCCGTTCCCGGCCAGGATTCCGCATGCTTCCCGCGGCAGTTCCTGCTGACAGTGCGCTTCCATGAGTTGAATGACACGGGCTTGAATCGTGATCAAAGTGGAGGCCATCCCGACATCCCCTTCCGGATTGGTTAACGGTGCCGGATGCGGTTGAATAAGCTTTCTGCAATATTGTACCGGTTTTTTGGGCCGGCGGCAAAACCTGTCTGATTTTGCCGCCTCCTGTGGTAGAATGACGGCATATATTCCATTTTGCCTCAACGTCAGGAGCAGAAGGCTGACCTACATAGACAAAGGAAGCGGAAGAATTTGTTTTCCGGCGGAGTGACTCTGCCACGCATAGCGAGACCAGGGAACGAAGTGACCATGGCGAGACTTGTGTGCGGGCGTGACAATTGCGAGAGTGGGGAGGGGCCTCCTAAGAAGACTAGCAGGCGTAGGTGTGAGTAGGGAGGGTGGTGGGATGGCTGAGATCCTTTACGCTTTTTGCAAGAGATCGAAGACAGCCCGCCAGCCCGACCAACCCAAGCTCATGTATACTCTTCGTACAAATGCAACTGTAGTACTAGTAATTAAATAGCGAGACTAAGGAACGACAGTACAGCAGGAGGGGGAGGCATTGACGGAGCAAACGATACGAAACCCGATTCAGGTCGGGGTTTGCGGCTGGGGGGACCACGGCTTGTACCCCGCGGGCACCCCGTCCCGGGAGAAGTTGGCCGTTTACGCGGGTCATTTTCCCGTGGTGGAGGTGGACAGCAGCTACCATGCGATCCAACCCCCGGAACGAATGGCCCGCTGGGCGGAGGAGACCCCGGATGACTTTCGATTTGTGATCAAGGCTTACCGCGAGATGACCGGTCACGGCCGGAAAGCGGGCGCGCCGGAACGGTCAGCCAAACAGATCTTCCGCGATTTTTCCGACTCCGTGGCACCGATGGCGGAAGCCGGCAAGCTGGCGATGGTGTTGTTTCAGTTTCCACCCTGGTACGATTGTAATAAGAAGCATGTCCAATACATCCGTCGCTGCCGCCAGGCCTATCCGGATTGGACCTTGGCGGTGGAGTTTCGCCATCAATCCTGGTTCCGGCCGGAATACCGGGAACAGACTCTCCGTTTCCTGGAAGGAGAAAAACTGGTGCATGTGGTTTGCGATGAACCCCAGGCGGGAGAGGGTTCCGTACCGATTGTGGCGGCTGTCACCCATCCCGATCATGTACTGGTCCGTTTCCATGGGCGCAACCGTTCCGGCTGGAATGCATCGGGCCGTTCCAATGAGGAGTGGCGCCGGGTTCGCTATGCGTATCGCTATTCCCGCCAGGAGCTTGCCGAGTGGGTTCCCCGCATCCAGGCGATGAAGCGGGAAACCCGACAAGTCACCCTGCTATTCAACAACAACTCGGAGGGGGATGCGGTGGGAAATGCCCGCATGATGATGGACCTTCTGGGAGTGACGATGGAAGGGCTGGCTCCACGGCAACTGGGGATATTTTGAAATGAAGAAACGGCCTGAGGCGGGGTGGCGGCTCTTCTTTCCTACAAGATGCCATTGACGGAAACCCTCATGTTGCTTGCTTGATTTAGGGCGTGTCTGATAAATATGTAGGGCGAGACCCGGGTCGGTATGGCTGTCTCCGTTTCGTTGCAAAAAGCGCAAAGGCTCTCCGCCAGCCATACCGACCCTCTTTCGTTCTCACGGAAAATTGAATTACCAGACAGGCCCTAGTGCAAGGAGTGTATGTGTGTTACATCATCTAGTGCCCCATCTACCAATATTGATCGTGTTTATGTGGAGGGAGGCTTGGTTTTTCGGCGGAGTCGACTCTGCCACGCATGGAGCGAAGACGGAAAACCAAGCCGACCGACTTGTCCGCGTAAAGGCCATGAAAAACAGATCGAAGTTACCTGAAGGGGCACTAGTCATGAAAAAAGTGACCCGCCTAGGCCTCGCAAACCGTGGGCGGGTCACTCGATGTGATACGTAACGCAGGTCGCGGCCTTCGCTGATGAAGGTCGCACCACTGGGGTGTTGTGTTCCTCACCCTTATGATCATATGCCGTGAATGGGAAAATCCAAACCCCATCAAACACCCCTCTCAGCGACAGTCGATCCGCCGAGAGGGTGTTTGATGGGGTGAAACTACGGGTGAGAGAGAAAGTGATTTTTTCGTGTCAGCGAGATGCAGGGGTGATGGTTTCGTTCCACTGCTCTCGTAACCGATGTGCCACCTGAATCATCCGAACCAGGGATTCCACCGTCTCTTTCTCGTTGCGCGTCTTTAACCCGCAGTCGGGATTGATCCAAAACAGGGAGGGAGGCAGCACGCGCAAGGCGCGTTCAATTGTCCGGGCCATCTCCTCTTCTTCCGGGATCCGCGGGCTGTGGATATCATAGATGCCGAGTCCGATTCCTTGGGTATACGTTTTTTCTTCAAACGAACGGACCAGTTCACCGTGGCTGCGCGAGGATTCGATCGAAATCACATCTGCATCCAACGCCTGGATGGCCTCGATGATATCGTGAAACTCGCTGTAACACATATGGGTATGGATCTGTGTGTCGGGTTGGACCGAAGAGGTGGCCAGCCGGAAGGATTGAACCGCTTGTTCCAGATACGCTTTCCAGTCGATTTGTTTCAGTGGTAACCCTTCCCGCAAAGCGGGTTCGTCCACTTGGATGATTCCGATTCCCTCTTTTTCCAACGCTTCTACTTCTTTTCTTAATGCGTAACCGATTTGCAGGGAAATCTCGCTTACCGGCAGATCGTCGCGCACGAAGGACCAGCGGATCATGGTGGTGGGACCGGTCAGCATCCCTTTTACCTTTTTATCCGTCAAAGATTGGGCGTACACACTCTCTTTGACGGTCATCGGGGAGAGGAAAGCCACATCCCCATGGATGATCGGCGGCTTTACACAACGGGAACCGTAGGACTGTACCCAACCGTTTGCCGTTTTTGAATAGCCGTCCAGTTTATCGCTGAAGTATTCCACCATGTCCGTTCGTTCAAATTCCCCGTGCACCAACACATCCAGCCCGATTTCTTCCTGAATGCCGATCCAGCGGGCCGTTTCATCCCGCAAAAACGATTCATACTGTTCCTCGCTCCATTCCCCTGCCCGCCACTTTCTCCGGGCTCTTCTAACATCCGCACTTTGCGGGAAGCTGCCGATGGTGGTGGTGGGAAACAGGGGAAGAGGATGGGACTCGGCTTGGAGCTGTTTTCGTTCCGAGAAGGGATGACTGCGCTGGAAATCCTCGGATGAAAGATTGGCCAGGGTTTCACGGAGACCGGACACATGGCGGAAGGAAGCGTTCCGGAATCGTTTGATAGCGTCCGTGTTTTCCTGAAGCGAATCGGAGATGCTTGTTTTGCCGTGCTTGAATCCTTTTGCCAGGACGGCCAGCTCATCCAGCTTTTCATTGGCAAAGGCGATCGCCCCGGCCAACTCCGGACGCAGTCCCGTCTCTTGTGCCGCTTCCACCGGTACATGCAACAGGCTGCAAGAGGGTTGCAACCACCACTCAGCGGGTTTCACCCGGGACTGGATCTGTTCCAGCAGCTTGAGCTGCTCGGCCAAAGGAGTTTTCCAGATGTTTCTCCCATCGATGATGCCGAGGGCCAATGTCTTATCCGCAGGGAATCCATGTGCTTGGAGGGAGTCCAGGTTTCCTTTTTTTCCATGGACCAAATCCAGGCCGATTCCGTGGACGGGCAGACG
Organism: Desmospora profundinema; assembly: GCF_031454155.1. Classification (GTDB taxonomy): domain Bacteria; phylum Bacillota; class Bacilli; order Thermoactinomycetales; family DSM-45169; genus Desmospora; species Desmospora profundinema. The sequence goes on from NZ_JAVDQG010000004.1 coordinate 246,216, forward strand.
GATTAAGCTGGGATAAGCGGTGGCGGAATCAAAATAGGTTTGCAGGAGAAGACGAAGCCGAGGGGCAGCTGTCGTCAACCGGCTGTATGCGCGGTCGATCCAGGACCACTCTTTTGGATTCACATCTGTCACCAACGACGGTTCATCCATCTGCACCCATTCGGCACCGGCTGTCTCCAGCTCCTTCAGCACCTGTTCATATAGGGGAACCAGGGTTTCCAACAGCAGGTCGGCAAATTGATTCGAGTCATATCCTTTGGATAATTTTAAGAGGGTGAAGGGGCCGAGCAGAACGGGTTTTCCCTTGATTCCCCACTGTTTGGCTTCTTCGAACGCTTTCAGCGGTTTGTTTTCCGTTAAGAGAGGAGTGATTTCCGGCTCAAACTCCGGCACGATATAATGATAATTGGTGTTGAACCACTTGGTCATTTCGCATGCGACGGCTCCTTGATTTCCCCTGGCCATCGCAAAATACGTATCCAGCGAAACGGGTCCTCCCGTATGTGCAAACCGTTTGGGAATGAGGCCGAACATGGCGGCGGTATCCAACACGTGATCGTAGAAGGTGAAGTCGCCCACCGGGACCCAGTCGACCCCTTTTTCTTGTTGTGTCTTTAGGTATTGGCGGCGGAGTTTTTTCATCTGTTCCTTTAATTGGGTTTCGTCGATTTTACCTGCCCAGTAAGACTCCAGATGCTTCTTCCATTCCCGGTTGGAACCGATCCGGGGATATCCCAGATTGCCGGTGCGTATTGCTGTCACGATGCATCTCTCCTCTTCTTTGTTCATATAAAAAGCCACCCCCAAGGTTATCCATCGATGGAGGTGGCTGGATCACGCGGCTACTACAAAATTCCCCATCGGCGCTCATCCATCCCGGACGGGGCCGTGGGTCCCGGTTATCCAAACACCTCCCTATCGACCGTAGGGAACCATGGTGTTGTCGGAACAGGCAGGTCTCCTGGCTTCAGAATCCTCACCCGACGGGATGCCTTCCCCATTTCCTTCCAAAATGAGTGGCGTTTTAAGTCCGCGGGCTCCTCTGTTACAGTGGCGGGACCGCATCGGAGTTTCACCGACTTCCCTTTTAAACTTTGGAGGGCTCCAAAGTACCTGCTCCCACTGTGTTCGATTATTGGAAAAACCGTATCACAGGGATAGGGATTGGTCAACCTATTTTCGCCGTCTTCCCCAATCATTCCAGAGTCGGCAAAAAACCGCCCTTCTTTTCGGGGGCGCGGTCTGCTACGATAATTGGGAAAGCGAAAGGTAGGAAAGACGGTGAGCGGGATCTCCCAATCATAGCCACGCTCCCGCAGGAGGGAACATGTTGTTGGAATGGATCATACTGATCCTGATCGGGTTGGTTGCCGGAACCGTCGGCAGCTTGGTCGGGTTGGGGGGCGGGATCATCACCGTACCCGCGTTGCTGTTGGTGGCGTCCCTATTTCCGGGTTACAGCCATATCACGCCTCCGGTCGCCGTCGGGACATCGTTGGTATTGGTAATTATCACGGCGCTGGCATCCACGATTTCGTATACGAAAAAAAAGCGGATCGACTATTCCAGTGCGTGGTCGTTCTTTCTGGCCAGTGGTCCGGGAGCCATCGTGGGCGCTTATTTAATCAGTTATTTTCAACCCCGGCCATTCTATATTGCTTTCGGGCTTGTTATGATCTTGGTTGCGACTGTGATGCAGTTTCGGGAACACCTGAAACCGAAGTCCGTAAAGTGGGATGTGAAGCGGGAATTTACCGATCCAAAGGGGAATAGTTACCGATACGGATACCATCGTCCCACGGCTTGGATCGGCTCCTTCGTAATCGGAGCTTTATCGGGTTTGTTCGGGATCGGGGGCGGTTCGCTGCTGGTGCCGATGATGGTGCTCCTGTTTCAGTTTCCGGCCCATGTGGCCACCGCCACGTCCATGTTCGTCATCTTTCTGTCATCCATTCTTGGCTCCGCCACCCATTTGATTCAAGGAAACATCGATTGGATGGCGGTTTTATTGATTGCCCCCGGCGCATGGTTTGGCGGGCAGCTGGGTGCATGGATCTCCGAGCGGATGAGCAGTCATGCACTCTTAATTGGTCTTCGGATCGCCATCTTGGTAGTAGCCGTTCGCATGATTCTGGAAGGAGTCGGATAAGGGTATCCGATCATTTTGTACAAGCTCTCGCCTCGATCACGTTTATTGCAGCCGGCCACAACCCGCAGGCTTATGGATAGGGACTGTTTATCGGAACCAACCAAGAATAGCCCTTTTATAGAGCGATAATGGAGAGAGGGCTTCACCTGAAGGGAAGATGTCCTTCCAGGATGACCATTTAAAGGGGCTTTGCCCGAAGGGAGGATGCTGGTGAGTCGAACGACCCGCCTTCATATCATACATACCAACGATATCCACAGTCACTTTGAGGCGATGCCCCGGATTCACCGGTTGGTGACCCAACTGCGGCGGAAATGCCGGGATCGAGGAGAGGCCTGTTGGCTTCTGGATATCGGTGATCATATGGATCGGTTTTCAGTGGAAACGGAAGGAACCGGCGGGTTGGCCAACCGACACGTGTTGGAGGCAGCCGCGTATGATTTCATGACGTTGGGAAATAACGAATTGCTTACCTTTTCCAAGGAGGAGCTGAACCGGCTGTTTGGGGATGCCCCATTTCAAGTCTTGGCCGCCAATGTTGCCGATATTGCTGAAAGTCAGCCCGATTGGATCCAACCATGGGCGGTTCGGGAGTGGGACGGTTTTCGCGTCGCCTTTACAGGGGTTACGATCTCTTTTGCTGAATTCTACCGGCTGTTGGGATGGGAGGTGGAAGATCCGATCCGTGTATTGGCGAAGCAGGTGCCCCGCTTGCGCCGGGAAGCAGATGCGGTCGTGGTGCTTTCCCATCTGGGATTGGGAAACGATCGAAGCTTGGCCCAGGCGGTGCCGGGAATCGATGTGATCATGGGGGCTCACACCCATCACCTGTTGGAGAAACCGGAACGGGTGGGAGACACCTGGATCGCTGCAGCCGGAAAGTTTGGAGGGCATGTGGGGCATCTCACATTGGAATGGGTACCGGCATCCCGTCGGTTGGCAGTATCGGGCCGGGTTTTTCCGGTGTCGGACGTCCCGCCTGATCCAACCGTTTCCCAGCGGATCGAAGAAGACCGGATAAAGGCGGAGCGGGCTTTATCCCATCCCATCATCCACCTGGATCACGATTTGGTGATTGATTGGTATACGGAATCGCCGTTGGGAAATTTGTTGGCCGACGGGTTGCTGGATTGGGTGGAAGCGGAATGTGCGCTGGTCAACGCCGGACAGCTGCTGGGAAGTTTGGAGGCGGGACCCGTCACACGCGGCCGCATCCATCAAATCTGCCCCCATCCCATCAATCCGTGTGGAATGGACCTACCGGGTGCGATTATCCAAAAAACCTTGGAAGAGTCTCTCCTCCAGGGGGTACAACAAAAAGAAATCCGCGGCTTCGGGTTTCGGGGCCGACGCTTGGGAATGATGAACGTGGCCGGAATCGAGGTAGTCCATGATCCGGACGCCAGCTCAACCCCACGCATCCGGGAGATCCGAATCGCGGGTGAACCGCTGCAGCCGGACCGGTTGTACCGGGTGGCCACCATCGATATGTTTACCTTTGGGATCGGATATGAAGAGATCCAGAAAGGGACGGGCCTCCGCTTTTATCTGCCTGAGCTTTTACGGGATGTGATCGCCCATCATCTCACCGTTCCGGGGGCACCTGCACGGGCGCAAAAGCCGCGCTGGCACCAGGTGTGAGAAGGAAGGTTTGTTTCTTCGGAGGAGTCGACTCTGCCACGCGTAGCGAGACCTGGTGAGTGCATGGAGCGGAGATGAAAAACCAAGCCGACTGATTTGCTTAGGGTAAAGCGTTATGGTTATCGGTCGGTTCGGACCCCGGGAATTTGATTGCGAACCCGCCGCAGGAGATAGAGAAAGGGAAGCCCCAATCCATAACAGACGATTGTCTGTCCCAGCCCCACATACAGCATGGCGGCGGGTACAGCAATGGGCAGTCCGCTGACGGTTCCCAGTAAAATCCCGATGATGACGGCATTGACCAGTACCGGCGGGAGGGGGGCCAGCCAAGGCTTGGGCATCCGGTATGTGAGCCAAGCGGCGATCAGGGAGGCCAAACTCCCGAAAATCACGTCATAAAAGCCCACGGGGCTGAATAAATTGGCCGCTGCCGCTCCGATAAACAGGCCGGGGATCGCCAGCGGCGTCAGATACGGCAAAACGGTCAAACTCTCTGCAATACGAAACTGGACAGGCCCATAAGACAGTGGGGCAAATGCCAGCGTGACAACGGCATAAACCGCCGCAATCATGGCCACAGTCGTCAGATAGCGGGCGGACATGGATGGATGCACTCCTTTCGCGATGGCGTTAGTATATCCGTTGGATCGATTTCGGTTTCATCGGACACGTTATAGACAATTGAAGTGGCCTGGACGTCTATAAGGTCAAACAGGAAGCAAGGATAGAGGAGGAGCAAGGGACATGCGTTTTGTTGACGACATCTATTCATTATACCGGGAACAACTGGAGGACGACGAAGAGAATGCGATTTCCGTCGTGCTCAACATCCTGGAGGACCAAACCCGTCAGGATATGATGACCTTGATTGAAGGGATGGAAGACGAGGAGGTCATCCAGATGGTGGGGGTGTATCTGGTCGAGATGCTGAAAATGAAAATGGCCCAGGATGATAACATGGATGAAGAGTCTTTTATCCACCGTCCCCGCTATCATTGAATCTTTTGTAAAGATGGTTTTCATCCCTTTTCACTTCCCGTCCCCCTGTTCTACAATAAGAGAGTCTGCCAAGATTGAGAGAGAGGATGGGCAAAAACATGGGAGCATGGGTGGAAGCCATTTTGTTGGGTTTGGTGCAAGGGTTGACCGAGTTTTTGCCGATCAGCAGCTCGGCACACCTTGTGATTGCCGAAACGTTTTTAGGTGTGGAGGAACCAGGTCTTACGTTTGAACTGCTGCTTCATTTCGGTTCGCTGCTGGCCGTGTTCGTTTTTTATTGGAGAGACATCATTCAGATTATCCGCGCATTTTTTACTTATCCGTTTACCCGCCGCCCGGAAGATCGGACGGAGTTTAAGTTTGGTGTGTTTCTGTTAATCAGTACGTTTATTACCGGTGTGTTATATGTTCTGTTCGGAGATGTTTTGGCCATATACGCCAAATCCCTCACGGTGATCGCCGTCATGTTGTTTTTGACCGGGGTGTTCCTGTGGTTCATCGACGGAGCGGAAGGGCGAAAAAAAGAGGGAGACTTGAAAACGTCGGATTCCCTCATTATCGGTGCCGCTCAAGGGTTGGCCCTGTTACCGGGGATTTCCCGCTCCGGTGCGACGGTGGTGGCTGCCCTGATGTGCGGTTTGGACAAGAAGACAGCCTTGCGTTACTCCTTTATCCTGGCGGTGCCGATTATCGGTGGCGGCGCCATTCTGGAAGGGATGGAACTGCTTCAAACCGGTGGCGCCTACTTCGATCCGGGTCCGTATATCACTGCGATTGTGGTCTCTTTCCTGTCCGCCCTGCTGGGGATCAAGTGGTTTATGAACCTGATGGAGCGGGTCCGTCTACGCCCCTTTGCCCTCTACTGCTGGGCCGTTTCCGGGGGCTTGCTCCTGTACACCTTCTTCGGATAACCCGCACTCCTTTTCCCTTCCCGTCATAAGGTGGTATCGTACGAGACTGGGTTGGGAGGGATCGGTTTGGTTCAACTACAGCCGATGAAGGTGGAGGGTCACACCGTATTGGGGATCGAGGTAAAGCTCCCGAAGACCAATCTGTTGGTGATCACCACCGACAAGGGATACATCATGTGTGGAGCTTTAGATGTGGGCCTACTTAATGAGAAATTGGCCGATCGCCAAATCGTGGCCGGCCGGGCCGTCGGGGTTCGGACATTGTCCGATCTGTTGGAGGCCCCGCTGGAGATGGTGACCCTGGAAGGGGAAGCGATGGGCATCAAAGCCGGCATGCGCGGACGGGATGCCTTGTTGAAGATGTTGTGAGGGGATGCGCCCTGGCCGATCTGGCCGGGGCTTTTTGTATTCTGGGAGGGGGACTGAGGTCATGTCACCCGTGACGGGGTAGCATTAAATGATCGACTCCGGTATATCAAAAGAATCGCCGCCTAAGGGGCGGCTTTCTCACGGGTTCTTATGAAGCAATCAGTCTTTGCGTTTTTCTCTAGCGATATCCGGTCCTTTACCCTTTCCCTTTTCCCCCGGTTTTGAAGGCTCCGGGTCGGATGAGGAGGACGTGTTTTTCTCTTTGTCGCTGGAAGCGGTGTTGGGATTGGATGGGGATCCGGATGGAGGAGCGGGATCGGATGATTGTTCCTGCCCCTCGGATTCCGTTTGGGAAACGACGTCTTCGTCATCCTTTTGATCGGTTGGTTCTTCATCATCGAAGAAAGCGGGTGATTCGTCGTTATCCTCTGCAGGGGGATTCCAATCGGCAGAGGAGGGGCTTTCCTGGTCACGGGATGTTGGAGTGTTGTCGGTCAGAAATACGCTGACGGATATCCAACTAATCAGTGCAACGATAGAAAAAATACCGAGACCCCCGTATACCTTTCTCTTCTGTTGGTGGCGAATTTCCTCAAGCGTTTGTTTGCGACTCAGTCCGTCTTCCACGGAGCGCCCCCTTTCTGTCACAGGTGCATCCGGGTTGGCCCGGGTCGAAGAATGGATAAACAGGACTTCATACGGCTAAGTATATCAGGAAAAAACGCTTTCAAACATAAGCATATCGCGAGGTTAGAACGGGGTCAAACCGAGGAGTCGCGATTCAGTGTGAGGACGTTTTGTGAGTGAAGTAACCGATGACGAGAATGGTTCCAACGTCGATTCAAAACAAAAAACAGGGCATCACCCCGTTTTTTAAGACCATCATAATCGTTCCTAATTATTGTAATCGGAAACAGAGGGTTCAAGTGGACTACTTTTTATCGACAACTTGTGTAAATACCTTTACCGTTCTATGGGTGACAAAAGCAATAAAAAACGTAGCGACAAAAACGATGACCATCAGCAATAAGTAACTTGAATTGATGAAGAAGGAAAAAGAAGTTTCTTTTATATTCAAAACAATGGTGTTAAACAATAACTCCTTTTTTCCTGAGCCGACATCCTCGGAGAAGAGGTGGTAGAACAGGGCACCGACAGAGACAAAAGGAAGAACGATAAAACTGAATATGCAAGACAATATCAGCGATTTTTTAGCGGATTTTGCCATGAGATCACACTCCCATATTTAATGAATGAAGGTAATTCAATTTAAAACGACTTAACAATAGACAATCAACCATTATGCTGAAATCCCTTTGTGCATTCGCAAATAAAAAAGCTGTTTCATTTACGACCGAGGATCAAATGTAAGATAAATAAATTTCCAGTTAAATTATTTAGGGATACTCTAATATTTAAAGTAATTACTGTCAATGAATTTGTGTTATAAAAAATTAGACACTGATCGATGTTTTTTAATACGGGGAAGGCATATTTTTTTACGTACTTTTGACTAATTCTGATATTCATTATGAAAAACGAAATGGAAAGAATATTAATTGCTTGATGTTTGAACAAAGGAAAAACGCCCACAGGCGTCAGGTGTTAACTGGGTCACATACGATATCTTTGAATCGACGAAATAACTTAAGCATGAAGTAGCGGCAGAAAGAGAAGCTATTACAGTAAAAGCTTGCAAGGTGGAAATAAAAGCTTCTTATTCTACTTCATCGAATCGTATATGATTAACAAATTCCTTCTCATCTAGTTTTTCTCCACATTGAGCAAGGCGGAACAAAATTTTATATTCTTTTTTTCTAAGACCGTGCTTTTTGGTAAAAACATAAGCCTTTTTGTATTGTTCAGTTGCTGACCGTATACCCTCTATTCTCCTTAAGCAATCTCCCATTGCTATGTGAGCTTGAATCAATCTCGGTGCATCGTCTGCTTCTGTCGCGTTCTGAATGGCGTTTTGAATGGTTTCTTTTGCTTCATCCCATCTTTCTTGATGCATGAACAGTTTTCCCAACCACACGTACGTTCTTGTTCTTACCCTTGGGTTGGTAACCAGATGTTCCGCATCCAGCGCAGAATAAAAACAGGCTTCCGCTTTATCCCACTGCCCTTTTACCGTATAGATCATCCCCAGCATGGACCAAAGCTCAAACACCCGATCATAGCTTTTATTACGAATGGCCAACTCTAACCCCTGTTCCGCAAACGCAATCGCTGAGTCATTCATGTTGGACCGACGTAAAAATTCCGCACGTATCCAGTACATAGTCAGGAGAATATTAAGGTCTTTGATTTCCTCCACGATGTCCCAAACTTCTTGGACACGATTTAATCCCTCGCCGATTCGACCCAACCTTTCCAAAAAAATTAGCTGATTGATGATCAACGATTGTTTGATGTACTCCCTTTGTCCACCTTCAATAAAAGCATCCAATCCGCTCTCCGTAAACTCCAACGCCTTTTGGATGTCGTTTTGTTGAAAACAACACATCCCAATCTCCAGAAAGCTGGCGGCTTCAATGTTGTCGCGTTTATCGTACCCTTTTTGATTACAGAGATTGATGGCGGTATACAGCGCTCTTTCTGCTTTAACAAATTTCCGGAGCAGAAGCAATGATTTTCCCTTTACGAAATAACCTAAGGGCGCCAAGGGGTGATTGTCGGATAATTGCAAATCAGCCACCAGTTTGATGGCCTCGTCATACTTTCCCAATCGCCAGACATATTCCGCACGGTTTAGCTGGAACTCGATCTCTTTTAACTCTTGTTGATCATCCAACAGGATTCCCGGAAGGTTTTTGATTTCGAGGCTCAATTTTTTTAACAGATAACGGACTTTGTCAAATTTGACATGGGAAACACCCCGTTCGATATTGCTGATGGTTGCTACAGAGATGTTCTCATCTGCCAGATCCTCTAGTCTTAAATTTCGCTCTTTTCTTACCTTACGAATGGCTGATCCAATGTCATGAGTTCCCACTGTATCCACTACATAGCCCCCTTGTATAAATTAGTGATCCCAAAACATTCTACTATAAAATCCTGTTATTGGGAATAGAGATTCGGTATATTTCATTACTGATTTCAAACTTATTATCCTTATAGCCTGGATTTAAATCTTTATCAGACTAAAATCAGAAAATGATTATCATTATTAAAAAAACAGTGTACTGATAAAGGTCAACACGTTCAAATCCGAACCGTAAAGCCACAATCCTAGCCTCGTTCATTGAACCCATAGGGAAACTCCAGTATACTTAAAACCGTTACAGCTCCGATTGTTCTGGGTGGCAGCCCGATGGGGGTTGTGCTGAACCTCGGGAGCATGGTGCGGAAATCGATCTATCTGTCATTCTCATTTTTCGTCAATCATAGGGAGGGGCGGCGTGTGGCAACGAAACGAAAACAGCCATACCGCTCCGGAATCTCACTTTACGGAATGGTTCAGACATATCCTAAAAGAAGAGAACGGGAGGAGAACAGCGCCGATGTCAGCGTGGTATGGACCCAGAGGAAGTGAAGCCCTGGCGGTTTCGCCCCGTTCATTGCAGTTGGTGGAATGTTATTTGGACGAAGTGGTAGGATCGAAACAGGCGACCAAAGCGGAGATCAAGTTGATGGGATACCTCGTTCGCCGATATCTGGGTTTGGGAGAGACTAAAAAGCAGCCCGGCCGGATTGCGGTGAAGGACTGGACCACGGAAGCGGGCCTGTCCCAATCGGAAGTGGACAAGGCCTTGGATAAATGTGTGGCACGGGGATGGATCGTCGTGGATGAAGGGACGCGTCCGGTATCCATCCGGGTGACGCTGCATTCGCAGCAGGATTGATTTCCGGGGTGGTCTGCGACAGCCGTTTGACCGGAAGGTCGGCGGCTGTTTTGTTGGATACGAAAAGATGGGGGGATACCGAATGAATCGGGTGATCGTCCGTCGGCTGGGAATGGATGATGTGGAAGCTCAGTGGAGGCTTCGCTTGGAAAACCGCGACTTTTTACGACCGTATGATCCCGCTCGGGAAGAGGATTTTTTCAGCCGACGGAGGCAGGAGCAGTTGATTCGGGATTCCTTGCGTGATTGGAGGCAGGGCCGCTCCTACGGGTTCGGCGTGTTCCTCCCGGAAAACGGCCGCTTGATCGGTCGCGTCAACCTGTCCAATGTGGTGCGGGGAGCCTGGCACAACGCCACCATCGGTTATTTTCTCGACCAACGTTATACCGGGAAAGGTCTGATGCGCGACGCGGTGCGGCAGGTGCTGGATTTTGCTTTCACCGAGGCGGGCCTGCATCGTGTCGAAGCAGGTGCCATGCCTTCCAACCGTTCCTCCATCCGCCTCTTGCAGGCAATCGGGTTCCGCCGGATCGGCCTTTCTCCCCGTCATCTCAAGGTTAATGGCAGGTGGGAAGACCATGAACTCTATGCGCTGACGGTGGAGGATTGGGAAGGGAAACGGGAATGGGTCGAGGACAAAAAAGAGTGGTCTCAATTGGGATGACTATCCGATCGACGAGTGAGCCAAAGCCCCGTTCGCATATACGTGAACGGGGCTTTTCGGCTATGGCTGAAGTCCCCGTTTCTTCATCAGAGCCGCGATGTCGTCCGGCAGCGGCGAAGTGAATTTCATCGTTTCACCGGTAAGCGGGTGATGGAAATGGAGCTCCCGGGCGTGCAGCGCCTGGCGCCGCAGGTGACGGGTGGGTCCTCCGTACAGTTTGTCCCCGATCAAGGGGTGGCCTAGGTGGGCTAAATGGACGCGAATCTGATGCGTCCTTCCGGTGACAAGCTCCAACTGAAGCAGGGTCGCTTCCTCCGACTGATCCAGCACCCGGTAGTGGGTGACGGCATGCTCTCCGCCGGAGTCCACCCGTCGTCGCAGTGGGTGACCGGGTTCCGGGGCGATGGGGGCGTCGATGGTGCCTTCCGCTTGATGGCGTGCCATCGAACCGCGGCATATGGCCCAGTAGATCCGCCGGATTCGTTTTTCCCGCAATTCCCGATCCATCAGTTGGTGAGCGTATGAATATTTGGCCACCAGTAACAGTCCCGACGTATGTCGGTCCAGCCGATGTACGGGACGGGCTTTTCCTTCCATGCCATGGGTCGTTTTCCAATGATGCAGGAGGCCGTGGACCAGTGTTCCCCCTTCATCGGGCCGGGTGGGGTGAACCTTTACTCCCGGGGGTTTGTCTACAACCATCCAATCGGCGTCTTCATACACCACGCCGAAAGGAACCGGCTCCGCTCTCAGGTCGGCCTTCTCCCGGGGGCGCACGGCCACCTGCAGCCGATCTCCGGTTTTTAACACACGATTGAGCCACGGCATACTTCCATTCAGGCGAATGCCGCGGGACCGGGTCAACCGGTTGATCATCCGGTTGGAGAGGAGAAGGGGGCCTTTTAACACTTCGGACACGGTCCGCCGGTCCCATTCCGGGGGGACGGTGTATGTCATCCATTTGTTGTATTTCAAGAGAATTGCCGACAGGAGACTCGCCCATTTATTGGCGTAGAGGAAAGTCGGCGTTGCTCGGTATCCCCCATGTGGGGATACTTAGAGCAATTTCCTCCTGTCGTCCTCCTTTCTAAAGTAGGATTCTTAGCAAATTTGTCGAATAAAATAAACATAGCCGAAACCCGAATGGAACGGATCGTGAACAAAGAGAAAACCGTTGGGCACCCATGGTGCCATAAGGCACTCTTGCCGAATCACCAAGCGATCCATACACCCTGGGGAAGTAGGAATCTACCTACACATCTGGGAATGGGAGTACCGTTGTGCAGGAACTCGGTCAGCATGCCTGATCGAGTACGGGTAGCTGTCAACCTGCCCTGATGTAACATCCATTCAAGGTCAGAGTCGAAAGACGCTCGCATGACTGGATTGTTACAAGCTCACCATTTCTAATGGTGAGTCGTTGACATCAGACCACCTGATCCAATGAGTTAGCCCTATTGTAGAGGAAAACGGAGGAAGTTGCGAGAGCGAAGTCCGGATGCAGCCGGAGTTATATCGGTATCGGATCCGGCACGGGCAGGATGGGGTGAACGAAGAATCCGCATGATGAAGCTGATCGGTTTCTGTGATGGACTTGTCGGGAATCTCCAGCCACTCGAAAGAGAGTGGTTTTTTTGTGCTTTTCTGTATCAAGGAGGCTGGAGAATATCTGGAAAAGTTTACTTCTCCCCTCTTCATACTGAAAGAAACGAGTTCCAACAGTTGTTGTGGATTCCGAAGGAAACGGATCCTTAAGATAGTGAAATCCGAGGAGATTTTCCATGGTGAGACGACCATGCTGTTTCCATATGTCCAACCAAAGGAACGAGTCATAAAAAAACGCCATCGGAGCGATGGTATTCAGCGGGCTGACCATCAGTTTTTTGATGGCGGTTGATATTTCCGTGTTGGGGGCCAACATTGTGGGCCGGGCCCCTTTTCCTTTGTTGACGACTCTCGGACAAATCGACATAGGGGAATTTATCTAGAGTATAGGATGTATTGACTCTGTTCATCCTGGTCGTCGGAGGGTTGTTCAGGAAGGGCTGGTGCTGGTTCCTCGGTACATCCATTTGCCCATGCAAACGGCTTTGCCGATATTACTGGGACTCCTGGCGTTGATTCGGTCCGGTAAAAGGGTGAAGAACCAGACAGCCCGGTAAAGCGTTCCCTGTGGTTTCAGGGGCGTTTCATCGCTTTATGGATGATGAACACGACCAAAAACGTGGCGACAAAAACGGCGGCCATCAATAAAAAGTAGGCGGGATCCAACGAAAAGGAAAAGGAGGCATTTCCCTGTGTGGTCAGTGTCACCGTGTTAAATAGCAAGCGTTGATCTCCTGTACCGGAAAAAAGGTGGTAGAAGACGAGTCCGACTGTGATGAACGGCAGAACGAGAAGACTGAATACAAACGAGAGCACCAACGAATTTCTCACGGAAGCAACCATAAAACCAATCTCTCCTTTCGGGTGAAGCCTTTTTCTTATTGTAGTCGATGGGGATGCCGGGGTTTACTTGTGCAGTTGCTTGGCCGCCGCCTTTTTGTTTAACCGCACATACGCCAATTGGCTCATGATCGATTTTCCGTCTCCTGTAAAAGGAAGCAAATACAAGAGGTGAAGGGAGTAAGTGGCGAAAAATGACAGGAGGGTGTAGGTAACCATGTTGCCGGTGTTTACGACGGGGATCAACAGGAGGCCGAGGACTCCCGTCATTCCCGGGACCAACGGCCCCAGTAAGGTAACCCAGATCATCTTTTTGGGGTAAGGCATGATCACCGGCCGGACAAACCGGATGGACATCCAATCGGCAGCGAGAAAGCCTGATCGTTGCGGCTCCATTCTTCTATGTACGTAGGCGTGCATGGTTTCATGCAGGGCAAATCCGGTAATGAGACCAAAATAGACGACGGTGAAGTAGTACGCAAATTGCAGGATGAAATCGGATTGAGTGTAGAGGAATGATAGGATCGCCAAAACCATGAACACCGACCAAAACAAAACGATTTTTCGGATGACGACCCCCAACATTTTGAGGAAGATGGAGAGAAAGCCGGTTTCATTCATTTCAAATCGTTCGTGATAGCCTGGCTTATATTGGGATAAAAATTGGAACACGATATCTTTTACACGGTTTCCAGTCTGGTATCTCCAATTCAGCAAGTAATTCTGGTTGAGGTTTTTAAACAGATTGCCGATATCATGAGACAGAACCTCTTCTTCTACATGAAATTTTTTAGCCAGGTTGTCCACGATCTCCCCAATCCCTTTTTCTCCATCTACTTCCGTGAGGATGACGTGGGCGGTTTCATTGACCGGGACGGATGCATCCAAGTACTCATCGTAAACCGCCTCCTCCGTCAGAGTGACGCCGAAAGATAGAGAGGGAACGATTTTACTCATGGTTAAACCTCCAATGGTGAGAAGCGAAAATCGCTGCCACAAGCAATAATTCCGCCGTGATGAGGGCTCCTGCTTGCACGGCCTGCGGCGCATGACTCGTCAGGTAATTGCCGATAAACACCATGGGAACCAGGAGAATCAGCAGAAACAGGAACGACAGGAGTCCGATGTGCGGGCTGTTTTTATCCAATGGAATCAGAGTGCCCGTCAGATAAAAGAGTGCGGTGGAGTTGACGGCGACCCATGCGATTTGCCACCCGCTTCCGCTGGCGGGAATGGTGAGTGTCAAGGCACAAAAGATGAGCAGTTGCACGGCTGCCAATATCCATAACCCCATCGTCTTGGCGGTTGCGGCGGTGTAGGGTTTGACGTCGAATATCTTATACAGAGCGATCATCTTTTTGTCGTGGCCGAAGGAGTTCATTGCCACCATGCCTACAATTGCAGCCAACACCCATAAGAGGATCTCATTTCCCCAAAGATCGAATTGCAGATTGACGAACAGGACCATGACCGCAACCAGAAAGAAGTTGAGCAGGTTTTCTTCACTTCGGATTTGGGATTTAATCTCTTTGACAAATAACGCCCCAAACTTTGCTCTTGGAATGGGGAGTAACCGCAAAAGCTTGGGAGAGCGCTTTTCCGTCCGGACCCGCACGAGGAACAGGGAGCCGAACGAGGCGACAACCACCCCGATCCAAATCACAAAGATCAAAAAGAGGTTCACTTCCATGGCGGAGAGCTCTCCGATGGCGAGGAGCATCAGCGGGGAGACCAGGTAAGCGGCGTGATAATCAAATGAAGTGAATGTTTCAAGCATCCCCTCGATGCTCAGGGTCTCCATCGCGTAATATACGATAGAAACAATGACGAGAAACAAAGTGAAAAATTTCCCGAAAGGCAACTTACCGGTCGTCATGAGGAAGTGAATCCCATTGTACAGGAGCTGGATGAGAGACAGCGTAAAAAACGCTTGCAGAAGAAGCCCCGCAAAAAAAGCGAAACCAAAGCTCCATCCGACCTGCTGGATGATGAATGCAGGCAACAAGATGATGCTGATGATAAAGAGGACCAGCGTTAAGACGATACTGACGAACGGGATGAAATAGCCCAAATTCCGTTCAAACCGTGTCACCGGAAACCAGCTTAATTTAACGGAAAGCTGATCCTGGTCGGGGGTGATCGCTTTAAACACGACAAAGAAGAGGGAAACCAGGATTGAGGCGTTTAAATACATGGAGACCGTCAACAAGGTGAGATTCTGCGTATCTCCATGTAAAAACGACACCAAAGTGGCACTGGTGATCTGATAGCCTCCCAACGCGGCCAAACTGGCCATGGCAAACAGGACAGCCGCTGCTGCCGTCACTTTGATTCGCGTGTCGAGGATCCGCCCCACTTCCCTTTTCCAGATCTTGAGCATCAGCTTAGAAATTTTCAATGATTTTTTCAAAGCGGGCACTCCTATCGCTCAGCATGGATACTTTCATAAAGACCTCTTCCAAATTGGCGCACCCATGCTCCTTTTTCAGATCTGCAACGGTTCCTTCCGCCACTTTTTTTCCTTTGGAAAGGATGGCGATGCGATCGCACATGTTCTCGGCGGCCATCAGATCATGAGTGGACAATAAAATGCTGCCATCCTTCTCCACGTATTTGCTCATTAATTTCTTTGTCATAATGATGGCTTCCACATCCAACCCGCGAAACGGCTCGTCCATAATCACCACGCTGCTTTTGAGCATGAAGGCCGCAATTAATTGCGTCTTTTTCTTCATTCCGTGGGAATAGGTTTCAATGGGTTCATTCAAAGCGGCTTTCATATCAAACAGTTCAATCAGATTCTTTCGCTTCTCCGCATTGGCGTGTTCGTACATCGATGTGACAAAATCCAAATATTCGCTGCCGGTCAGTGCTTCCGGCAGAATCAACTCATCCGGAACGTAAGCGATGCGTTGTTTAAATTCATGGGAATCGTTGGGGTGTCCATCCAGGTGAACCTCGCCGGATGTGGGATCGATAATACTGAGAAGACAGTTGATGATGGACGTTTTTCCTGATCCATTGGGACCTGCAATCGCCACCAATTCGTTTGCTCTAATGGATAAATCAAAATCTTGGACAGCCCATATGTTATTTTTATATCTTTTTGATAGTTGATGAATGGCAAGCATCTGTTTACTCCCTCCAAACCCATAAGAATATTGCGATATACACAAATAGTAGCACGGTTGAATGACATTTGCAGTATGAAACTTAGCCACCCTTCATAAAAAGGATGGCTAAGTTTAAAAAGGAGGGATGTAGACTACGGTCGGCACTCAATCCAGACTTGGAGTCCGTTTGCCCATTTAACCCCGCCTGTGAAGCGGCCGTTTCCGTTGTAGATACACCATACAGCCGCGCCCAGAACGATCGTGGCTCCCAGAGCCAGCAACACAGCGATAAAGACCAGGAACCAAGCATCATCTTTCACAGAACGCACCTGGGTGCAATCCGCTTGCGGAGCAACGTATTGCATGAACCGACACCTCCATAAGGAATTATTTATTTTAAAGCTCTTAATAATGAGAGCTTTAAAATCCAGTTGTTGAAAAGTTGCCGGGTTGCCCGAATATAAAGAAGAGTGATTGGAAACCGCTTGTCCATCAATAAACGATGAGAGGAATGAGCTGCCAGTTTTGAAGCTCTTGCCTTGCATTATAAAGGTCGGACTACAATCTTGGAACTACACTAAATTGCACAATCCGAAGTTGTATTTAGATGATTTAGAAATATATAAAAGATCCGGTTAGGACGGGCGATTTCCGCAAAAATGAAACCGGCCCCTTCCTCCTCAACGAGCGAGGAAGGGGCCGGTTTCAAAATCCCAGCTGATCCATAAACCGCTTTAATGTTTGCGCCGATTTCCTTAGTTCGATTCGTTCCCCTTTGGAGAGCGGAAAAGGAACGGTTTCTTCCACTCCGTTACGGCCGATTACGCAGGGAATACCGAGGCAGACAGGTCCGATGTCCGGATCCGGTTCAAAGGGGTGGGAGACGGGCAATACGGATCGTTGGTCTTTCAGGATGGCTTCACAGATCCGGGCCAAGGCCAAGGCGATTGCATAATAAGTAGCACCCTTTTTTTCGATGATGTGGTAGGCGGCCCGTCTGGTATCTTCTGTGATGACTTTTTTGTCCGGTGCCGTTAGATGCCAGGGATGATTTTGCGGCAGATCGTTTTGCGGCATGCCCGCCACTTGGAGGGAACTCCATAACGGTACTTCCGAGTCTCCATGCTCGCCGATAATCAGCCCATGGATGCTGCGGGGATCCACCTTCAACCGTTTCCCCACCAAATAACGGAACCGGGAGCTATCCAGGAGGGTGCCGGAACCGATGACCCGATTGGAGGGCCATCCGGACAGCTTCAGGGCGACTTGGGTCAGGATATCGACAGGGTTGGTGGCGATCAGTAATATGCCGTCGTTATTGTACCGTGTTACCTGAGAGAGGATGGAGTCAAAGATCGCGACGTTTCGCCGCATCAGATCCAGGCGTGTTTCACCCGGCTTTTGAGCGGCACCGGCGGTAAGGACGATAATGTCCGCTTCAGCACAGTCGGAATAATCCCCGGCGTGGATCTTCATGGGGTGAGCCAGCAGCATGCCGTGGTTTAAATCAAGGGCGTCTCCCTCCGCCTTGTCCTGGTTGGCGTCGATGAGGACCAATTCGTGGGCCAATCCTTGGAGCAGCACGGTGTAGGCAAAGGTGGAACCGACGGCCCCACTTCCGATTAGAACAATTTTAGACTTTTTTTCAGACATCGGAACCTCTCCTTTCTGAGTCATCGGTATTCAGCAGCGCCAGGTGTCCACCGGGATGACGATCGGCATCCTTCCTTTATCAGGAGCGGTCTTTTTTCTTTCAAAATGATCATAACACATAATATGTGAAATATATCACAAATATAAGGGATGTCATCGGTTTGTCAATATCCTTAATTCAGGATTTATCTATGAATATCGAGAGAATGGTTGATCCATAACTCCCTTCTATTTGTGAAAAAATGAACATTATTACCGGTTGAAATGAGATTCCGGCCAGCCTGTCAATTGTCACAAAAATTCCCTTGGATCACCTGTTGACAACGTTGAAATGGTCTGAGAACAACGGTATTATGGTGTGGTAGGTTGCCCTTATAGGACGACAATTTGAAGAGCTTCGCCCTAAAGGGTAGGTTGCCCTGCTAGGACGACAATTAGGAAGGGCTTCGCCCTAAAGGGTAGGTTGTGAAGATGAGGGAGAGCGACAGGGGGTTCTATCATGTCCAAAAAGAATAGAAACGCCAAGAAGCAACAGGCGGAAGCCCGGTCGGAACGAATGAAAAACCTGACGATGGTAACCGTGATTGTACTCTTCTTAGGGTTGGGTATATTCGCCTTGGTGCAAATGTTTGTAGGATCAAATGAAGAACCGGAGGCAGCTCAAGTTTCCGAAAAGATTTTCGAATATGAAGGCCAGCCGGTTTTGGGTGATCCGGATGCCCCGGTGAAGATTGTGGAGTTCGGCGATTTCAAATGCCCTGCCTGCAAACAATTTAAAGATCAGATTTATCCCCAATTGAAAAAAGATTATATCGATCAAGGTAAAGTAGCGTTTTACTTTGTCAATAATCCTTTTATCGGGGAAGATTCCATGACTGCGGCGATCGCGGCGGAATCCGTGTATCAGCAGGATCCGGACAGTTATTGGCCTTATTTTGAAGCGCTGTATGACAACCAGGGGAACGAACAACAAGTCTGGGCTACCCCGGAGCTCCTGGTGAAGCTGGCTAAAGAAGAGACACCGGAAGTGGATGCGGATCAGGTGAAGAAAGACATCGAGAATGAAACGTATAAAGAACAGGTGGAAAAGGATCGGCAGATTGTGGGGAAAGCCGGGGTTACCTCTGTTCCCACCTTGTTTGTCAATGGACGGAAGGTGGAACCGCAGGAAGCCTTCCAATACAATAATCTGAAAAACATCATCGACCAAGCGATCGAAGAAGCACAATAAGGGAGGGCTTCGCCCAAAAGGAGAGGTTGCCATGGCTTGGGTCCGAAGGTACCATCGATACCTGGCGTGGCTGGTGTCATTGGTTGCCGTGGGTGGCAGTCTGTACTTTAGCGAAGTAATGGGATATATCCCGTGCGAATTGTGCTGGGTGCAGCGGATCTTTATGTATCCATTGGCCATTATGTTGGGGATTGCGACGTATCTTGACGATTCCAGAATCATACGGTATGCTTTGCCTCTCAGTCTCACTGGGGGATTGGTCTCCGTCTACCATTATATGAAGCAAAAAATGCCGGGTTTTGATGAATTGGCCCCTTGTACTCAAGGAGTTCCCTGTAGCGGGGAATATATTAACTGGCTGGGTTTTATTACCATTCCGTTTCTTGCGTTAATCGCTTTTATCTTGATATCCCTGCTGTTATGGGTGGGGAGAAACCAAGTGGATTGATCCAGGGTGCCCTTTCAGAACTACAATTGAGAGGGCTTCGCCCATAAGGAAAAGGGTGCCTGATGTCCAGGGCACCCTTTTCCTATGAGATTGCAATTTTTTTCATTTATGTTGATGACATGTTTTCTCTTTGGTACATTTGATTTACCAATTCCCTCAGATGGGAAAAAACAGGACAAGTCGAAATTCCGCTATTTTATCGATAGATGGCTCAAGGCTTTCCCTTGGCAGGAAATAAGAGCCGCGGTGAGATTCTCTTTTGTGACGGAGGGGTTTCACCCGAAAGGAGAGGTTGCCCTTCCAGGACGACAATCTGGAGGGGTTTCACCCGAAAGGAGAGGTTGAAGGTGAGCGATTCGTTTTTAATATCCGTGATCCGTGTTGCAGATTTCCACACGTCCCTTACCTTTTACAGGGACAAGCTGGGCTTCCGGGTCGATTGGATGGATCCTGATATTCAAACTGCACAGTTAACCGGGACGGGACAGGAACTGTTGGTCCTGACGGCTAACCCGGAACTGGACGTCCGAAGCCTCTATCCCGCCGACCAGGTGGTGGATGGCGAGCTTGAAGAGTCTGCAACGGATCCAACGTCAGGGGCGGACAGCAAGGAGCCGGTTCCGGCTGAACCGGGATCGGTTTCAGAAACAGAAGAATCGGCGGAAACCGGACCGGCGGCGGAAGGGGAGAAAGCGGTTGATCCGGTGAATGTGGAAGCTCCCGCAGAGCAGACGGACCAACAGGGAACCCCTGGCGAAGAGTGGACGGGAGATCCCTTGGTGGAAGAAGTGGAGGAATCCTCCCCGGCGGCCCGTTGGCATTTCCGTGAAGTGGAACCGGAAGGGACTCTCTCCTTTTACGGAGAGAACTTGGTCCTCTTTCAAGAACATCTGTCCGTGTTGGCGGTCCCGGACCTCTTGTTGGAAGAAAGTCCCGGTGTGGAACAGGTTCTTACCTTTAAAGACCCGGATGGGTATCGGATTGCGTTTCATGAAAGCTTGCGTTTGTCTGATGAAGAGTTGCTGGAGCTGTACCGGAAAGGGCCCGATCTACTGGAGGGAGCCATCCTGGGTTTGACAGAGGAGGACCTGGATCTCCCGGTGGAAGAGGGAGTGACGATTCGGCAATTGGTGTTGCAAATGGTGGACTTCGATTTGGAAATGATGCAGCGGATGAAATGGGCTTTGGCCGAATCGGGCCGTTCCTATCCGATCCCGCTGTACGACACCGAAGAATGGGCGGAAGCGCTGGCTTATGATCGTCGCCCCACTCATGTGGAACTTTCGATGTACCGCCTGCTTCGAGATCACATCCTGACGATGTGTGAGAGTGTGGAAGGGGCGCTTGATCGCCATCTCGTATCCGAACAAGGAATTGTAGAAGTGCGAACGATGATGCAGGTGGTGGCGGAGACAAGCCGGGAACAGATCCAGTCGATTTTGGATACCCGTCATCAGTATGACAAATGATCCGCTGACGACCCTGTCGGAAAAACGGCGGGGCTGCTTGGCGTGTCGATAAAAGGAATCATCCTTCACTTATTTTTATCTCCAACCTCGCCATGTGGCGGGGATGTTTTATTTTTCCTTGCTTTTTCGCATGAGCCGATTCACCGTTTCCCTGGTCAACCCCAGCAGCTGGCCTATTTCTTCCTGGGTCAGCCGTTCCTCCAGCGGTTCGGCGGGAAAACGGTGTTGGAACCACTGGCGCAGAAGCGTGAGGCGCTGGGAACTGGGAGCGGTGGTCCAATCCATCCGCTCCTGGATCGAACGCAAGGTGGTTTGCAGATGAAGAGCCACTTGGCGATATTGATGGGGGTTTTTCTCCAGTTCCTGATACCAGGAATCTGCGGGGACAACGGTCACTTCACTGGGGATCACGGCAATGGCGGTAGCAAAATAGGGATGGGGGGACAAAAGCGAGTGGTGCGGGAAAAACTCTCCCGGTACCAACAGGTTGAACAACAAGGAAGATCCGTCGGACTGGAGACGGACGACTTTGATCAGTCCTTTTTCCAAGCGGTACAGATTTCCGCTCTCTCCTTGGCGGAACAAGATTTCTCCCCGATGCAGTCTCATTGGAAGTTCACCTCATCGTCACGATTGATGTGAGCAGGGTCACGGTGTGTGAACGGACCATCCCGTACGCTAAAAGAGAACGGAAGGAAAAAGGAGATGGTCCTATGTTGGATGCACATACGGTGAAAATCATCAAAAGCACTGCCCCGATTTTAAAGGAGCGGGGCACATCCATCACCCGGCGATTTTACGACCGGATGTTTTCCCGCCATCCTGAATTGTACAACCAATTTAACCGCGCAAACCAGCAAAAAGGTGAACAACCGGAGGCGCTGGCACATTTCGTATACCAAGCAGCGGAACAGATCGACCGTTTCCCCCAGTTGCTTCCCCAAATCAAGCAGGTTGCCCACAAACACCGGGCGTTGGAGGTGAAACCGGAACAATACGCCATCGTGGGTGAAAATCTGTTATGGGCGATCCGGGAAGAACTAGGCGAAGAAGCCCGTGACGAGATCCTGCAAGCGTGGGAACGAGTATACCAGGTGATCGCCGACGTTTTTATTCAGGTGGAGAAGGATCTATACCGAAAAGCCGAAGGGGCGGTTGGTGGGTGGGCGGGCTTTCGTCGCTTCGTCATCGCCGATAAGGTGAGGGAACACCCCGAAGTCACATCCTTCCTTCTGAAGCCTGTCGATGGAAGACCGTTGCCCGTCTACCAACCGGGTCAATATCTAACGATCCGGATTCAACCGCCGGAAGAACCTTATGCACTGAATCGGCATTACAGCTTGTCGGAAGCCCCCCGACCGGATCGCTTTCGAATCAGCGTAAAGCGGGTGGATGCAGACCGGGGACGGCCCGCAGGGAAAGTATCCAACCTTCTGCATGAAATGAATGTGGGAGAAACCCTTCTGGCATCCGCTCCTGCCGGTGATTTCACCTTGCGGGAGGGAGGCAGGGATGCCGTCACCTTGATCAGCGGCGGGATTGGAGCCACCCCCTTGATGGCGATGCTGCAGCAAGTGGCAGAAGAGGGCGGGGTACGCCCCCTTCTGTGGATCCATGCTTGCCGGGATGGGGGAAGACATGTCTTTCGGGAGGAAGTGGAAGCACTCACCAACGCACATCCCTGGATCCGTCCCTATTATTGCTATGAAACTCCCACCCATGAAGATCGACAGAAGGGCCACTTTCACCATGAAGGTCGGATCGAACGGTCTGAATTACGTGAGATCCTTCCTCCCTGCGGCGATTTTTATCTCTGTGGACCGCCTGGATTTGTCCAGACAATGATGGCGTTCCTTCTCGCGGAAGGAATCGATTCTGGGACGATTCATACGGAAATGTTCGGACCGATGAAGGGGTACGCGCAACCGTTGATGAGCCGATTACAAGCGGGCATCCACCGGTACAAGCGTCGCCGCCGATTATGAAAAACGGCACTCCTGCTAGGGTCTGTCTGGTAATTCAATTTTCCGCAAGAACGAGAGAGGGTTGGTATGGCTTTTGGTTCGCCTTTGCACTCACAGAGCACAAGTCTCGCCAGGGTCACTGTTGTTCCCTGGTCTCGCTATGCGCTTTTTGCAACGAAACGAAGACAGCCATACCGACCCGGGATCTCGCCCTACGGATTGTTCAGACACGCCCTAAAAGGAGGGCCGTTTTTCGTTCGGGTATATACGAAAAAAATTGAACATAATATACGATAATTATAGAATAAAGGGGGTGAATCGAAGGAGGGTCAAAAAATGAAGGTGATGG
This sequence comes from Desmospora profundinema, assembly GCF_031454155.1. Taxonomy (GTDB): domain Bacteria; phylum Bacillota; class Bacilli; order Thermoactinomycetales; family DSM-45169; genus Desmospora; species Desmospora profundinema. The sequence goes on from NZ_JAVDQG010000004.1 coordinate 269,466, forward strand.
ATTGGTCTGCCCACGAGGAACGATATCAAGTGGAATTGGAATATTCGGTGTTGTGGGAGGCGGCATTGGGGGTGGCGGTAGTAACGCGTCCGGATATTCACCATACCCTCTCCTATTCGGCAACCTATTGGCGTCAGGTGGAGGAAAAGCTTCCAGCTCCCTTAAAAAGAGAACTGGAAGTGGTCCAACGGCATCAGACGTGGAAAGGATTGCTGTTCCTTCTCCACCAAGGCCGCTTTACGCAGTTGGATGAATGGCTGACCTTTCTAAACCGATTGACGGAGAAGGATCTTCGGTTTCGGCTTCTCCCTTATCTGGGGGAAGAGCGGGAACCTGCCCGATACGAAGCCGCCCGGGGAGACCGGAAGAGCGCGGATCGGCTGGTGGAGCACTGTGAAGACCATCCTTTTTTTCCTGCATATATCCGTTATGTAACCCGTGAACACGGAGAACGGTTGAAATGCCATCTGATGGAAGTGCTGGCAGGGTGGTACCGTCATATAGTGGAACCGGAAGAAGAGCGGATCCGGGAAGTGCTGGCCCGTGATGTTCATGTTCGGGAGGAGATGAGGAAACGGTTGACCCCGGAAGCGTTTGTCCACTGGGTGACGGACGGGGTCCAAGTGATTCCGGCTCCAGGGGTGCGGCGGGTGCTGCTGATTCCTCAGATTGTCTACCGGCCGTGGCGGATTCAAGCCGACGACCGCGATACCCGGATTGTTTATTATCCCGTGGACGATGAGAGCCTGGACGAAAGACGGGACCCGGATCGCCCCCGGTCTCTGTGGATCCAGGTGCACAAGGCTCTGGCGGATGAAAAACGACTTCGGACCCTGCGTGCCGTCCGCCGGGGGGTGGACACTCTCCCGGCCCTGTCAAAAGAGCTGAGATTACCCAAAACGACGATGCACCATCATCTCACACTGTTGCGCTCCGCCCGTTTATTGACCGTGGATGGTAACCGTTATGCCATTCACCCTCACACTTGGGCTGTCTGCCAGGAGGAATTGGAACAATATCTTGGAATGGGTCCCTCGGATGTTTCATAATAAGAGTAGAAAGATGCCCAAGTCCTTTTATCGATTATGGGCGGGAGAAGGAATATCCGCATTGGCGGGATCTTGGGGGACCATGGCCAACTCCTGGTTGGTCTTCCATTGGACCGGAACCCCTGCAGCAATTGGAACGATGTGGCTTTTCTACTTTCTTCCTTCCCTGCTGGTTCAGTGGGGGGTGGGACCTTATCTGGATCGCTGGAACCGGCCGCGGTTTCTCGCATGGTGCCAATGGAGCCGGAGCGTGGCGTTTCTCTTGTCTTTGGTCTGCGTGATTGTTCAATGGCAGCAGCCGTGGGTGTTATATGTGGTGGCCGCTTGGACGGGAACGGTTCAAGCCCTTTACACTCCGTCGACTCAGGCGCTTTTACCTGCGTTGGTCTCCGGAACATCGTTGATTCGCGCCAATGCCCGCATCGATGCCGCTTTCCGCTTGATGAATATGGTGGGACCCATTCTGGGCGGTTGGGCGGTGGCCCTCGCAGGAGTGGGGATGAACCTGGCCGGGGTCGTATTGTTTTATGCGCTGGGAGGGTGGATTCTATCGGGTCTGCCGCCGGTGTACGGCAGGGAATCGACGGATTTACCGTCTTGGAAGAAATCCATCCGGGAAGGCTTTCAAGTGTTTAGCCGGGACTCCATTCTGCTCGTTCTTACCGGGAGTCTGGCGGCGGTCCAATGGGCCGTCGCAGGTTTGATCGTGTTGGGCCTGCCCTACGTCACAGAAGAATTGGGCCGGGGTTCCCTGGCTTACGGCTGGTTTTTGGCGGGGTTCTCCATCGGCTACTTGTGCGGCTCGATGGTGGTGCTGCGGTGGAAGGGCAGACAGCCCTTACCGGGCGTGATGATGGGGGCCAATATGATCGGCGGGGCTACGTTTGTCGGACTGGCATGGGCTCCCCACCTGGGTTGGGCGTTAGTGATGGAGGGATTGGCCGGTTTTTGTGCTCCCTTCTTTCATGTCCATTGTCTTCGCCTCTTTCAGACCCGGGTGCCGTCTGAAGTAATCGGCCAGGTGCTCTCCCTGCGGGTGTTGGTGATGCGATTGGTCATGCCGCTGGGAACGGTGGCAGCCGGCTGGATGGGAAGTGTATGGGGAATTCGTTTCACTTTGGCCTTGACCGGTGGTGTGGTGATCCTCGCTTCCCTAGCGGGGTGGCGTTGGTTGAGCATCCGATTCGGGGGGCAGGAGTCGCCATCCGGTCCGGTTTCAACAAGAGCGTAAAGTCTGCCGATCAGCCGTCGGCCGACTGGGATCGACAGATAGGACTGGTCAGAGACACCTTAGCCAAAAGAGGTTGCCTTTACTAGTGCTCCATCTACCAATATTGATCGTGTTTTCGTGGAGGGAGGCTTGGTTTTCCGGCGGAGTCGACTCTGCCACGCATAGCGAGACCTGGGAACGTAAAGTGACCAAGGCGAGACTTGTGCTCTATGAGTGCATGGAGCGAAGACGGAAAACCAAGCCGACCGATCCTTTAGCGTAAGGGTCGAGAAAAATAGATCGAAGTTACCGGATGGGGCACTATGACGACAATGGAAGGGTTTTGCCAAAGGAGGGATCAGCATGCGGAAGTGGTGGGCGGTTTCTTTGATCGGTTTGTTACTGGTGATGGCCGGCTGCGGTGATCAGGGGATCCCGGCGGAAAAACCGGCGGTGATCGGCGATGTGACCGAGGTGGTGGATGAAGGTTTCCTGTTGCGGGCGGAGCAAGACTTGATCCAGTCGGGAGACGTCTATTCCGTAAGCATCACGAAGGAAACATCCATTTACCTGAAAGAGGAAGACGATGTGACGGCGGTGAAATCGGAGGAGATCCGGGAAGGTCAACGGATTTCCCTCTGGATTAAGGGGGGAGTTCGCGAATCTTATCCGCCCCAGGTGGATGCCAAAGTGGTTTTGATCCAAAGCAGTCAGTAAATCTTGCCTGGGGATGGGAAGTTTGACGGCTGGATGAACCTGGGGTATACTCATCACTTGCTGAAGGGAGAAGAAACGGGGGATAAGGATGATACAAGCAGAACAAAAAAAATCCCTTTCACCTGTGTGGGACCCCTGGGATCCCTGGTACACACGCAGTGAAAAGGGCCGATACGAGCTGACCAGTGTCGAGTTCACCGTCACCCAGCTGTGCAACTTGCGCTGTGAGCATTGCGCCGTCGGCGAAATGCTGGTGCAGGAAGAAGGGACTTTTCTGCCGGTGGATCGACTGATCCGCCGTCTGGATGAAGTAGAATCCCTGCAGACGATCAGTATTACCGGGGGCGAACCGGTATTAAATCCGCAGGTGGTTCGGGATATGATCCGACCCTTGCTTCGATACGCCCGTTCCCGTGGCTTGTACACACAAATCAATTCCAACTTGACACTGCCGTTGTCCCGTTACGAAGATTGGATCGAGGATGTGGATGTTTTACATATTTCTTACAATTACCGCGATGCGGCGGATTTTCATCGGATTGCCTTTGAAAAAAACGGGAGGGATGTATCCCCTGCCGCCGCAGAGGCTCTGTTTAACCGCATGGTGGACAACGCCAAGGCCCTGTCCCGCGCGGGTGTGTTCGTTTCGGCGGAAACACTGCTCAGTCCGTTTACTGCTCCGTATGTAGCGGGGATGCACCGGGATGTGAGCGAGATGGGATGTCGCCGCCACGAGGTGCATCCCCTGTATCCCAGTGACTTTGCAAAGGGAATGGAACTGATCTCGCTGGATACCTACCGCAACACCATCCTGGAATTGCTGGACAAGCGGGATCCATCGGTGTGGATACTGTTTGGAACCCTTCCGTTTTATCCTTGCAGTGATGAAGCGGCTGACCGGGAGTGTTGGCTGCGTCTGCACCGCGAGAAGAATGTCACGGTCCGCCACGACCCTGATGGACGAAATCGCCTCAATATCAACACGTTTACGGGGGATGTCTTTGTCACTGATTTCGGAGAGGTTCCTTCTTTGGGCAATGTGGAGCGGGATCGGCTGGATGCCGTCTTTCAACGCTGGCTGGAACGGCCCGAGGCAAAGCGGCTGCATTGTTTCTGTCCCGCGGCCCGCTGCACCGGTCCCAATATCCTGGTGGCGGATGCGTACTATTCGAACTGGGACTTCCAGCAACGTCAGGCAGGGGTCATCCTTTCCTCCTCCTAATCCATGCCTGTTCCCTTGGATGAAAGGCAGAGGGGTCGATCCGGTTTGGAGGCGTTGTCCCTGGTATAGGGGCAGCGTCTTTCGTTTGCCGTTATCATAAAAAAGAAGCCAACCGCTGGTTGACCTCTTCATTACAAAAAAAATACAGGGTCGATTCCCCAACCGACGGGTTTTTTTCTCAGGGACGGTAAGGGGGGTACGGATAAGGGGGAAAGGGGCGGCGGCGAGGCGGGAACGGGCGATGCGGCGGGAAGGGGGGAAAGTAGGGCGGAAACGGGCGGAAATAGGGTGGTGGATAGTAGGGCGGAAAATAAGGTGGAAAATAAGGCGGGTAGAAGCGGTGGTACTGGGATGCGTCCAGATCCTCTCCTTCCTCGGGAAACTGATATGCATGGGCCTCGGGAAAGGGGTCTTGGCCGTATGCATAGTGGCTGACGGAAGGTTGGGCCCATTGATGTCCATAAGGATCAGGGGCCTCTGGTTGTTTGGCTTTCTCCCCTTCCTTTTGCTGCTGGGGGTTGAACTCTTTGTCGGTCAATCCGAAAACCTCCTTTGGCAATGGGTTGCCTACGACAATAAATATATGTGGAATATTATCGATTTTGTTTGTCCTCTTTCAGATCGTTTTTTTTATACAAGGAAAAAGGTTGGAAAACCGCACCCCGATCCGTTATGGTGGAAACAAGTGGTGTGGTGTTGAGGAGGGAGAGAGATGATCCTGCGGAAGACCGATGACGGGATGGATTTAATCCGGCAACATGATCACGGATGGGTATCCGGGGACTTTGCCGAGCATTGGAAGGAACGTCCCCCGTCCTCGGTTCGGTTTGCCATTCGTTATCACGATGTGGGATGGGAGAGTTTGGATCGGACCACCACATGGAATCCGGAGTCTGGCCGTCCCTTCACCTTTGTGGATCACCCGATGCAAGAAAAAATCGTTGCCTATCGGAAAGGGGTCGACTGGGTGGAGGAGCGGGACTCCTATGCAGCTTGCCTGTGCAGCCGCCATTATGCTTCCTTTTTTGAAAAGGCGACAGACGAGATGGCCATCCGGTTTCTCCAAGATGAGCAAAAGCGTCAGGAACGCTTGGAACGAAAGATGGATAAAGAGACTCGTTCCCGCTTGGCACCGGATTTGGCTTTGTTGAAATTGTGTGATGATCTCTCCCTGTTTCTCTGTTTTAACCCGCCCGGTGAAAATCGCCATCCCTGGTACCGGGACGGCTTTCACTATCAGGGGCAGCGCTTTTATCCCCATTGGGAGGAAAGCCATACCCTGCGTCTGGATCCCAATCCCTTCTCTGCTTCTTTCACCGTTCGCATCCCGTATGAACGTCTGACGGAGGCCGGTCATGTGGTGACCACCGGTACAGATGTCGTGAGGATCCAGACGGGGGAGGAGTAAGAATCATCTTTGGCGTTTTAAAACCATCCGTGTCAGGGGAGAGGAAACGATGAGAGCGGTGGTGTTCGATTTCGATGGCGTCATTCTGGATACAGAGAGCCACGAATATAGAAGTTTTCAAGAATTGTACCATGCTCACGGCGTGGAGTTGCCGGCAGAACGCTGGCAAGAGGTGATCGGCAGCTCGGACAGTACATTTGATCCGTATGCCCATTTGGAGGAATTGGTGGGAAGGAAGCTGGACTTTTCAGCTCTGATGGATGAACGGCGCCGCAGTCACCTGGAGGGGATCGCCCGGGAGCGGGAGCTTCCCGGCGTGGTCTCCGTATTGGATCAGGCTCGTCGCTTGGGCTGGGGAGTGGGACTCGCCTCCAGTTCCAATCGGGAATGGGTGGAAGGACATCTGACCAACCTGGGACTGTTGGACCGTTTTGATGTGATTCGTACCCGGGAAGAGGTGGAACGTTCTAAGCCGGATCCGGCCTTGTATCGACTGGCGGTGGAGGGGTTGGGTGTGGAACCGGGAGAGGCGGTCGCCCTGGAGGATTCCCCCAATGGAGCCTTGGCTGCCAAAAGGGCCGGGTTGAAATGTATCATAGTGCCTCATGCGGTGACGGCGGGGATGGCCTTCTGCGAAGTGGATGATCGTCTCCACTCCCTGGAGGAGTTGGATTTGGAAGCATTTGCGGCGAGAGTGGCCGGCGCGACGGCTGCAGACCGGCCATGAAAGTGATCGGGTTTAACCATGTGACGATCCGGGTGTCGGATTTGGCGCGCTCGCTTACTTTTTACCGGGAAGTGTTGGGGATGGAGCTGGTTCATCGGGGGCGGACGGATGCGTACTTGGAATGGGGGGAGGCTTGGGTCTGCCTGATTCAGCTCTCCTCCCCCCGTCCGCACGATCCGAACGCCCTCGGGGTGGACCATGTGGCCTTCTCCATCGCCGACACCGACTTTCCCGATGCCGTCCGCCGTCTACGGGAAGCACAGGTGCCCCTGGTACGGGGGCCGATGGAGCGGGGAGGAGGCCAAGTGGTCAATTTTCTCGACCCCGACGGCAACCAACTGGAATGTTACACCAGCAGTCTGCATGAACGGATGAAAAGATGGAAGTAATCCCTATGGAAAAAGCCCGGTATTACCGGGCTTTTTCCATAGGGGACAGGGTTCATCGTGCCGGATTGGGGGAAAGTAAGGCCGAGGAGTAGAAAGAAATGGGAGGGGAAAAGAGGATGCGCATTGCCATTACAGGCTCGTCCGGGTTGATCGGAACCGCCCTTATGCGGCATCTGGAAGCACGGGGAGATGACGTGACGCGGGTGATTCGCCGTTCCACCGATCAGGTGGAGGCAAAAGGAGTACGTTGGGACCCGGAGCGGGGAGAAGTGGAGGCGGCCGGATTGGAGGGGCAGGACGCCCTCATTCATTTGGCGGGGGAAAATATATCCGCAGGCCGTTGGACCCCTCGGCAAAAGGAGCGGATTTTGCAGAGCCGCACACGGGGGACGGCCCTGCTGGCCGATACGTTGGCCGCATTGGAACAACCGCCCAAGGTATGGCTCAGTGCTTCTGCCATCGGCTACTACGGGTACCGGGACCCGATGGAAAAAGTGGATGAAAGCACTTCTAAGGGGAGCGGCTTTTTGGCCGATGTGGCAAAAGAGTGGGAGCATTCCACACAAGCGGCACAACGGGCGGGGATCCGGGTGGTCCACCTTCGTTTCGGGGTGGTTCTCAGCCCGCAGGGAGGTGCTCTGGCTGCCATGCTGCCTCTGTTTAAAGGGGGGCTGGGAGGGCGGATCGGAACGGGAAAGCAAATGATGAGCTGGGTTTCTCTGGCGGACGTCCCTCCGATTCTTATGCATGTTTTGGAACAGGAACACCTCAGCGGCCCGGTCAATGTTGTCTCTCCCCACCCGGTATCCAATGGCGAGTTCACACGGGTCCTGGGCCGAGTGGTGAAGCGGCCAACGATGATTCCCCTGCCGGGATTTGCCGCGCGTCTGATCCTGGGAGAGATGGCGGATGAGTTGCTGTTGCAGGGGTGCCGGGTTCTCCCGGGAAAGCTGGAGGAGACGGGTTACCGTTTTCGGCATCCGGAGTTGGAACCGGCCCTTCGCTCCTTGCTGGATGGATAGACGTAGAGGGATATCGTCCGGATACACCGATACGATAGGTGCTGCATGGGACCGGCAGATGAAATATCAAAGTCTGTCGACTTCTCAGGGGGAAGGACCTAGAAGAGGAAGCGACTTTACCGGAAGAAAAAAATCGATTACCAATCACAGTAATCAGTCTGGTAGGTAGGCTGGGACGGGAGGCGATACCATGGAGTGGCAGCCGGATCAGTCCCCGATCCGGATCGGAATCAGCAGTTGTCTGCTGGGGGAGCGGGTGCGCTACAACGGGGCTCACAAACGGGATCGATTCATCGTGGATTCTTTGGGAAGTCATGTGGAGTGGGTGCCTGTTTGCCCGGAGGTGGAACTGGGGATGGGGGTTCCCCGGGAACCCATCCGTTTGGAAGCGGATCCGGACCGCCCGAGCCACCCCCGCCTGATGGGGATCCAATCCAGACAGGACTGGACTGACGACATGGCAGCATTGGCGGAACGACGGGCGAAAGTGTGGGAGCGGGAACCGTTGAGCGGGTACATATGGAAGAAAGGCTCCCCCTCTTGCGGGATGGACCGCATCCCGATTCACGGAACCGGGAAAGGGGGGGACGAAAAACAGGGGCGAGGTTTGTTTGCATCTGCCCTGATGGAACGGTTCCCGCTCTTGCCGGTGGTGGACGAGGAAAAGCTGAAGGATCCCGACATGCTCAGCCGGTTCATCGGAGCAGTGGCCGCCCGTCACCGCTGGTTGCGCCTGCTGGCATCCAATCCCGGTCCTCCCGATTTGCTTGCGTTTCACCGCCGTCATGAGATGGCGCTGTCGGCACACTCTCCCGATGCCTTGCCCCGGTTGGACCGGTTGGCGTCGGGAGTGGACGCACTCACCTGGGAGGAGTGCTTGACCCGGTATGAGACCGGCTTGATGGAAGCGATGTGGACACCGGCCACTCCTGACAAACACGCCAAGGTGATGCAGGCCATGGTTGAGCGGCTTGAAGCAACGCTGGATCCCGCTGATCGGGAGGAATTGCGAGCATGCGTGGAAGCCTATCACCGAGGATGGCTTCCGCTAGCGGTTCCGTTGACCCTGTTGCGCCACCATGTCCGGCGAAATCCCGACGGGTGGGCGGAGAAACAGACCTATTTAAGTCCTCTGGCAATAGAATGGAAGTGGAAATAATGATGAAGAACGGCATCCCGCATAATGGAGCGGGATGCCGTTGTAGTTCAAGTGAAAACATAAAACTAGAGGCCTATCTGGTCATTCAATCTTTCATGAGTAGAAGGGAGGGTTGGTATGGCTTTTGGTTCGCCTTTGCACTCACTGAGCACAAGTTTCGCCTTGGTTCGCTTAGCTCCCGGTCTCGCTATGCACTCATAGAGCACAAGTCTCGCCTAGGTCACTTCGTTCCCGGTCTCGCTATGCGCTTTTTGCAACGAAACGAAGACGGCCATACCAACCCGGGATCTCGCACTACGGATTGTTCAGACAGGCTCTAGTCTTTTACGGTTCCGTTATAAATGAAATGGATGGCAAGCAGGGAAAGCAAAAAACTGACGGAACTTCCATCTCCAAAGAAAAAGTCGAGCAGTGCGTACAGAAATAATCCAAATCCAAAAACTGAAAAAAAGTAAATCCAATCCATTTTTTCACCTCCCAAGTGATTCTATCAATACGCAAGGGAGGAATATAGGGTTTCTATCGTTTTCAAAGGCCTGTCGAAAATGGTTCTTCCGTACTTTACTCGATAAAGAGCGTAACCCGGCTGGGGTCGTGGGGGTCCGACCACAGGTTGATCACCGGATAGGTGGTGTCGCCATCTTCAAATTGCACATACAGTTCTTTGCGGGTGAACGCTTCATTTATCTGGTGACGGGCCTTTTCTTCCAATCCGTGCAACTCCATGCTCCTTCCCATCCCCGGAAGAGCGAGCGGGTTGAGTATTTTTCGGGGCAGCTTGACGACTTTCATCGTATTTCCTCCTCATGGACTTGATTGAGTATAGTTTCACCTACGGACTTCATACCCTTTTTTCTGCGAGTGTAAAAGATGAAAGTTCTCCGACTACAATCACGTGCTAAAATAAAAAGGATTGGAAAAAGCGATAGGGGAGGCGGTTGCTTGTTGGAAGAAGAGTGGGTGGAGGCCGAACGGACGGCGGTTCTCGCGGTGCGGGAAGCGGGGGCTTTAGCCCGAAAGCAATTTGGCACCCGGATGATCGTCCGGGAAAAAGGAGAGAGCGGGGATCTGGTAACGGAAGTGGATGAAGCGGCAGATCGATTGATCGTCGATGCGATCCGAAGCCGGTTTCCCCACCATGGCATACGGAGTGAGGAACAAGGAACCGTATCGAGGGACAGCGAATGGAACTGGTTGGTGGATCCCCTGGACGGGACCAACAATTATGCATTGGGGATTCCTCTTTACGGTGTTTGTGTGACGCTGGTACATCAGGGGGTGCCGGTGCTGGGGGTGATCCACGACTCCCACCTGGAACAAACCTATGTGGCCCGCAAAGGAAGGGGCGCCACTGTCGACGGTCAACCGCTGCATCTGGGGCCGCCCCGGCGGGAACCGCAGCGGATGACGGTAAGCTGGATCCAGGGTCATCATGTGCAGACCGATCCCGAGGCGAAGCGGCTGTTCTACACCCTGGACAGAGGGTTTAAACGGACGCTGCGCACGTGGTCGCCGGCCTTGATCTGGTGTATGGCTGCCCGCGGGGATCTGGACGGAATCGTGTTGTACGATTCCGAGGGGGAGGATCTGTACGCCGGGGTTTTGATGATGCAGGAGGCCGGCGGATGTGTGATGGATTTTGACGGCCATCCGTTCTCCGGCATCTGCCGCGAACCCTACCTGATCGCCTGCCACCCGGACAATCGCCCCCTCTGGCTCGACTGGATTCAACAAGCCCGCGAAGGGAGGGTGACGGGTGTTTGAGAAACCCGTCGACGACGAAACCGCGTTAAAGCTGCTGGAGAGACATCACGGGGAGGATTTGTTCCGATTGGTGGATGCCAACCGAAAACGGCTCCGTCCTTGGATGGGATGGGTGGAAACCACTCGGGAACCGGCAGACAGCGACGCCTTTATCCGCGATGCACTCAAAGGATTTGCCGAGGGTACCTGTATTCATTTTGGGATCTGGCACCGGGGGAAGTTGGCGGGAGTAGTCGGCCCCCATACGATTCAAGCAATGAATGAGAGCGCGGAGATCGGTTATTGGATCGGCAGGGAGGCGGAAGGGCACGGCATCCTTACCCGCTCGTGCATCGCCGTCATCGATTATCTGGTGGATATAAGAGGACTGAACCGAATCGAGGCCCGCTGTGCCGTATCCAACCATCGCAGTCGGCGGGTGATGGAGCGGTTAGGCATGCAGCATGAAGGGACATTGTGCCAAAGCGTAAAGCTTCCTCATGGATTTGAGGATACGCGGGTATATGCTGTCTTGGCAGCGGAGTGGCGAGAGAGGAGGAAGCGGGATTGATTCGCTTAGAGCCCTTGGCCCCGGCAGATTGGAAGCGGTTGGTGGAATGGACCGATTCACCGGAGTTTCTCCTGCAATGGGCTGGACCGCAGTTTCGGTTTCCGCTGGATGAGGAACAAATCAAGGCGCATGTGGAAGAAGGAGCCGGCATTCGCCGCAACTTTAAAGCGGTTCTGCAGGACAGCGGGGAGATGGCAGGGCATGTGGAGCTAAACCATATCAACTTGGAAAACCGTTCGGCAACAGTCTCCCGTGTGTTATTGGATCCGCATCGGCGCGGCGGCGGCTTGGGAGCCGCGATGGTGGAGGAAGCGGTGCGCATCGGTTTCGAGGGATTAGGCCTGCATCGATTGGATTTGTATGTATTCGATTTTAACCGTTCCGCCATCGCCTGTTATGAAAAGGTCGGGTTTCGTCGGGAAGGTGTGCTCCGTCATGCCCGCAGGATGGGGGATGAATATTGGAACCTGTGTGTGATGGGGCTGTTGGAGGATGAGTGGAGAGGATTGTGATGTCCAAAAGAAACGATGCAAGCACCCTGTGATAGGGTGCTTTTTTTATGGATTCCGCCAATTTCCCGTAAAATTGGGCAGTTTGTCCGGGAAAGGGTTCGGGGGAAAAAAACGCGAAGGAGTGGTAGGAACAAAAGCCGGTTGAGGGTTTTATTTTCGGTATGTTTGAATGAAGCGTTCATTTAGGATCTGTCCCAAGCGATTGGATTGGGTATAGCCCAAGCCTTCGGTCTGGAAGTGGCGGATGCCCATGAAGTGGTCGTTACCCGTGAGAACTCCTCAGAGGAAGAAGAGTAAGCCAAAGACTAGGGCCTGTCTGAACAATCCGTAGGGCGAGATCCCGGAGCGCATAGCGAGACCGAGAACGAAGTGAACCAAGGCGAGACATGTGCTCTATACCAACCTCCCTTTTTCTCCCGGGAAAATGAATGATTAGACACGCCCTAATCCCCTTCTTTATCCGATCGGGGAGCCGTATCATCGGCTCCCTTTTTCATAGAATCGATTTTTTTGAGTAGCCTTCCCCTTTTATTGGTAATAACTAATCACATCAGACTTTTATCGGGAGGAATGGCCGTGTCGGATATCGGTACCTATTTGCACGTTTTTTATCAAACCGCACTCGCTTTTGTCACCATCATGGTGCTGACCATCATACTGGGGAAGCAGCAGATGGCGGAGATGACGTTTTTTGAATATGTCAACGGGATCACGTTTGGTTCGATTGCAGGAACTTTGGCGTCGGATATCGACCAAAAAACCTCCTATCATTTTGTGGGGCTGGTCATATTCGGCTTATTGACTTTGGCTGCCTCTTTGGTTGCCTTGAAGAGCCGGCGGGGGAGAAAATTACTGGAAGGAGAGCCCGTGATTGTGGTGAGGGATGGCCGTATTTTGGAAGAGAATATGAAGAAAGTCCGCTACACTGTAGGCGAACTTATGGAGCTGCTTCGGAAGAAAGACGTTTTCGATGTTTCCCAGGTCCAGTTCGCCATCATCGAAAATGACGGCTCCATTTCTGTCATGAAGAAACCACAATACCAGCAGCCCACATTCCAAAATCCGTCTACAATGCCTAAGGCGGCTGACGTCCCGGTGGAATTGATAGTGGACGGGCAAGTGATCTATGAGAATCTGCGCGGCATCGGTCGAACGGGGAAATGGTTGATGGACAAAATTAAGAAAAAACATGACGTTGATTCTTTCCAAGAGGTTTTTTATGCACTACAGGAAAGCGACGGGACGCTGTATGTGGACCTCCGAGAAGATAAGCAGAAGAAGAACGGATAACGGGGGATGGGGATGCTCGGATACAGTCTCAAAGTGATTGTTTTGTTTGTCATGGCCATCCTGGCGCTGCGGTTTATGGGAAAATCGACGCTGGCGCAAGTGACCCCCCATGACCTGATGGCGATTGTCATCATCGCAGCTCTCGCTACCAAACCGATTTTGGTGGATGATTTCTGGAAAGCGATGCTGGCCATTTTTTTGGTGGCCGGTATTCATGTTGTTTTCGCCAAGCTGACCCTGTATAAGTGGACCAATCGCTGGATTATTGGGGAGCCGTCGATCTTGGTCAAGAACGGACAAATCCTGAAACAGAACCTCCGCCGCTGTGAAATCTCGTTGTCTGAATTGCTGGCGGATATTCGTTCCAAGGGATTTCCGGACATTCGCGAAGTCCGATATGCCATCTTGGAGCCGACTGGAACGATCAGTGTGTTGCCGCAGGATGATCTCTATCCGGTTACCCCAAAAGATCTGAAGATGGATGTCCCTCACCGGGGGATGGCGATTTCCCTGGTGGTAGACGGCCAGATCCAGAAAAACAACCTCAACATGATCGGCAAGGATGTTCCCTGGTTGAAAAGGGAACTTCAGCGAAAAAAAATTGAGGATGTCCGCCAGGTGCTGTACGCTGCCACCTTGGAACATAAGCCGGATGTATTTGTTTACACGGCGGACTCCTCTCCAGATTAGAAGACTTCATCATAAATCCAACAGACCCTATCCATTTGTTAACAACCGCTGTCTACAATGCAATAGACAAGGGTACATAGGAGGGAAAGCGGTGAACAAATGGATTGGGACCATCGCGGTGGTGACGGCGATCAGTCTGACGCTGCCAGCCGTCCATCCGACAGCAGCCAAATCCCATCCCCGTGATCCAGCGACACAGGGGACGGAAGCATTGAAGCTGGACTTGCTGGCCCGTTATGACAGCGGTGCCGGAATGGATCGGGGCGGAGCGGAGATCGTGGCGATCGACTCCCGCCATCAGCGGGTTTACTCTGTCAACGGAGACGCCAAGGCGGTGGATGTGTTGGATTTGTCCGCATTATCCGGAGGGCAGACCCAGTGGAAAAAAAGCAAGCGGATCTCATTGGATTCTTTTGATCTGGGCGATTTTCAACCCGGTGACGTCACCAGTGTAACTGTCCATCCGGATGGAAAATGGGTGGCTGCCGCCGTGCCGGCAGATCCCCAAACCGATGACGGCATCGTGGTGATCCTGGATGCAGACGGCCATTATCTGAATCATGTCCAGGTGGGCGCCTTGCCCGACATGGTGACAGTCACTCCGGATGGAACACGGATCCTGTCTGCCAACGAAGGCGAGTCTAATGATGATTACACCATCGATCCGGAAGGGTCCGTCTCCATCATCGACGTTTCCAAAGGCGTCAACCAAGCGACGGTCACCACGGTAGGCTTCGGCGACCTGAAACCGTCACAGGTGGACAAGGATGTCCGGGTTTTCGGCAAGGGGGCTTCGTTTGCCCAAGACATGGAGCCGGAGTACATTCAAGTAACACCGGACGGAAACACTGCTTACGTGGCGTTACAGGAAAACAACGCCATTGCCAAGCTGAATCTGAAAGAAGAAAGATTTGAGCGGGTGTACGGACTGGGCGTACAGGACCACTCCGTCCAGGGGAATGAGCTGGACGCCTCCGACAGGGACGGGCGCATCCACATCCGCAACTGGCCGGTGTTGGGCCTGTACCAACCGGATGGCTTCGACTTGTTCCAGGCAAAAGGAAAAACCTACCTAATCACCGCCAATGAAGGGGACGCCCGGGGTTACAAGGGTTTCTCTGAAGAAGCCCGGGTGAAAGACCTGGTCCACCCGGACAAGGCGGGGGCGAAAATCCGCCTGAACGCCAAGCACTACGAGGGTTTCAACCAGCAGGAGCTGGACCGGATGATGGAAGAGGGGCTGCTCGAGGATGATCAGTTGGGACGACTCAGGGTCAGTGCCGTGGAGGGGAAAAAAGACGGCGTTTATGAAGCGCTCTACAGCTTTGGCTCCCGCTCCTTCTCCATCTGGGAAGTAAAAGGGGACAAGCTGAAACAGGTATACGACAGCGGCAGTGACTTTGAACGCATCATCGCCGACGTCCTTCCCGAACACTTTAACTCCAACCACCGTGAAACCTCATTTGACACCCGCAGCGACGACAAAGGACCGGAGCCGGAATCCGCCGTGGTCGGCCAAGTGGGAGACAGACTTTACGCTTTCATCGGACTGGAACGGGTGGGCGGGGTCATGGTCTACGATGTGACCCAACCCAACACCCCTCACTTTGTCACCTATTTCAACAGCCGTGACTTTTCCGTCCAGACTGGCGACGTTCAACCAGGGGATTCGGTCACGGAAGCGGGTGACCTCGGCCCCGAAGGGCTCGCCTTTCTCCCCGCCGACCAAAGTCCCACCGGCGATGCGATCCTCCTGGTAGCCAACGAAGTCTCCGGCACCGTCGCCGCCATTTCCATTAAAGAGAGAAAGTGAGCAGCCACAAGGCTGGCACAAAAGTGGAGAGAAACCGGGTAAAAAGAGAAGAACGGAGGATGGAGCACCGGCGGAAGGCGGTGTTTTTTGTGAGTGGTATCGTTGCAGGTACTAAAAAATGGATAACCACACCCGAAACGGACATCCTACCGGTGACAACATTACAGGGAGGATAAACCATGGGTGAACGAAACATCCTGGCGTATTTCAACACCGAAAACCGGGCCAAGGAAGCCGTCCGGCGGCTGAAGGAAGCGGGCTATGAAACGGTGGACCTGTCCCGCTTTTCCCTCGCCCCAGGCGAAGACCGCAGCGATCTGGACAATCCGATTGCCGAACCGTTTTCGTCTCTAGCTTCTGCTACCGGCACCTCCGTCACCAGCCGCGATGCCGGTATCCTGATGGGAGCTGACGACGCCTCCAGCGGCATGACCGACGGTATGCATGAAGTCGGAGCGGAAGACCTGTGCGTCACCGTGGTCACCACCGATGATCGATACGACAAGGCGGAAGCCATCTTGAAGGAACTGGGGGCCAATATTTGAAGCGTGTTTGAAGGATATAAAAGCCGGCGATCCAACCGATGTTGGAGGCCGGCTTTCTTAAGCCCATCCCAAAAAGGCGAGTAACACACCCAATCCGAGAAACAAAACCGTAAAGATGATGAACAAGATCACTGTTTCAAAAGCAAAATCAAACAGCTTATCGGCAGCGTCTTTTTTTTGACTACTGTGATCGTTCTTCATAAGGTCTCTCCCTTGATCGACTTATTTGATCAGTCTAGTGTTATGATAACCGATTCGTCTTCCTCACGGTATACATATCGTTCTATATAATTCCTGTTTTGTGTAAATAGGGGGATCTCATAGTCCGTAATCCAATCCGATTGTTCTGGCACGCGTTTTTGCCCATGACGAAGGCGGGTGTGACGGGGATTTGGCGAACACCGCAAGCTCCGCGTTTAAAATGGGTAGGAAAGTCATTCCAATTCACACCCTTCTCAGTGAACAGTTTTTCTTGCAGCTGATTGTTGGTCAAGCCCGAACATTCTTCATGGGTAAAATGGGCACGGGCCACCATCTGGATGCTGTTTTTTGTGACATCTGCTTGACGCCAATAAAAATAGTTGGTCACCTCTTCTTTCGGAAGGGCAAAGATTCGAGAATCAAACGTAGCCAACTTACCTGTAATCGGATACATCTGGTCATTAAAACGGGCGGTAGCCATACTGGCGGAGACACTGACCATCTTTTGGATGTTGTTATTAAACCAAGACTGCGTGGTAAGTTTTTCATAGTTGGTCAGCAATAGTGAGATCTCATCGCTTTGAACATAGGCCAATTTGCAGCCCATGATGTTTTCACACCGATCACGGGCAACGGCTGTCATGGCTCGATGTAATCGCTCATCAAAAGGACGCTCCATTCCTTCCGTGTATGTATGAAAAGCCCGGCCGTCCACCCTGATAATCACAGGCATACGCTTGGGAAGAAAATGGCGAAAAGTATGCTCGTATCCTTTCATGCGTGTCCCCAGTGAGTCCATCTATTTCTCCTCCTTGGTCCTTTTCTTATGGTTATCTTACAGGATATTTTCTATGGATCAGATCTTTTTAATAAGAAAGTTGTGATTCAATCGTTAAATATGGGAGAGGATCAAAGCACAGATGGAACGAATAAGTAGGGATCATCGTGCTTTAAGAAGGGGTCGATCCATGGCATACTATTTTGATTCGGATGCTTCCTTATTTCCCTTCGTTCTTTTTTCCGGAACACACCTGATCACCTTGCTGGTGCTGGGACTCATCACTTTCCTCTTTTTTCGCACCCTCCCTCGGATGAAAGGAACAAAGCTGGAATCGGTTATCCGATTTGGCCTCATCGGAATCATCCTTCTATCGGAAATCAGCTGGCATCTTTGGAATGTGCGGAACGGCCAATGGACCCTTCAATACAGCTTGCCCCTGCAATTATGCAGTATCACCTTGCTATTGTCGGCGGTGCTGCTCTTCACCCGAAGCATTCGTCTTTTTCCCTTCGTCTACTTTTGCGGATTGGCAGGGGCTCTCCAGGCTCTGCTGACACCAGTGCTGGAGTTCTCGTATCCGCATTTTCGATTTTTTCAATTCTTCATCGCCCATGGTGCCATCTTATGGGTGATTTTGTACATGATCCGTGTAGAAGGCTTCCGGGTCCAATTGCGCTCCATTTTTCCGGTTCTGTTGCAGTTAAATGGCCTCGCCTTGCTGGCAGGAGTGGTGAATGTCATGACGGGCGGTAACTACATGTTTATAAGCGGGAAGCCGGATTATCCGTCGTTGCTCGATTGGTTAGGCCCGTGGCCATGGTATTTGGTTTCGTTGCAAGTGGTGGCGGTGGGGATGTTTGTGTTGTTGTGGTTGCCTTTTGCTAGGAGAGGAGAGGGGGTTGATATTGGATGGGACCAAGGGGAATAAAGGATGTATTTGAGAAAAGGAATGATTGAAAACCATATGTGAATAAGGCAGGAAAAACGGACTGAAACCATAAGAATTTTTCGAATAACTAGTTAAACGCTTTTCGATATTATGTGATCATCTTCATTTCTATAAACATTCCGCTTCATCTAAGGACAATATTCGGTGCATAGAGCCGACAGCGAGAGGAGCGAAGACATCATTGGACCGAATTCAGGAATACTCGTGGACCCAAATGGCCGGAAACTGGGCAGAAAAACAGATGGACTTATCCTGCTTTAAACGAGGACAGACGGGCCTTCCCAAAGAGCACATTCGCCGCTTTTTTGAAGTGCCCGAGTTGACACAGGGGCAAGTCCATACCGTGACCATCCGATACGGGGGTCGAGAATATGATGCAAGGATTCGTATCATGGCGAATGGAGGCGCTCGTCTGGAATGGACAGGCGAGTTGCAGCGCGAGATTCGGGAGCGGTTTCCTGTTATTCATCGGGCGTTTGCAAGAGGGAATGATCCGGGAAACACTCCGGTCATGATATTTGAAAAGGTGAACCATCTTTACTTTGAGGTATCGTTTCGTAAGCCGTATCACTACGACTATGATAAATCTGAACTGCGTGACAACCTCCAAATTCGCGAAGAAGCTTACACCAAAGAAGGGAAAGTGATATACGTCCAGCATCGCCGTAGGGAGAGAAATTCAAGGATTATCAAACAAGCGATTGAGCGCGCCCAGGATCTTTACGGTACGTTGGCGTGTGAAATCTGCACCTTTGACTTTGCTAAAAGATATGGAAAAGAAGGCGAGGGGTATATCGAGGGCCATCATAAGCGTGCCTTAAAATCCTATGATGAAGAAGGGGAAGACACCCATGTGGATGATATCGCCCTGGTTTGTTCCAACTGCCACCGGATCATTCATCGGCGGATGCCGTGGAAGACGGTGGAGGAGATGAAGGCGATTGTAAACGGGTTATCGTCTTGACAGTGGACGGCATTATCTATATCCGAATGGAGGTTCTGAAGCCAGATTTAATAATGAGTAAGTTTATATTTACAATGAACCCTTAGAAAAGTGTGAAGACCGGCTTAAATGAAGATTGGTACGGATGATAGAAGTTTTCCTGCCGGAAGGGAAATGCATCCGTTTTGGTAGGGATGATTACGTAATGCTTTCTTTCTTGATAAAATAAGACTTACAGCCATTATTGGGGGATCATCTTTTTGTTCCCATGGAGATTTTGTTTCTCTCCTAACCTTAAAACAAATGTAAGGGGGGAGAAAGATTGGCCCGTCTGGAAGACCTTACACGCGGTGCGACGGTAAAAGGACTCACAGCCAACGGAACGGTACAAATTATTGACACGGAATGGTACGGTCACGATGTGGTAAACGTCATCTTTAAGACTTCTACCGGAAAAGTGGACGGCGAACTGCTTTATCGTTATCGAGAGCCGGATTTGGAAATTGTGAGCTCAGGTGGTCCCTGGAGCTTCACCGCCGACGGGGAATCTCTGCGTCTCGCTTCTGAAGCTCAACGAATTCGCCTGGCCCATCTTTTCGATCCCCACCTTGCTGTACATACCTCACTTATCGACCCTTTACCTCATCAGATCACAGCGGTATACGGGGAGATGCTGACCCGACAACCCCTACGATTTCTGTTGGCGGATGACCCCGGGGCTGGGAAAACGATCATGGCCGGGCTTTTGATCAAAGAGCTGATGATCCGGGGGGATCTAAACCATTGTTTGGTTGTTTGTCCTGGCAATTTGACCGATCAGTGGCAGGATGAACTGTACCGCCGGTTTCAGCTTCCTTTTGAAATTTTGACTAATGACCGGCTGGAGGCGGCTCGAACGGGAAATGCCTTTACCGAGATACCGCTGGTAATCGCCCGTCTCGATAAACTGAGCCGCAATCCGGACCTACTATCCAAGCTGGAGCAGACTGACTGGGATCTTATCATTTGCGACGAGGCCCACAAGATGTCAGCTTCCTTTTTCGGAGGGGAACGGAAGGAAACGAAACGATACAAGTTAGGCAAGCTCCTTTCTCGGATCACCCGTCATTTTCTACTGATGAGTGCCACCCCGCATAACGGGAAAGAGGAGGATTTCCAGCTCTTTTTGGCGTTGCTGGACGGTGATCGGTTTGAGGGGCGCTTTCGCGACGGGGTTCATGTGTCCGACGTTTCCGACCTAATGCGGCGTATGGTCAAGGAACAGCTGGTGAAGTTTGACGGCACCCCCCTGTTTCCGGAACGACGTGCCTATACCGTCTCTTATAAGCTTTCCGACGATGAGGCAGAGTTGTACCATGCGGTGACAGAGTATGTCCGGGAAGAGTTTAACCGGGCGGACGCACTGGAGAATGATGGCCGGAAAGGGACCGTCGGCTTCGCACTGACAATCTTGCAACGGCGGTTGGCGTCATCCCCGGAAGCGATCTATCAGTCTCTCCGCCGTCGGCGGGAACGTCTAGAAAAGCGACTCCGGGAGGAAGAAATCCTGAAGCGGGGTGGAGAGGTCCACTTCCGAAAGATATCGAGATTCACGGAAGAGGATTGGGATGATCTCGAAGACGCCCCCAGTTCGGAAGTGGAGAAGCTGGAAGAAGAAGTGGTGGATCAAGCGTCGGCGGCGCGTACGCTACAGGAGTTGAAGGCGGAGATCGTCATCCTGAAAGACCTGGAGCGCTTGGCGCAAAAAGTCCGGCATAGCGACACCGATATAAAGTGGCAAAAACTTTCCGGTCTGCTTCAGGATGACGCCCGCATGTTCGATGCAGCGGGTCACCGCCGTAAGTTGGTCATCTTTACCGAACACCGGGACACCCTTCGATACCTGGCCGCTAAAATTCGAACCCTCCTGGGACGCGAGGAAGCCGTGGTGACCATCCAAGGTGGGATGGGTCGGGAAGAACGTCGCAAAGCCCAGGAAGCTTTTACCCAGGATAAAAACGTTCAGATCATGATTGCCACAGATGCCGCCGGTGAAGGGATCAATTTGCAGCGGGCTCACTTGATGGTCAATTATGATCTCCCCTGGAATC
The DNA here is from genome assembly GCF_031454155.1 of Desmospora profundinema. Lineage (GTDB taxonomy): Bacteria > Bacillota > Bacilli > Thermoactinomycetales > DSM-45169 > Desmospora > Desmospora profundinema. The sequence continues at coordinate 290,497 of NZ_JAVDQG010000004.1, forward strand.
CCAATCGGCTGGAGCAACGGTTCGGCCGTATTCATCGGATTGGCCAGACAGAAGTTTGTCATCTGTGGAACCTCCTTGCCGACGAGACCCGGGAAGGGGAGGTCTACCTCCGGCTCCTGCAGAAGCTGGAGGCCGAACGGGAGGCTTTGGGAGGGAGTGTCTTTGATGTCCTGGGCAAAGCCATCGACGGGGTGGAACTGAGGGAACTATTGATTGAAGCGATCCGTTACGGAGACAGTCAGGATGTGAAAGCTCGTCTTAAGCAGGTAGTGGAAGAAAGGCTGGACCACAACCGTATCCGGAAACTATTGGATGAAAAAGCCCTTACCCACAACACGATCAACCCCCTCCGGATTAAAGAGGAGATGGAGCGCGCAGAAGCACGACGCCTTCAGCCCCATTTTATTTCCGCTTTCTTCATCGAGGCATTTCAAAAATTGGGTGGCTTCATCCGTCTGCGGGAAGCGGGTCGGTATGAGATTACCCGGGTTCCTCCTTCCATCCGCAACCGAGATCGGCAGATTGGGGTCGGGGAAGCGGTGATGAAACGCTATGAACGGATCTGTTTCGATAAATCGCTGATCCATCTTCCGGGAAAACCCCCTGCTGCCTTTGTCTGTCCGGGCCATCCCCTGTTGGATGCTACCATCGATCTTATTATGGAGAAATACCGGGATACGTTGAAACAGGGAGCCATCCTGGTGAATGAGAACGATTCAGGGGATGAGGTTCGCGCTCTCTGTTATCTGGAACACTCCATCCGGGACGGCTGCACCGATCCGTCGGGAGAGCGGCGGGTGGTTTCCCGACGGATGCAGTACATTGAGATTGACGACCAGGGTCAGGCCCATCACGCTGGAGATGCTCCCTACCTGGATTACCGCCCTTTGAAGAAAGAGGAAAAGGAGCTCATCCTTCCCCTGCTGGAGGGGGATTGGTTGACACGGGATCTAGAGAAACAGGCGATCCGTCATGCCAGCGCTCATCTGGTCCCCTGTCATTTGCAAGATATCATGGGGCCGAAGGAAAAGTTGGTTCGTAAGATCCGACAGGCGGTCCGGGATCGGCTGTTGAAGGAGATTAACTATTGGGATCAACGGGCCGCCGATCTGAAAGCCCAGGAAGAGGCGGGCAAAATTAATGCCAAAATTAATTCTGCCAAAGCCCGTGAACGGGCGGATGAATTGCAGGCTCGCCTGCAAAAACGGATGAAAGAACTAGATCAAGAGATTCAGCTCTCCCCCTTGCCTCCCATCGTCGTCGGTGGAGCTCTCGTTATCCCCGGTGGCCTCATCCGTCAGCTGAAAGGAGAGCTACGGACTGAACCGGGACGTTTCGCCCGGGAGACGGAGCGGGTGGAGCAGATGGCGATGGAGACGGTGATGGAAGCAGAGCAGGCTCTCGGCTTTGTACCCCGGGATGTTAGCAAAGACAACTGTGGCTATGATATTGAATCGGTGGTGCCAGAGACGGGGCAGCTCCGGTTCATCGAAGTGAAAGGCCGGATTGAGGGCGCCGATACCGTCACCGTCACCAAGAATGAGATCATCAGAGGGCTGAACAAACCCGACGAGTTCATCCTGGCGCTGGTACAGGTTCCTTTGGAGGAATCATCTGAAACGGACCCATTGAAGGTGCGGGAGCGAGGCATTCCCTACGGATACGACGCTAAGATCTGCAATGCTCGCTATGTCCGTCGGCCCTTCCAACAACCCCCTGACTTTGCTGCCACTAGTGTGAACTATAATTGGAAGAAACTTTGGGAACAAGGAGTCGAACCGGATGCAACAGCAGAAGAAAAAACTAATCGAAGTGGCATTGCCGCTGGAAGCGATCAATAAAGAGTTGGCCCGGGAGAAATCGATCCGCCACGGCCACCCCTCCACCCTGCACCTGTGGTGGGCCCGCCGTCCTCTGGCTGCCTGCCGGGCGGTCCTTTTCGCCCAGCTGGTGGATGATCCCTCCAGCCATCCCGACCGCTTCCCCAAGGAAGAGGATCAGGACCGAGAGCGGCTGCGCCTTTTCAACATAATTGAAAAACTGGTGAAATGGGAAAACATTAACGATGAGGAAGTCCTGGAAGAAGCACGGGAAGAAATCCGTAAAAGCACTGGCGGTAATCCACCGCCAGTGCTGGATCCTTTCGCCGGTGGCGGCTCCATCCCCCTGGAAGCTCAGCGGTTGGGATTAGAGGCCCATGCCAGCGACCTGAACCCGGTGGCGGTGCTGATTAACAAGGCGTTGATCGAGATTCCGCCCAAATTTGCTGGACAACTTCCCGTTCATCCCGGTCAAGAGACGGAGCGCGATCTGAGTGAATGGAAAGGAGCCTGGGGCCTCGCAGAAGGTGTTCGCTATTACGGAAAATGGATGCGGGACGAGGCGGAGAAACGAATCGGCCACCTCTACCCCAAAGTGAAACTGCCGGAGGAGCAGGGTGGCGGGGAAGCCACAGTGATCGCCTGGCTTTGGGCCCGTACCGTCGCCAGCCCCAACCCGGCCTGCAAGGGAGCTCATGTTCCTCTGGTCCGCTCTTTTTGGCTGTCGAAGAAGAAGGGGAAGGAAGCCTGGGTGGAACCATTGGTGGATCGGGAGAGGAATACCTACCGGTTTGAAGTACGGATGGGGAAAGGGAACCCCCGGGACGGGACCGTCAACCGGCGGGGTGGAACCTGCTTGCTCTCGGGGGTACCCATGCCTTTTAATTATATTCGTACCGAAGGGAAGGCTGGACGAATGAAGTTCCGGCTGATGGCGATTGTGGCTGAAGGATCGAACGGAAGGGTGTATCTCCCACCGACAGAGGAGCATGAGGAGATCGCAAGAAGAGCGATTCCGGATTGGAAGCCAGAAGCTGACTTGCCGGTTAATCCCCGTGATTTTAAAACTCCTAATTACGGGATGAATACGTTTGCGGATCTGTTTACCCCCCGCCAGCTGGTCGCCTTGAATACCTTCAGCGATTTGGTGGGGGAGGCCCGGGAGCAGGTGCGGCGGGACGCCACCGCCTTCGGCCTATCTGATGACGGCGTTTCCTTGAAGGACGGCGGTACCGGGGCGGCGGCTTATGCCGATGCGGTGGCTACGTATTTGGCATTTGCCGTGGATCGGGTTGCGGATAGAGGTTCAACAATTTGTAGCTGGGATACAGGATATGTTAAGGTTCGAAATACTTTTGGACGTCAAGCCATTCCCATGACATGGGATTTTGCGGAATCGAATCCCATGAGCAATTCTACCGGGAATTTTAATGGCGCGGTCCATTGGATTGTTGAAGTTGTTAGAGAGACTCCCTGTTGTACAAGAGGATCTGTAAAACAGGCCGATTCGACTGCCCCGATCAGAAGGATTGATCAACCAATCATCTCCACTGATCCACCCTATTATGACAATATCGGTTATGCGGACTTATCTGATTTCTTCTATGTGTGGCTCCGCCGCTCGTTGCAAGGGATTTACCCTGATTTGTTCAGTACGATGTTGGTTCCTAAATCGGAGGAACTGGTGGCCACGCCCTACCGTTTTGACGGAGACAAAAAGAAAGCGCAGTCCTTCTTTGAAAATGGGTTGCGTCAAGCCTTCACTAGGATGCGGGAGACGGCCCATCCCGAATTCCCCTTGACTGTCTATTACGCCTTTAAACAGGCGGAAGCGGCGGCCGCATCGGGCAAGGAAGGGGAGCAAGCGGTTGCTTCCACAGGGTGGGAGACGATGCTGGAAGGTTTGATCCGATCAGGTTTCTCCATCACCGGAACGTGGCCGATGCGGACAGAATTAGGTAACCGGATGGTTGCGAGCGGTACCAACGCTCTCGCCTCCTCCATCGTCCTCGTCTGCCGTCCCCGTCCGGAGGACACCCGTCCCATCACACGGCGGGATTTCCTACGGGCCTTAAAGCGGGAGTTGCCCGATGCTCTGCGGGATTTGCAACAAGGGAACATCGCCCCCGTGGATATGGCCCAGGCGGCGATCGGCCCCGGAATGGCCGTCTTCTCCCGCTACGGCAAGGTGATTGAGTCCGACGGAACCGCGATGCGTGTGCGGACGGCGCTGGCTCTTATCAATCAGACCCTTGACGAGTTTCTCGCTGAGCAGGAGGGGGAGTTTGACTCTGACACCCGCTGGGCTCTCTCCTGGTTTGAGCAGCACGGGATGGAGAGAGGACCTTACGGGGAGGCGGAGACCCTGTCCACGGCTCGGAACACTTCTGTGGAGGGTCTGGTGGAAGCCGGTATCCTGGAAGCAAAGAGCGGCAAAGTACGCCTGTTGAAACGGGAAGAGCTCCTGGAAGACTGGAATCCGAATGAGGATGATCGGGTGACGGTGTGGGAGGCGGTTCAGTATCTGATCCGAGCCTTAGAGACGGACGGGGAGACAGGTGCGGCCACTCTTTTTCGTCAGCTGGGGGAAACCGGAGAAGCCGCCCGGGATTTAGCTTATCGCCTCTACACCCTCTGCGAGCGAAAAGGTTGGGCACAGGAAGCCCTTGCATACAACGGGCTGGTTACTTCCTGGCCCCATATCACCGACCTTGCCACTCGGGAAGAAATAGCTCCCCCGGGACAGGACAGTCTTAACTTTAACTCGTAAGAACGGTTGGATAGATCAACAGAAATGGGGTGTCTAAATGGCCGTAAGCAATTCAGAACGGATCGGAAAAGGCTTGGAACTGCTGAAACAGGGCCTGGCCCCCTTTATCGAACGGGAGATGAATGGCCGTTACGGACCCGCCTGGAAAGAGAAGACGGAGGAAATTCTGCGCCAGGCCATGAGCTGGCAGGGAAAGGACGGGGCCGAAGTGTTGATGGATGTGCAGGCGATGTTCGTCCTGATCGGCAACTTATGGCACGATGTCTTCGGGAAGCCCCTGGGCCGATCAGAACGCACACTTGTTTTTGAGTTGCGGGATGTGCGGAACAACTGGGCCCACCAGCAATCCTTCTCCACCGATGATGCTTACCGGGCCCTGGACAGTATGGAACGGTTATTGACCGCCATTTCGGCGAAGGAAGCCAGGGAAGTCGGCGAGATGAAACAGGAGCTTCTCCGAAACAGCTTTGCCGAAAAAGCTCGGTGGGAAAAACGGAAAGCCTCTTCCACCCCGATTCAAGGACAACCCTCTACCGGTCTTAAGCCCTGGCGAGAGATTGTCACCCCCCACCCGGATGTCTCCTCGGGGAGATATCAGCAGGCGGAGTTTGCCGCTGATCTGGCACAGGTGCACCGGGGAGAAGGTGCACCGGAATATAGTGATCCAAAGGAATTTTTCCGTCGGACCTTTCTTACGGAGGGACTTAGTAACCTGTTGAAGGATGCCCTGCTTCGAACCGCCGGAAAGGGTGGTGCACCGGCAGTGGAACTGCAGACCAACTTCGGTGGTGGGAAAACCCACTCCATGTTGGCACTGTATCATCTCTTTGGAAAGACTCCGCCTCAAGAGCTGGCTGGTGTGGAAGAGTTAATGCAGGAAACCGGCGTGGATTGGGCCCGGGCTTACCGGGCGGTACTGGTCGGAACGGCTCTGTCTCCGGGTCAGACCGATAAAAAAGAAGACGGTACTGTGGTCCATACCCTGTGGGGAGAGATGGCCTGGCAACTGGGAGGGGTCGAAGGATATGCTATGGTGGCGGAATCTGACCAAAAAGGAATCAGTCCGGGTTCGGATGTCCTACAGGTGCTTTTCACTCAGTATTCCCCCAGCCTGATCTTGATCGATGAATGGGTCCGCTATGTAGGACAGACCTATGAGAAAAGGGATCTACCCGCCGGTTCCTTCGATGCAAACATCACTTTTGCCCAGGCCTTGACGGAAGCGGCAAAACGTTCCCCTGGTGCACTAGTGGTGGCTAGTATTCCCTCATCGGATATCGAGATGGGCGGGGAAGGGGGGCGGGAAGCACTCGCTCGGTTGAAAAACACCTTCTCTCGCCTCCAGTCCGCCTGGAGTCCAGCTAGTACGGAAGAGGGCTTTGAGATTGTACGGCGTCGGTTGTTTGAACCGATCTCCGAACAACATAGATTTGCAGCCCGAGACGCAGTGATCAATGGATATGCCCAGCTGTACCGGGAGCAGACCCAGGAGTTTCCATCGGAATGTAAAGAAGGAGATTACCGCCGACGGATGGAGGCGGCCTACCCCATTCATCCGGAGCTTTTTGACCGCCTGTATGGTTCCTGGTCCAGTCTGGACAAGTTTCAGCGGACCCGGGGAGTTCTGCGGTTGATGGCCGCGGTTATCCATACCCTCTGGGAGCGGAACGACAGCAGTCTTCTGATCATGCCCGGGATGATCCCGGTAGACGAGCCCTCCGTTCAGTCTGAACTGACCAAATATCTGGATGACCCCTGGAGACCGGTGATCGAACGGGATGTGGACGGTGTCGGTTCTCTGCCACTCTCCCTAGAGCGAGGGAACCCCAATCTCGCTCGTTACTCTGCTGCCCGTCGCGTGGCTCGTACCATCTATATGGGGTCAGCCCCCCATGAACGGGCCAACAACCGGGGGATTGAGGAGAAGACTATCAAATTGGGGTGTGTCCAGCCAGGAGAAAGCGCAGCCACATTCGGAGATGCGCTCCGCCGTCTGACCGATCAGGCGACTCATCTGTATGTGGACGGAAAGCGCTACTGGTATTCCACTCAGCCTAGTGTAACTCGATTGGGTCAGGACCGGGCCGAGCAACAGGATGAGGAGACCGTCAAGGAGGAATTACTCCGACGGCTTCGCTCCCAGCAGCGGGACCGGGGAGAGTTTACTGCTGTCCATATCGCACCGGAATCGGGTGCCGACATTCCTGATGAGACCACGGCCCGTTTGGTAATCCTGGGACCGAATTATCCCCATTCGGCAAGGAATGAAGAAAGTCCGGCGAGGATCGAGGCGAACAACATTCTTAACCAGAGAGGCAGCGGTCCGCGCCTCTATCGGAACATGCTGATGTTCCTCGCCCCGGATCGCACCCGATTGGAGGAACTAAACCAATCCATCCGCCAATACTTGGCCTGGGAGTCCATCATGGATGAGGAAGTAGAACTCAACCTAGATGCTTTTCAGCGGAAACAAGCGGATACTAAGCGAAAACAAGCGAATGATGCGGTTCAAACCCGCTTACAGGAGACGTATATCTGGCTGCTAAATCCGACCCAGGATGACCAGGGGCCGGTGGAGTGGGAAGAAAGCCGCCTGAAAGGATCGGAGACGCTGGCAAAGCGGGCCAGCAAGAAACTTCTTGAGGAAGAGGGTCTTATCACCCAATTTGCCGCATTCCGCTTGCGAATGGCATTAAATAAATACTACTTTCTGGATAGCAACCATGTGGGGTTAAAGAGACTGTGGGAAGACTTCGCTTCCTACCTTTACCTCCCCCGTCTTAGGGACCGACAGGTATTGATCGAAGCGGTGGAAGATGGTATCCGTCAGATCAGCATCGAGGATACATTTGCTTATGCGGAAGGTTGGGACGAAAAACGAGGGCGTTATCTTAACCTGCAAACCGTAAACACCGAACCCCGTGTAATGATGAACGGAGACTCCGTGATCGTAGCACCCGAAGCTGCATTGAAGCAGGAGAAGGAAGACGAGGAAAAGCGGCGGATAGTTACGGTCCGTGGAGAAAACGGTAATCAAAGAGAAAATGGGGGAGGAGAAATCGATGGAAGCGCCGCCAGGGGAAATGGATCCCCGGTTACTCCCAGGGAAACCGGCAATGATGATATAACCGGAAAACCTTCACCTGATCTCCTGCCGCAGCCTGAGAAAAAACTGCGTCGTTTCTTCGGAACTGTCCAACTGGATCCGGTCCGTTTTATAAGCAACGCCAATGACATCGCGAACGAAATCATTCAGCACCTGCAGAAACTAGATGGAGCCGAGGTGGAGATTCGCGTTGATATTGAAGCATATCTTCCCGACGGTGCTAAAGAAGATGTGGTTCGGACAGTCACGGAGAACAGTCGGACGTTAAAGTTTAAGAGCTTTGGATTTGAAGAGGAATAAGGAATATTGAACCTTGCACTCCCTGGCATTGTCCTGAAATTATACTGGATTGAAGAAGATCGAAGTAGAGCAGATGTTTCATGAATACTCGCTCCTTTGTGTAATAGGTTTGGTTGTCTATTCAAATCTGTTTCACAAAGGAGCTTTTTTCTTGCTTTATAATAGTAAATAAGCACCATAGTGGAAACTCCAGTGACATTTTATCACAATGATCTGTGTGGAAGCGCACATTTTACCTTTTTTCGGGTAATCAGCCAAAGACCCGGATATGTATATGACTTATTAAGAAAAAGTCATTAAATACTCAAAGGAACATTTAAAAATTCGTTTTGCGCAAGTATACTGGAGTATATAAAGGAGTTTTGAAATAGTATAGTATTCATGATTGAATTGAAATTCTTTTGCTAGGGTCCGGTCGGAATTGGTTTTAGACATTGCCCAAATAGGAGGAGAGAGAATGGAAGCGTTAGAATCGAAAACTTCATCGTGGACGACGAAAGTTCTTCGTTATTGGCGTACGTGCTTAATTGATGGTGCTCGGTTAGGGGGAGAAACGGTACATCCGCTTCCAGTATCAAATAAGGAACTACAAATGGGACAGATCGATCCCGAAAATGTAAAACAAGTTTTTGAAAAGATAAACGAAAAGGATAAAGAGAAACGGAAGAGAAAATCGAGGAAACCGGATACCAACCATGAGGATGAAACCCCTCAGGAAGTACAGTTATTTTTATCTCCGATAAGAGTGATCGTTCAGTCGGTTGAGGGAGTGAAACGGACCGGAAAGCGAGAGGAGAACAACTTAATCTGGATTCCTGTATCGATGGATCGAGAGGGTCGGCTCTCCATGATTGAAAAGTCTCCCCCTTTTATCCCGAGGGAGCTGTTAACACCCGCACTGGATGATCGCGCTACGATTGGATCCATAGAAGCGGTGGACCAGTTTCTCAATCAACATCGATTACCGACTCCTGATCAGGGTTGGGAGTCCTATTGGCGTTATTGTTCGGATTTCTTTCGTATGGTTACGGGGCAGGAGTGGGATCAGTTCCAGATGGAAGGGTATGAGTCGTTGCCTAATGGTTATTTACTATTAGAAACGGATTTTAGTAGAGCGGTCTTTCATCTGTTGGGAATTTATGATCACCTATTGGATCAACAACACTACTCTCCCCTGCTTCACCGATATACGCAAAAGGATAAAAGGGAAAAAAGACCCCTTTTATCCCCATTAGAAGAGAGGGAGGAAGCGAAAAAACATGTGGGACAGATGGGAGGGCTTTTTCCACTATCCCCTTCACAACGAGAGACGCTTCACCATTATCTGTCGTTGGATCAGGGTGAGATCCTGGCTGTCAATGGACCGCCGGGAACGGGGAAAACGACGCTTTTACATAGTGTGGTTGCCAACCGTTGGGTGAAGGCAGCTTTCCATCAACAGGAGCCCCCAGTCATCTTTGCAGTCTCTGCCAACAACCAAGCGGTTACAAACATCATCGACAGTTTTG